>JAHDDV010000448.1 GCA_020629205.1 Chitinophagales bacterium | reverse complement strand
GACGGGTGCTGCTACGAGCTTTTACAGCTGCGCTCCAAAAAAAGAAGCGCTTACTTATCGGCTTCGTAGACGGTTGCGAGTACGGTCTCTCCCACGACTTTCAAGGTGCGCTTGTCGATGATGGACATGTCGTCATCGTGTGTGTGCCAGTAGTCGCCAAAGCCCTTTTCGAAGATTTGGGGGTCGTATTGAATAATGTCGATCGTGGGGATCTTGGCAATCTGATTGACGTATAGGTGATCGTCGGTGACGGCGCCGGTGCGCTGCTTTAGGAAGAAGCTGCTGTAGCCCAGGGCATGGCCAATATTCCAGACTTCACGAACGACGTTCTTGGCATATTTGAGGGAATTGGCTTCTTGAAGGAAGACGCTGCCCTTGGCGCCTACCATATCGAGTAAGATGCCAAATGTGGCGCGATAACCGGGCACGTGTGGATTGCGCGACCAGTACTGCGAGCCGAGACAATAGGAATCGCGAACACCGCTTTCCCCGTAATCTTCCACATCGAATAGCACGATGTCTACGCCGATTTGCTGGAGTGGCTTGGCTTTGAGTTGGCGGGCGATCTCCAATAGCACACCTACCCCGCTTGCGCCATCATTGGCACCTGGGATGGGCTCGTCGGTACGTTCATCGTCCATATCAGCTTTTGGGCGGGTGTCCCAATGGGCGCATAGCAGTACACGCTGCCTGGCCTCGGGATTGAAAGAGCCAACGATATTGTACATGGGCAACTGCTTGTTGGTGCCCGGGAAAGTGACTTGATCCTGTTGGACCATCACACGATCGGCAGTGGCTTCGAGCTTTGCTTTGAGCCAGTCGGCACATTTTACCTGGGCATCTGTGCCGGGGACACGTGGACCAAAATCCACTTGCCTGGCAACGTAGGCGTAGGAGGAATCGGCACTAAAAGCCGGCCGGTCTACCTGTAATTTAGGCTTCTTGGCCGGCTTTTTTACTGGTTTAGGATCATCAGCCGTGCGATCGCAGGCGGTGAAAGTTGCCGCCATGATCAAGAGTAAAACGATCGTTCTAAGCATGAAGGAGTTTTGCTGCATTGGTATCATAGTGTTGGAAGACTAGCCGACAGTCCAGGAAACGCCTTCCTTTCCGTCTTTGACCTGAATTTTTAGCTCCGTGAGCTTGTCGCGGATTTGGTCGGATGTAGCCCAGTCCTTTCTTTCACGACTAGCATTACGCATCTCCAGAATAAAGCCGATCAGCTCATCGGTCAGTCCGCTGTCTCCGGCATCTTCTTCTTTGAGTCCAAGCACGTCGCGAACGAATTCGGTGAAGGTCTTTTTGAGCGATTCGAAGGTCTCTTGACTGATACTGGAGATCGGCAGCTTCTTTTCGTTGTAGCTGTTGATCTTTTTGCTCATGTCAAACAAGACGGCGATGGTCTCGGCTGTATTGAAGTCATCGTTCATGCGCTCGTGGCATTGCTCGATCAGCTTTTGTACTTCCTGCTCTTCAGCCTCGCTGACTTCTGTACCATTAGTGGCATAGGCCAATCCTTGTAGGACCTTGTAAGCATTCATCAAACGCTGGTAGCCTTTTTCGGAGGCTTGTAGCGCATCATTGGAGATATCGAAATTGTTGCTGTAATGCGACTGCAAAATGAAGAACCGAAGGGCCATCGGCGAGTAGCCTTTGGTTAGCAGTTCATGATTGCCAGTGAAGAGTTCATCCGGCATAATCGAATTGCCATTGGACTTGCCCATCTTCTCGCCATTGACGGTTACCATATTGGTGTGCATCCAGTAGCGGACCGGACTTGTGCCATAGCTGGCTACAGACTGTGCAATCTCACATTCGTGGTGAGGGAACTTGAGGTCCATACCGCCACCATGGATATCGAAGGTCTTGCCGAGGTACTTTTGGCTCATTACTGAGCACTCCAGGTGCCAGCCAGGGAAGCCTTCACCCCAGGGGGAGTTCCAACGCATGATATGCTCCTCAGAGGCTGCTTTCCAGATGGCGAAATCGAGTGAGTCTTTCTTTTCTGATTGACCATCGAGCTCTCTGGTGCCTGACCGCAGATCTTCGAGAATACGGCCAGATAGCTCTCCATAGGGATAGCTTTCGCTGTATTTCTTCACATCAAAGTAGACAGAACCATTGGATTCATAGGCGAAGCCCTTGTCCAGTATCTGCTGCACCATTTCGATCTGCTCAACGATATGACCTGTAGCAGTAGGCTCGATGCTCGGTCTGTTGCAATTGAAGATATCCATCATTTCGTGGAAGCCATTGGTGTAGTGTTGCACTACTTCCATTGGCTCCAACTCCATGAGCTTAGCACGTTTGGCGATCTTGTCTTCCCCATCATCCTGATCATCTACCAAATGCCCAACATCGGTGATATTGCGCACATAGCGAACCTTGTACCCAAGGTAGACCAAATATCTATGTACCACATCAAAGCAAATGAAAGTACGGCAGTTGCCGAGGTGTACGTCACTGTATACGGTTGGACCGCAGACGTATAGGCCAACATGGCCTTCGACCTGTGGTTCAAATACCTGCTTTTCTCTTGCTAAGGTGTTGTAAATTTTCAATTGCGATTTCATGTGGCAAAGATAGATTATTTAGTTTCAAGTTTTTAGTGCTTAGTGTCTAGAGTCTAGTGCTTACCTATCTTCCAAGCTTTGCGTCTTACGTCTTGCGTCCGTTTAGTATATTCGTTTGAATTCTTGATATTGTCGCAACAATACAAAAAAAACAGCCCAATGGAGCCCTTAAAATACCTCTTGACTAAAGAACTAATTGACCAGACTGGAAAAGAGTTCCAGAAAGCCTCGAAAGCATTTGACCGAAAGCGGTTTAGTAAATTAGTCTTTGATGATCAGTGGGATAATAGAGAGCTCAAAGATCGGAGCAATCACATTGCGGATTGTATACGCGAATTGCTGCCTTCGGATTATCCCGAGGCCTTGGACTTGTTCCTGCACGTGGTTGAGACGGTAAAGGACAAGGAGCCTGAGGGGCGTCTGGAGTATTGGTTTTATCCTAACTTCATACAACTGCATGGACTGGATTATCCAAAGCTCTCTGTGCCCGCTCTGGCAAAAGTCACCCATCTTTTTAGCAGTGAGTTTGCTGTTCGGCCCTTTATCGATCGCAATCCTAAAGGCATGATGAAGACCATGCAAAAGTGGTCGAGGAGCAAGGACTTTCATGTGCGCAGGCTGGCAAGTGAGGGTTGTAGGCCACGTTTGCCCTGGGGGCTTCGCTTGAATCAGTTTGTGCAGGACCCGAGTCCTATCCTTCCGATATTGGAGAATCTAAAGAATGACCCAGAGCTCTATGTTCGCCGATCGGTGGCCAATAACCTGAATGACATTGGGAAGGACAATCAAGCGGTGGTTTTAAAACTGCTTAGAGGCTGGAAAAAGGATAGGCAGGCCGGCACAGACTGGATTACGGGCCATGCATTGCGTTCGATGGTAAAGGCAGGCAATAAGGATGCTTTATCTATCTTGGGTTATCCGGCAAATCCGGCTATTGAAATTGTTGATTTTGCCCTGGAATCTGCTTCTGTGAAGAAGGGGGAGAAGATCAAGTTTGGCTTTGACTTGAAGAATCTCAAGAAGCAAAAGCTGATGGTGGATTATGTAATTCACTTTATGAAGAGCAATGGTGAAACGGCACCAAAGGTGTTTAAGTTGAAGAAGCTGGATCTGGCAAAAGGCGAGGACTTGCACATTGAGAAGCAGCATTCTTTTGTGCAGATCAATACGCGGAAGTACTATCCGGGAAAGCATGTTTTGGAGCTGCAGATCAATGGGGAGTCGATGGGGAAGATTGACTTTGTTTTGGATGCTAAGGAGGCTTACTAGATTTGTTCAAGGTTCAAGGTTCAAGG
>JAHDDV010000041.1:5191-23515 GCA_020629205.1 Chitinophagales bacterium | reverse complement strand
GATTTGAATTGCTAGCTCCGCGCTGCGACATTGATATGTCGCTAAACCTCGTGGTTTTACTGAAAGCTGATGGGCTTGGGGTGGTGAAACACACCGTACCTCCAAATGTATGAGGGATAGAAGCGGTATGAGCCGCCGGCCACAGGGACTGAGGCATGTGCTATGGGGGCTCGACGATAGGAGAGACCACAGAGCGCATGAAGCCGAAGCCCTGTGGACAAGGTGAGTGAGAGCGGATAGCCCGGCCCGAAGTGAATGGAGTAAGAGCGCAGCGAATTGCGGAATGAACGTAGGGACATACCCAAAAAGAGACAGCAGAAGCCGATCCGACGATAAGGTCAGTCATCAGTAACTGGTCATCAGTAATTAGAAAAACTATTCCTTAACAATCCTGTAAGTAGGGTAAGCCAATTCGATGTTGTCATGTGCTGCAAAAGCAGTTAGCACATCCTCCCAAATTACTTCGCGGCTGTATCGACGGCGGCGTGGATTGACCAGATAGCGAATGGTGAGATTGACACCGCTGTCGAGTACATCCGTGTAGACAATGGGTGTGAGATTGTTGTAATAGATCAGAAATTTGCGGGCGGCTTTTTTTACTTCATGATTGGCTTGTGGCGCGAACTCTTGATAGTGTTGTTCGATGATTTCCATGAGGATTCGCTTGGCCTCTTTCCAATCACTTTCGAAGGTAATCAGGACGGGAATCTCACTCCAAATATATCGGAAGCCTTTTGTGTAGTTGGCAAAAATTTCGCTGAAGACCTTGCCATTTGGAATATCTAATAATCGACCTGTGCTCTGCTCTGCATCTACCCAATGGCCGATTTCATTGATGGTAAACTGGAAGCCATTGATGTCGACTACATCGCCGACATGCTCTCCGATCTGAATTCGGTCGCCCAGCTCGAAGGGACGGCGGATGATGATGAAAAGCCATCCGGCCAGATTGACAAGGGGGACTTGTAAAGCGATGGCGATACCGGCAGAAAGCAGACCCAGGTAGGTGGCAATGGAGTCGATACCGGTAAACCAAATGCGGCCGACCAGCAGGAATCCCAACACGTAGAAGAGGTAGGTGATTCCACTGCGAAGGCGATAGATGCGGCGGATGTTGTCGCTGCTGGTGTAGCGGTACATCATCCGGAGCGCTACCTTGTGCAAAAGGAATAGCAGGGTCAGGATGAAGATGGAGGCCAGAATGCTTTTCTGAATGGAGGGATTGATGCCCAGCATTCTGTAGATCCATGCACTGGTTTCCAGAAACACATTCTGCCCGACCCGCTCAATCGTTTTATCCAGATTTTTTATTTGCAGTAGCATCATGGTGGATTATGAAGCACGGGATTGCCCGAAATCAAAGCTACGTAAAGACTAAAAGAAATTGGACTTATAGGGAAAGCGAATTTTGTACATCCCTTGCACCTCGGCGAGTAATCGCTCGCGTAGCTCTTCAATTCCCTCCTTCTTTGTGGCAGAGATAAAGAGGCATTTGTTTTCGGTACGCTCCTGCCAGGTCGTCTTTAGATCTTCCAGAATTTCATCTTTCACTTCATTTTCCAGGTACTTGTCGAAATACCTTTCGCGATAGAGATCGAGTTTATTGAAGATAGTCAGGGTATTCTTCTCGCCTATTTTGAGGTCTTTGAGCGTCTTGTTGACCACATTGATATGGTCTTCAAACTGCGGGTGCGCCATGTCGACAACATGCAACAAGATGTCTGCTTCGCGGACTTCATCGAGAGTAGATTTGAAACTCTCCACCAGATGGTGCGGTAACTTACGAATGAATCCAACGGTATCAGAGAGCAGCAAGGGCGTACGTCCCAAAACGATCTTGCGGACTGTGGTATCCAGTGTTGCGAATAGCTTGTCTTCAACAAAAACATCCGTCTTGCTCAGTAAGCGCATGAGGGTGGACTTTCCGACATTGGTGTAGCCGACCATAGCTACCCTGATGTATTGTCCTCTGGTCTTTCGCTGTGTTTGATTCTGCTTGTCGATGGTCTCCAGCTTCTTGCGAAGTCGGGAGATGGTGTCCTTCACGATCCTTCTATCTGTCTCGATTTCTTTCTCACCCGGACCACGCATAGCAATACCACCGCGCTGTCTTTCAAGGTGAGTCCACATACCTTTTAGTCTGGGAAGCAGGTACTTTAGTTGTGCAACTTCTACTTGCGTTCTCGCTTGTGCAGTCTGAGCGCGACTGGCAAAAATGTCGAGGATTAGCAAGCTTCGGTCGACCACTTTTACCTTGAGCTCCTCTTCGAGATTTTGTTGCTGGGTTGGAGAAAGATCATCGTCGAAGATGACCAGATCGATCTCCTTTTCTTCAACATAGGTGGCGATCTCTTCCAGCTTACCCACTCCGACGAAGGTTCGTTTTTTGGGATGGGGAAGTTTCTGCTTGAAATGCTTAACTACTTGTGCACCAGCGGTCTCAGCGAGAAAGGCCAGCTCATTCATGTATTCATCAAGTCGTTCTTCGGTTTGATCCTTGTAGATCAATCCTACCAGAATCGCCGTTTCTTGTTTGCTTGCGGTTTCTATAAGTTCTGCCAAAATTGTGGTTTCTGAGATGATTCTTTCTGGCAATTCGAGTCTGACTAGTCCGTTTCAGGAAGCTCTTTCGGCTTACCTACCGGATCAGAAAAGAAGGACCTTTGAAAGAGAAGTATCAAGATTACGCCTAGTGTGATCGAAGCATCGGCGACATTGAAAATCGGTCTAAAGAAAATCATATAATGGCCTCTGTAGATGGGCACCCAATCGGGGAGGTAGCCCTGATACACCGGCATGTATAACATATCAACAACTTTGCCATAGAAAGGACTGGCATAACCGCCTCCCTGTGGAAGAAAATTGGCAATATTTCTGGCCGACCGGCTGCTTTCTTCGAAGAAGACTCCGTAGAATAGACTGTCAATAATATTACCGATAGCTCCTGCCAGAATCAAAGACAGGCTCAGGATAATGATGGTCTTGGCTTTTTCCTTGATGAGGAAGCGGACGAAGTAGGTTAATACGCCGACGGCCACAATCCTAAAGAGGGTTAAGGCCAGTTTGCCATATTCACCGCCCAGTACCCAGCCAAAGGCCATGCCTGGATTTTCGGTGAATCGTATTCGAAACCATTTGAAGAAGACGGAAAACTCGTCTCCGATTGCCATATGGGTTTTTACCCAGATCTTCAAACTTTGGTCGACTAACAAGACCAAAAGTACCACCATTAACGCATGGATTCCCTTCAAGGCTTACTTATACTTTTACTGGAATAATGCGCAAAGGTACCGATTTTTCAATAACCATCGATCTTGATTATTGAACAGCCAGCAAGCATCCAAACTATATCATGTTCTAAGCCCAAATGCAATTGAGGTAGCAACAGGCAAAGCCTTTCCGCCTTCTGCGGTATTTACCTCATTAGCACCCATGCTCACCAACAAAAAAAGCAGGAAATTAATTCCTGCTTTTTTGTACAAATATTCAGGGTGTAATGCCCAAATATTCATAGGAGTGGTGTAGTGTAACGGAACTGAGAGAAACTAGTTGTTTCTCTTGGCAGCTATACTGAGCGTAGCGTGAGGTACAAGCAGCAAACGCTGCTTATTGATCAGCTTGCCAGTCTTCCGGCAGATGCCATAAGTTTTGTTTTCTATTCTGGCAGCAGCGCCTTCCAGATGCTTAATGTACTGAATCATTCGGCTTGCCATTTGATTAAGGTACTCTTTTTCCATGGTACCTGATCCATCTTCGAGTCCGCTGTAGTTCTTTTTGTTGTTTTCGTTAAAAGATTTGATCTGTTCTTGATAATGCTCGAACTCTCCTTTGGCCTCGTTCAGCTTATTGGAGATGAGTTCGCGGAATTCTTGTAGGTCAGCGTCGCTGTAGCGTACGAGTCTTTCTGGTGCGTTTTCGATAGCCATGTTCATAATTTGGTTTGTAAAGTGCTCTAATCGAAAAAGGCAGAATTCCATTTACGACCATCAACTATCCACTACCTGAACATCCAGTTTTACCTGATGCTCATTGATTTCGAGAGTTTCCCCACTCTCCAATGTATCCACAAAAGCAAGCTCTTGTACTAGTGTCTCGTTGCAAATGTAATCCCGGAATGCTTCAACCGCCTGGTCGATCTCGTCGTTTTGCTCGATGCTCAGGTTGATTCGGTCCGTTACATTAAATCCTCTTTCCTTTCTTAGTCTTTGAAGTTTGTTAATCAATTCTCTTGCAAGTCCTTCCTGAAGCAAAGCATCCGTAAGGTTGACATCCAATGCCACCGTAAGGCTGTTTTCACTGGCCACCAGCCAACCCTTGATATCCTCGGAGCCGATTACGACATCCTCAGTTGTCAAGGAGACGGTGTCCCCTTCCGCCAGTGTTAGATCTAGTCCTCCCGCCGCTTCAAATGCTGCGATATGTTCTTGACCCAAGGCTTCTATAGCAGTTTTTACCTCCTTCATTTTAGGTCCCACTTTCTTTCCCAGAACCTTGAAGTTGGGCTTGATACTTTTCGTCACCAAGCCGCTGGTATCACTGACATATTCTATTTCTTTCACGTTGACCTCATGTAAGACGAGGGCAGCGATCTTTTCAATTTGTGCCTGCTGTTCAGGACTTGATACTGGTATGAGAATTTTTGTAAGTGGCTGCCGAACTTTGATCTTCTCTCGCTTTCTGAGCGATAGAATCATAGAGGACAAATCCTGAGCCATGCGCATGCGCTCTTCAAGAGCCGCATCGATCATGGTCTCATCGGCCACCGGGAAATCTGATAAGTGTACAGAGTCCGTATCATGACGCTGACCCACCCGGTTCAATTCCCGGAACAAATAATCGGAGAAGAATGGAGAAATAGGAGAGATAAGCTGAGTGATAAATTCCAGACAAGTGTACAACGTTTGATAAGCAGAGATTTTATCCTCAGTATATTCTCCTTTCCAGAATCGTCTCCTGCAAAGTCTAACATACCAGTTGCTCAAATGTCGATCTGCGAATTCGCTGATGGCTCTTGCCGCCTTGGTTGGCTCGTAATTAGCGTAATGTTCATCCACCTCTTTTACCAGTGAATGCAACATGCTCAAAATCCATCGGTCTATCTCCGGTCTTTGGGCAGAAGCTATTTCCGCCTCCCGGTAAGCAAATTTGTCAAGATTCGCATATAGCGTATAGAAACTATAAACATTAAAAAGCGTGCCAAAAAACTTTCTCTGAACCTCTTGCAATCCCGCTATATCAAATTTTAAGTTATCCCATGGTTGAGCATTGGAGATCATATACCATCGGGTCGCATCAGCACCGTATTTTGCAATGGTCTCAAATGGATCTACACCATTGCCCAGACGCTTGGACATCTTCACGCCGTTCTTATCCAGCACAAGACCATTCGAAACGACGTTCTTAAAGGACACAGAATCGAACAACATAGTGGACAGTGCATGTAGCGTATAGAACCAGCCTCGAGTTTGATCCACCCCCTCAGCAATGAAGTCCGCCGGGAAGTTTCGCTCAAAGATTTCCTGATTCTCAAAGGGGTAATGCCATTGTGCATAAGGCATCGCACCAGAGTCAAACCAGACGTCAATCAGATCCGGCTCACGGTACATCTTTTCTCCCTTGCTGCTGACTAGTATCACCTTGTCAACCATAGGTTTATGTAAGTCGATATTATCCCAGTCAAGGGCATCCATGAAGCCTGCTGCTACCGATTTTTCTACCCCGGCTTTCAGCTCTGCTATCGATCCAATACAGAGCTCTTCTGAGCCATCCTCTGTACGCCAGATCGGTAATGGAGTACCCCAGTACCGAGAACGTGACAGGTTCCAATCGACCAATCCTTCCAACCATTTTCCAAACCTTCCGGTACCTGTAGAAGCCGGCTTCCAGTTGATCGTATTATTGAGCTCCACCAATCGATCTTTAACGGCCGTTGTCTTAATGAACCAGCTATCGAGTGGATAGTATACAATCGGCTTATCTGTACGCCAACAATGTGGGTAATTGTGCTCGTACTTCTCTACTTTAAAGGCGCGATTTTCTTTTTTCAATTTTACAGAAATGTCAATATTGACATCTACATAATCCTCATCATCACGGTAATTTTTCACATATCGACCAGCAAATTCTCCCACGCTGTCCAAAAATTTACCCTGTTTGTCCACTAAAGTCAACGACCCAAGGCCATAAGACTTTGCCATTCGCATATCATCCGCACCAAAACTAGGCGCGATATGAACAATTCCAGTTCCATCTTCTGTCGTAACAAAGTCCCCTATCACAACCTTAAAGGCATCTCCATCTTCAGGCTGCACATAGGGCAACAATTGCTCATAACGTGTGCCCTCTAAATCGGCCCCTTTCATTTCTTCAATGACCAGAAAAGGAATCTTCTTGCTACCGGCTTCATAAGATTCCAACACCTCACCCTCCAAGTCCATATTGAAGTACTTTGGCAATGCATCCTTGGCCAGAATTACAGTGACCGGCAAATGTGTATAGGGATTGAAAGTTTTCACCTTCACATAGTCCACTTTCTTACCCACAGCCAAAGCAGTATTACTAGGAAGTGTCCATGGGGTAGTCGTCCAGGCCAGAAAAAACTCCTCACGATCCGCAATCTTAAACTGAGCCGTAGCCGATACATCTTTCACATTTCGATAAGTCCCGGGCTGATTCAACTCATGCGAGCTCAAGCCTGTACCTGCTGCAGGTGAGAAAGGCTGCACCGTATAGCCTTTATACATCAAGCCCTTATCGTAAAGTCGCTTCAGCAAAGCCCAAAGTGATTCGATATAGTCGTTGGTAAAGGTGACATAAGGATCATCCAAATCCACCCAATAACCCATCTTATTGGTCAGATCGTCCCAAACATCCTTATACTTCATCACTTCAGAGCGGCACTTGGCATTGTAATCCTCTACTGATATGGTCTTGCCAATATCCTCTTTAGTGATGCCCAATCGCTTCTCCACAGCCAGCTCAATCGGTAGCCCGTGTGTATCCCAGCCCCCCTTTCGGTTGACCTGATAGCCTTTCAGCGTCTTGTATCGACAAAAGATATCCTTAATCGCTCGTCCCAATACATGGTGAATGCCCGGTTGCGCATTGGCTGAGGGCGGTCCCTCATAAAAGACAAATGGCTTTTCAGAAGAGCGTTCACTGATGCTACGCTCAAAGACATTGTGCTCCTTCCAATAGGCTAGCACCTCCTTATCTATCGCCACCAAATCCAGCTTTTCCAACTGCTTAAAACCTTGCTCCAACGTGTCCATATCCTTAATTTGTGATGGGATTACAAGCCCGTTCGCTCGTAAATCGTTCCAATTTTCCCCCCGACTTGAGAATCAAGCCAATGAGTCCGCAAAAATCGCCATTTTTGGTGGGAATATCTAAAGATTGATTAGTTTGCTCCTTGCTCCTTGCTCCTTGCTCCTTGCTCCTTGCTCCTTGCTCCTTGCTCCTTGAGCATTCGTCATCGGTCATCTGTAATCAGTAATCAATTCATGCAATGCATTTTCTTTTTTTGGAGCACACTAGTTTCGGTCGTAGCAGCCACCTGCGCGTGCTCCGCTAATACTCAGCACTCTGCTAGCTGCTACAGCACAGCCACTAGCGTCTCCTCCTTCGTCGGAGCCACTATTGGCTGGCTTCCGCGACGCTATCAGAGCACTTCGTTCCGCTGCGCCCACGGCTAATTTTCACCGTTCGTGGCTCGTGGTGGCAGTGCAAACTGACATCCGTCCCGTCCCGTATGCCTTGAACCACAAGTTGACCATTTTCTCTACGTACTCAACCTATATCGCAGTCCCAGGTAAGCTTCTCGTCCCCTTGTTGGTCCCCAAACAGAAGAAGTATCAAAATATGGACTAAATGGATCTTGCCAACTGATGATAGCTTGCTTCTGTCTGAAATCAAAGATGTTCTCGCACCCAATATACATTTCAATCTTATTGAAATTATATGTAAGTTGAGCATTTATGATTGTGTAGGGTTTTGACGAATCTGGTCGTTGAAATTCTACTGGATTTGATTGTGTGTTAGGCAATCGTTGTTTACCATAGCAATGTATATTCATGTCGAAATGAAACCTATTGGTCAATGGTTTATAACCAAAAGTGGTAAGTACTTTGTGTTTGGGATTAAATGGTAATACTTGTTTTGTCTCGCCATTCATTCGATAGACATCTAAATAGTTGTATCCTGCTTTTAGCTCAATTCTCTGCCAAATTTTTAAATACAACTCTGCCTGAAATCCATTACTAATGCTTGTACCCTCAAAGTTTTGTATAATTGCCTTTGAGGGGTCGGAATCATAGTCAGGAAAAATTTGGTTTTGGAAGTCTGTGCGATAATAGTCTGCGCTGAAATAACCTGATAAGTCCTCGTCTTTCGAGTCAAACTTCTGCGTGAGGTTGACGCCGTAGTTCAATGCTTCTTCAGCTTCGAGCTGCTCGGTGAAAATGATGTCTCTTGAACTAACCAATAAACCAATATTTTCACTAAATAGATTAACCGTTCTCCAACCTGTCCCAATGTTGGCTCGAAGAATGGTTTTGGGGCCAATGTCATATTTCAAAAGCGTCCGAGGGCTGAGCTTGAATCCGAATTGATTATGGTGGTCGCCCCGAATTCCGACAATCCAGGTCAATTTGTCCTCAAAAAACCGTAGGGTATTTTCTGCAAACAGTCCTGATATATTCTCCAATCTCTTGTAATCTCCTGCGTAGGTCCTTTGTAGAGTGTTTTCAGTAAAGAGAATATTTTCCTCCAAATTCAGATGTCGATGACTAATACCTGTTTTTAAGTTATGGTCTTTGTAGTTTAGTTCATGCTGGATATTCCAATAAAAATTGGTTTGGGTAGCTTGGTATTTGACTGTCCCGAAAAAAGAGTTTTGGTCTTGAAAATACGCCGAAGCAAAGAGGCTAATGCTTTGTTTGTCATTGAATCTATAGCCTGTTCTTGTCCAAATTTCCGGTTGCTTGATGTTTACAGTTTGTCCATAAATGCTGGTGCTGCCCTTGTGGCTTTTTGCATCGAAAAAGGTCTGTCCGCCTGTCCTGTTTTCATTGAGAAGACGTACTCCGATTCTACTGTTCCAGCCACCATCAACATCATTTCCATATTTCCATTTGCTAAAAACCGAATAGCGTGTCAGTAGGGGTAAGTCCAAAAATTGATCCTTGTCTCTGTCAGTTTTACTGGCAGGCTGAACCATATGAACAGCAGCTTGATTACTCCATTCTCCTATTTGAGAAGCATAGTTGGCGTTAAAATGCTTTTCCTTGAAACTATTAAGGTATGCATTGAGCAATAATCGGTCGGTGTCATCAGGCTCTTTTGTTTCGACATTGATTTGTCCGCTAATGCTTTCAAAGCCCTGAACAACGCTATTTGCCCCCTTTGAGACATAAATATTATCCACTAAGGTTCCTGGTATACTGCTGATTCCATAGGTATAAGATAGTCCCTGTATCATCGGAAAGCCGTCAATCAAAACCTGATTGTAAACTCCCGACAAGCCAAGAATACGAAGTTCTTTTGAGTTGGTAATAACATTGGTTGTCTGTGGTTGCACTGTGCTTTGGGTTTCAAAACATCCTGCCAAATCGCAACAGGCAGCCTTGCGCAATTCAGTTTGCGTAATTTGCTCCGTTTTAATCGGATTAAGGCTTGAAATAATGACTCCGTCTTGCTGATCTCGCACAAGTACTTCCTCAAGAGTTTTACTGTCTGAAAGTTTAAACTTTACAAAAGTTTGATTGATAATCTCAATTGTATCGGAGATAAATCCAACAAAGCTTGCGATCAACTTTTTATTAGAATTTTCTATTGATGATATCTCAAATTCCCCCTGGTTGTTGGTAGATGTACCTGTGGTTGTATCAAGCCAATACACACTTGCCCCAATCAAGGGCTGTCCTGCCTTATCAGATACCGTCCCTGAAATGCTTTGTCCAAATACCACAAACGGAAAGAGTAAACCAACAATGAGTGCATACTTTTTCATTGTCTAAGAATTCATCCACAAGAAAATATCGCCAAGCAAGCAGAAGCTCACTCGGCGATAAACAATATCCGTACGGTAGTATGCTGGCTATTGATTTATTATTCGCTCACTTATGTGAGCATCTTTGCCTACCACCTCCAGGAGGAATAAACCAGTGCCATATTGGGCAAGATCCAAACGCACGTGCCCGGAAGCCAATTGTTGATTCAACAAATGGCCAGCATTATCGTAAAGACTGATGGTGAAATCCTCATCCATCGGTAGATCCGTCTGGATCATTCCATGTGCCGGATTTGGATAAACCGCAAAGTAGTTTGTACACATAGAACATATGATTTCTGTGGGATTCCCAACGACTACAGTCTGCGTGACCGTGTGCGTACAGCAGTAATTACTACTGGAAAGCGTGACTTCATAAGCTGCTTCAACGGAAGGATAAGTATGCGTCGGGTTTCGCTCCGTGGAGATCGTGCCATCACCAAAATCCCAAAGCCAGCTACTGCCGTACTTGGCATTATTCTCAAAAGTGACTACTGGGTCTTCCAGGGGTACTATATTGTCGGACTGGAAGTCTGAAATAGGAGAAAGCTGATCCACCCCGCATAGACTTTCGACACTAATAAAAACACCTGAATCCAGAATACCATCACCAACATCAGAAACCGCTAGCTTGATATGGTAGCTTTCCCCTGGGGTGACTTCCATCGTGGCAGTCAAGGCAGTAGTGAGACCATCGTACTGCAGTCCGGAATCCGGATCTTCGTTGAGCATAAAGTATTCCGAATTGATGCCTGCATTTACATTGTCAATACTTACCGGAATGTCCATGCCTGGTATCAAGGCTATGTTCTTTACTCCTTCGATGCCTGGACCACTTACAAAGAAAGCAAAGACATCGTTGAAGCCGGAATTGACGAATTCGAGATATTCTTCAGAGCCAAAAACATATTGGAATTCTATACTTGGATTATTTGACACAATATCAAATTCCAGAACAGCTGCATCATGCGTACTCATGCCAGCTTCGATAAGCGACTCCAAATCTTCGTCTCCGGCACCTTCGAAATTGTCGCCGGTTCCACCTGCATTGTTGGGTCCGATGGCAGTTTCAATGTCACCACTGCACAGCATGATGCCAGCACTCACAGCCAGTGTAGAATTGCCTGCATCAAAGAATCCCATGCCTGCCTCCGCTCCGGTATATGTAACATTGCTTACACTCACACATTGATCGGGATGATGGAAAAAGTCTTCGACCATTTCTTCTGCGGTATAGGAGCCATCAACAAACAATTGTGCTTGAAGTGGATAGCTCAAGAGGCAGAGCAAGAAGATCGACAAAATAGGTATGGTTCTAATCATGTTAATAGGGTAATTGAGTTACTCAATAGTCCTAAATATCGGTGATTTTCGACATTATTCCTATTTGTAGCCTGTAGATGTATGGTTTCTATCTGATGTGCGACCATTGCTTCGCCGGCCACTCTTGCCTGGCACTTATTGCTAGAATTGAGGATCAATCTTTCTTGACTCTTCTGCCTAAACTAATATCCTGTAACACAGTAGGAAGTACCACAAGATTGCTAAAGAGCGCAACAATAATGGTCATTGAGGTAAGCATGCCGAGGTACTTGGTGCCTTCGAAGCTTGAAAACATGAAGATCACAAAGCCGAAAAACAGGATAACAGTAGTGTACAGCATCCCAAGACCCTTCTCTCGAATCGTGACACCTAAAGCATCCAACCTTGCCTGTCGGTTCCCTATCGGGAGCTTGCTATGCTCTAGCTCCTGGCGGTATTTGGCCAGAAAGTGAATGGTAAAGTCTATCGCAATACCAAAAGCCACACTAAACACCAGGACCGTAGAAGGCTTCAAGTAAATGCTGCCAAAGCCCATGAAGGCTGCGATCAGAAGGAGGGGAATAAGATTAGGAATAAATGCCGCAATCAACATCTTTGGAGATCGGAATAGAAAGGCAATGATTACCCCAATAATTCCGAAGGCAAAAATGACACTCCAAATAAGTTCTTTCACCAAATAGGAGAAGCCCGTAGAGGCCATTACTGCTGTTCCGGTAAAGGTGACTTTGTACTTTTCCGGTGGAAAAATCTTGTCTGCTTTTGCTTGTAGACTATCCAAAATCGCTGGTAGCTTTTCTGATCCTATATCGCGAATCTGCACACTCACTCGCGCATAACGTCCCGTAGAATCCACATAGGCTTGCATCATGTCCGCATCGCCATCGCCACCACTGTTATTAAAGTATTTGTAGATGAAACTCTTCTCCATGCTACCCGGCAAGTTGTATTGATTGGACTTTCCATTGTAGTAGGCTTGTGTGGCATATTTCAAGCCATCGACCAAAGATATCGGTCTACCCCCCAGCGTATCGATGGTCAACACCTTGTGCAATTTATTGAGCCGCTTCCAGGTACTCGAGCTGTTGGTACCTTTCTCTTTACCCGTGTCAACCACCACTTCGAGAGGAACTACTCCATTGAAATTTGATTCAAAGAATTTCAAGTCCTGGTACAAGGACGACTGGTGTGGGATATCATCAAAAATATAGCCCAATCCACGGAGCTTCGTCAATCCAAACAAGGATATCAACACTACAGCCAGCGTAGCCAATTGAATCCAACGCTTACCCCTAAATACCCAGCTTTCTATCCAGTTGAGCAATCTGGTAAACAAGGGGCTATTTAAGTGATTGGTATGCTTGGATTGTGGTGGTGGCAGATAGCTGTAGATCACCGGAATCATGATCAGTGAAATCACAAAAAGGCTCGAAATGCTCAAAAAGGCGACGATGCCGAATTCTTTGAGGATTTCGATATCCATTAGGGAGAAGACCCCAAAGCCTATGGCTGTGGTTAGGTTTGCGAAAAAGGTAACATAGCCGATCTTTTCTATCGTAAGCTTGAGTGCTTTTAGCTTGTCACCATGTCGCTGCATTTCGATATGGTACTGATTGGTCAGATAGATGCAATTAGGTATTCCGATAACCACAATCAGCGTTGGCATCAGTCCTGATAAGATCGTGACTTCATAGCCCAGTGTATAGATTAAGCCCTGGGTCCAAAGCACTCCACATCCTACCACAAAAATGGGGAACAAGACCCCGGTAGCTGAGCGGAAGATCATCCAGAGAATCAGTGCCGATATGCAGACAGAAAGCAATAGAAAACCAATCAGCTCTCTAGCAGTTTTCTCCGTTCTGAAAGCCCGTAAGTAGGCAATGCCGGAGTACTTCATCTCAACACCATGCTGACTCCCAAACTCATTTGCGATACCCTTGATTCTGTTGGCTAATTCGACCTTTTCAAAGGAACCAAGTAGGTCCTTATCAAGTGTCAAAGCCATGATCGTGGCCTTGCTATCCTCATTGTACAACCTGCCCTCATAAAAGGGCAGGGATAGGTACAGTTCTTTCATTTGATCAGCTGCTAGCTGTGTGGACGGAGGGCCATCTAGTAGTGGTTTTACCTGGAATTTCTTTTCCGTTGTGTCCTTTACAAGGTTGTAGGCATGGGCTACAGATATCACTCCTTGAACACCTCGTTCTTCTTCCAATCGCTTTCCCAGATTGTACCAGTCTGCTAAGAAGTTCTTTTCGAATAAATCAGGAGCTACAGTACCGATGATAAGCACATTGGCATCTTCTCCAAAGGTCTTTTTGAACTCGAGAAACTCCAGAAATACGGGATTGTCATTGGGAAGCAGTCTGGGAAGATCATAGCTGACCTTCACCCCTGAGCCCTGCCAGGCCATCAGTAGGGTTAGCGACAATACAAGGCCAAGTAAACTCTTGCGATAGGATAATATGATGTTGGCTACCGATCTCCACATATAGGTCTCAAAGTCTTTGCAAAGCTACTAAAAAGTACTTTCCGGCTATTCTCTGCTTGAAAAATAGGACCTTTGTGCTATCTCTCCGACCTGAGAAAAACAGGGAGAGCCGAAAAATGGTAGACAGTTTGAAGGATTTCAATCAAGTCCTACCTTTGGTACCTAAACCATAAATAATGACTAAGAGCAAGGATACAGAAAGTTATACTTTGCGCGAGCACATTCACGAGATCATTTTCGAAGCGGATACCCCCTTGGGTAAGCTATTTGACGTGGTTTTGTTGGTCACGATTGTTGTTAGCATTCTATCTGTAATTCTTGAGAGTGTTGCCGAAATCAATCGTCAATATGGCCACATTCTGCGCGTTTTGGAGTGGGTAATTACGATCTTGTTTAGCATCGAATATGTGCTGAGGATCTATGCGGTAAGACGTCCAATGAAGTATATCTTTAGCTTCTACGGTTTGATCGACTTTTTATCCTTAATTCCAACCTATCTTTCTCTGTTCTTTAGCGGTACGCACTATTTGGCTGTGCTTCGGTCCCTTCGCTTGTTGCGCATCTTTAGAATATTCAAACTAGCTCGCTATTTGGGCGAATCAGCAGAGCTATTGGACGCCCTACGCCGTAGTCGGATCAAGATTACGGTCTTTCTGGTCTCTGTAGTGACCCTGAGCCTTATTATTGGCTCAGTCATGTATGTTGTAGAGGGCCCTGAAAATAATTTTTCGAGCATTCCAATGAGCATGTATTGGGCAATTGTTACCTTAACAACAGTTGGTTATGGAGACATTGCCCCGGTTACGCAGCTTGGCAAAACCTTGGCTTCTATTGTAATGCTAATGGGCTATGGGATCATTGCAGTACCTACTGGAATTGTGACTAGTGAGCTAACCGCAGCACAAAAAGAGCTGAAAGTCAATACAATCGCTTGCCCTTCCTGCAGCGAAGAAGGGCATGATGATGATGCCATCCACTGCAAATACTGTGGGTTTGTGCTTTGATCCAGACAAGATTGTAAGAAAATCCACGGTGACATGCAGCCTCTAGACCTCTATCTGACTCTTCTGTATGAGAAAAGCACTTATCTTAGCCTTTCGATCCAGCACATAAACCCAGAATTTTATGCAAAAGTGCCTTTGCCACTTTAGACCTAAGCCCCATCTCATCGGCCTTTTCGTTTTTCTATCTTTTTGCGCTACCTCAATTGCCAATGCTCAGGCACTGGGTGATTGGACAATCTATTTGCCTTACAAGCAAGTGACTTCTGTCCAACAAGTAGACGATATCACCTATTGTGGAACAGAGACCAGTTTATGGAGCTATAATGCCAGCAATGGCGAAATGAGGACCTATAGCAAGCTGGATGGCTTTAGTGATCTAAATATCTCCGACCTCGCCTATAGCGAATCAGAAGATGCGCTGATAATCGCCTATGAAAGTGCCAACATTGATATTCTATTTCCGGATCAAGTGCTAAATGTGCCCGACATTAAGCGAAAGATCATTAGCGGTGGCAAGAAAATCAATGACATTTATGTCAAGGACTCAATGGCTTACTTTAGTTGCTCATTTGGCTTGGTAGTCTACGACATTGCGACAAGGCAGTTTCCAATTAGCCCAACAACAGGGGCGACCGCCATCAATCAGGTGGCCATAGGTGGAGAGGAAATTTACGCAGCCACACCCACCGGCCTAAAGCAAACTAGCCTTAACAACCCATTTCTGAATCAATTGGAAACCTGGACAAGCATAGGCCCCGAAAGCGGACTCGCAATGGGCGAGGCAACCTTTGTACAGATTGAAGGCGATTTGAAGTTTACGCATATTGGAGGAGAAACCTACAAATTTCGACCGGATTGGGGAACTTGGGAGCCCATGTACTCGGAAGAATATTGGAGACCGGAAGACATCAAACTACTCGATGGAGAGCTGGTCATTACCGAGCAAAAAGACAGCCTTGACAACATTGTGGCAAGTAGGCTTACCTTGATCAACGGAGATCAGGTCAATCATGTGGGTGAAGGCTCCTTTTCCCGTCCGAGACAAACAGCAAAAGATGCCAATGGTGTTTACTGGGTCGGCGATTTTTTTCGCGGTCTCGGTTCTTTTGAGAATGGAGCTTCCAGCTTTAGAGCACCAAATGGCCCAAGGAATACTGATGTTACAAGGCTCGCCCTTGAAGGAAGCAGGCTATGGGTAGCTCCAGGGACCATCTCTGGAAATTACAGTTTCGGCTACAATCCAAATGGATTGTACACCTACGAAGACGGAAGTTGGAAACAGTTTGAGAGAACCTATTATGGCTATTTTGCTGATCTGCTCGATTTGGTACGAATTCAAGTGGACCCGTTCAGCAATCGCATCTACGCAGGATCCATTGGAGGAGGACTATTGGAGATGAATTCCGATGGGACAGAACCTATAGTTTATCGTCCCGATAATTCGATTTTTGAATCCGAGCCAAGTATAGAGAACTCATTGAGAATTAGTGGTATGTCTTTCGATGCACAAGGGGATCTTTGGGTGTGTTCCTACCTAAACTCGTACCCAATTGTACTGAAAACCCGAGCAGGGGAGTGGCAGAAGTTTTCGCCTACAATTCCATTAGGTGAAAATAAATTTCTGGATATCATTGTAGACGACCTCGGTCAAAAGTGGATCGCGCTGGATGATGAAGATGGCTTGTTGGTCTTCGATAGTGGAGAAGATCCTTTGGATACTGCCGATGATACATATAGAAAACTAAACGTTAAAGATGGAAACACCCTGAAGAGCGGTCAGGTATTCTCAATGGCCAAAGATCTCGAAGGCGATATGTGGATCGGAACCGGAGATGGGGTCATTTTCTATTCCTGCTATGGCCGCTATGGTCAGGATGGTGAGTGTATCTCGCGACGTCCCGAAGTAACCGTAGATCGAGATGAGTTTACCTTCTACTTGATGGCAGAACAGATTGTACAGGCCATTGCTGTTGATGGGGCCAACCGCAAGTGGATAGGAACCCGCAATGGTGTTTGGTTGATGTCTCCCGATGGCACAGAGCAAGTCCTGAACTTCAATATAGAAAACAGTCCCTTGCTGTCCAATGACGTAAAAGATATTGTGATAGACCATGAAACCGGAGAGGTCTACTTCGGAACAGCCAACGGTATTGTATCCTACCGCGGTGACGCCGTTTTAGGTGGCTACAATTTTGGAGAAGTTCTGGTTTACCCTAATCCAGTTCGCCCGGAATATCAAGGTAATATTGCCATTAAGGGCATGGCCCAAAATGCCAACGTCAAAATAACCGATATCAGTGGCACTCTGGTTTATGAAACGACAGCACTTGGAGGTCAGGCAGTTTGGAATGCCAAAGACTACAATGGAGAGCGTGCCAGCTCAGGCGTCTACCTGCTCTTCTGTGCTAACGAAGATGGCACAGACACCTACGTTGGGAAGTTCCTCATCGTAAATTAGTGCCCGGGGCACTAGCCTGCTTCGGCCACCACACAAAGATCGGCTTCCACGCATCGACTAATAGCTGACATTTTGTTTTTAAACAAAGCATCGAGCTCTGCAGTCTAAGCAAGCATTCCGATTAGCTCCAAAAAACACTACCTTTAGGAGCTAAATTAACTTACTAAAATAAAAGCAATGACTCAATCAAAATCGCTGGCGGCACTGTTTAGCTGCTTCATGCTAGTCAGCTGCCTACTAATCTATTCTTCATGTGAAGACGACAAATGTACAGGAGTAGTCTGTGTCTTCGGATTCTGTGATGAAGATACTGGAAACTGTATTTGCGACAACGGATACAGCGGTACCGATTGCTCCGTGGATATCTGCGGTGAAAATGGTGTCTGGAATGCTACTACTCAAGTATGTGATTGTGCAGCAGGCTACGAAGGTAGTGACTGTACAACCTTATCTAATTCAAAATACGTAGGTACTTACGTAGCTACGGAGGCCGACTGTGGCGCTGATCCATATACGATCACTGTAGTGCAGGGAGATAGCCCGGCTGAAGTGAGATTTGAAAACTTTGGCAACTACGGCTGCATTGATAGTGCGGGTGATCCCATCAACTACTTCGTGATTGGAACACTGAATGGGGATAGCTTCTCCATCAGCACTCAGGAGTCTTGTGGTACGACTTTCTCTGGTACAGGGGGCACTTTTGAAGAAACAGGAGTAGATGGAGCGACACTTCGAATCACTTATAGTGCTGTCTATCCTGATGAAAACAACAACACTGTCACAGATGTCTGTACAGTTGAGATGGTAAGATAGATCGAGACGAAGAACCTCGCATTCCGACCAAGAAAAAAAGGCTCAATCCAATGCAGGATTGAGCCTTTTCTATTTTCGATTTATTCGGTGCACTACGGAGTCGTGGACTTTTTCTTCTTCTTTCCAGTATTTCTTCCGCTTGTTGTCCCACTTTTCTTCTTGCCTGTATTGGATCCCACTTTGGTTCCAC
>JAHDDV010000041.1:0-5091 GCA_020629205.1 Chitinophagales bacterium | reverse complement strand
CCGCTTGTTGTCCCACTTTTCTTCTTGCCTGTATTGGATCCCACTTTGGTTCCACTTTGCTTCTTACCAGTATTGCCTGCCTTCTTGATCGGCTTCTTGATATTAACAGCTGGTTCAATCTTCTTGGTCTTGGCAGATCGATCAACAGGAGTTGGCTTGACAGGTGCTTTCGGTTTCGGTTTCGACGTTTTCGGCTTAGTAACAGGAACCAAAGTCTTGGTTTCACTTGCCAGCAGAATAGCATCAGCTTCTGCCACAATCATCGAGTCCACGCTTGCCTGGCAGCCAGCCAGAAGATCATTGCGGACAGGTACTAGTCGAGCATTTACGATAGAATCGATCGCTGCCGAGTTGCGACTTTCTAATTTAGACACATTTTCATTCTTGCAGCTATATAATACACAGCCAACCAGAAGAATAAATGCCATATAAAGGAAATTTTTCATTTTTTTTCTTTGGATTTTACTAATATTGCGGTTCCTAGCTTTCGGCTTTTCTGGCTTCCACCAGACTATCGATCTTAGCTGAATAATCGCGGCTCATTACCGCAGTACAGCTGATGTTTACAGAATCAGTCAAGGCTTTTTTCTTCACCTGAAAAAGTGAGTCGATTTTTGCTTGCTGTTTTGCGGGATCAAGGCCGATTGCGGGATCTTGGCATCCAAAGCCAAATCCCATAACCACAATCGGGATCAAAGCAATAAGCTTCTTCATTTTATCTAATGTTTAGTTTGAATTAATTTCAATGCCGGTAATAGAACTATGATTGGTAAATCTGTTTGAAGTTAAAAGTAATTGATCAAAATACAGACCTCACTGTCCAAAATCAATCAAAACAGACAAATTGAGGAAGTTTTAAGACTATTCTTCTGTCCTTTCTTCACTTTTCCTTACTTTAGTTAAAGTCGTGATTATCACTTTTTTAGCTTAAACCTGATTCACGGCAGCAGCCCTGTCTTCAATGGTCATTTCACCCACGTCTTGCGCAGCAGTTTTTTGATCCTATGTTCAAATTTCATCTGTTTCGTGGCGTAAATATCCAAGCAAAACAAGGCTTTCTGGCATTGATACCGTTGTTAGCTAACTGCTCAAATTTTTCAGCTCAAATTTGCGGCCTTTCTCTCTGT
Source organism: Chitinophagales bacterium (assembly GCA_020629205.1). GTDB lineage: Bacteria > Bacteroidota > Bacteroidia > Chitinophagales > UBA2359 > JAHDDV01. The sequence continues at coordinate 3,964 of JAHDDV010000041.1, read as the reverse complement.
GGTCTTTTTGACAAACAGTGCTTTATGAGCCCACAAATTCGCTGTATTTATTTGGTAATTAGAAATACAAAGGTAAATTTGCGTATTATTGTGTGCTCACCTGTATTGTGTTGTCAAACAGTCTGATTTACAAGAGCTTAATGAGACTGATCACTCAACACCTCGACCGCTGGAATTGGTCGATAGCGTGATGCCTTTTGGAATTGAATTATTATAGACACTTAAATTTTTAGTACCCATGTTAAACAAGAAGAACTTATTCTTAGTTTGGATCTTGTTGATGGTCGTATCTGTTGCATTTGCCCAGGATGGCTCAAAGGCCAAAGACAAAGCCGATAAGGCGAAAAAGGAAGTGAAGAAGAAGGAGAAAAAGGCCAAGGACAAAGCAAAGAAGGCAAAGGATAAGACCAAAGACAAAGTTAAGGGAGATAAAGCCGACAAGTCTGACGAGGACGGCGACGATTACCCTTACCCTGCAGTGAGAGACAAAGAGTATAAAGACTTTGTCAAAGAAAAGCATCACGATCAGCAAGACGAGTTCCTTGCAAACAAGTACAACTATCCTGCACCACCCAAGCACAAGACTGAAGTAGGTATCCACGCAGGACTATTGATGATCTCGGGTGATGTGAAAGCAAAGCCTGGTTTTGGTTGGGGTTTGCACCTTAGAAGAGCATGGGGATATGTTTTCTCTACCCGATTGAGCTTCATGATGGGTAGAACAACTGGTAGAAATTGGCAAGGCCAGCAAGGTTGGTCCCGTAATGGTACCGGCTATGCTACTGCAGACGGTTTCGCTCCTAACGCCGCTTTGGCAGGTGGAGACAGATATCTCGCACTTAACGATGAGTTGAACAACTTCAACAAAGTGCCTGATTACCGTGGTCAAAACAACAATATCGTTTTCTACAACTACCAAACACGAATTAGAGATTTGGTATTGGAAGGAATCGTAAACCTAAACAACATCAAATTCCACAAGCGCCAAAACAGAGGTACATTCTATGGTATCTTCGGTGTTGGTGGTACCATCTATCAGGCCCGTATGGACCAACTTGATGGTGATGGCAATGAATATGACTACGGTCGTGTCACTGCACAGTGGACTGAGTACGATGACCGATCTGACAGAATTTCTGATTTGGAAGATATCTGGGATGGTGACTATGAGTCATTCGCAGAGCGTCATTTTGACGATTTTGAAATCGTAGACAACTACGGTTACAAAACTACCTTCCATGCAGGTCTTGGTTACGGCTTCAAACTTGGCCGTGTGGTAAATCTTGCACTAGAATCTAAAGTCGCTTATATGGACGATGACCTCCTAGACGGTCAGCGTTGGGATGAGTGGAGTGGTAACACTCGTAACTTTGATACCTATGTATATACTCAGGCTCGTTTGAACTTCAATCTCGGTGCTAAGAACTCTGTGGAGCCACTATGGTGGATGAACCCAATCGATTACACCTACCAAGAGCTAAACAAGAAGCCTTGTTGTGAAGAGCTTTCAGGTGACGATCTTGAGTTCTCTGACAAAGACGGTGACGGTGTTCCGGATATCTGGGACGAAGAGCCGGATTCACGTCCAGATTGCCCGGTTGACACAAGAGGCCGTATGCTAGACAGCGATCGTGACGGTGTTCTTGACTGTGATGATCTTCAGCCACATACACCTTACGAAAACATTGGCAAAGTTGACAAAGATGGTGTTTACATCGACAACTGCTGCGAAGAGTTGACTAAGAGAGTAGAGGCTTTGGAGCAGCTAGGTCTTCAAAACAACAAGTGTAAAGACCCAATGCTTCCTAGCGTATTGTTTGACCTTAACCGATACGGTGTTAAGGAAGCCTTCAAGCCGCAGCTGGCGGAAGTAGCGAGATTCTTGAAAAATTGCCCAACTACGAAGCTTTGTGTAATTGGACACACAGATAACCGCTCAAGCAATCCTTACAATGATGTTCTTTCTTACAAGAGAGCGCAGGAAGTTGTGAGCATTCTTACTAGCGAATACGGTGTACCAAGAAGTCAGTTGGTCATCCAGTACAGAGGTGAGGGTTCACCAGTTGTTCCTGGTCTATCTGACAGTGCTTCATCAAAAGGTATTGATGGAAATCACGCTCTAAACAGAAGAGTAGACTTTAAAGTATGCGAAAGTTCTGATATGGCTCGACCAGCAGGTCCAGATGCTGGAAGAAGATAATAATGATTCAATTCCATATAAAAGGGCAGTCCATTCGTGGGCTGCCCTTTTTTGTTGCAAGCCACTGAAATGTGAATCTTCTGAGTAGTGCTTATTATCTTTTTTGGAGCACGGCAGTTCGGGCCGCGGCAGCGATCGTCCTGCTATCCGTTGCAATGGAAGCCACCCTTCGCTGCTGCCTGCATCCACTGCCAGCGTCTCTCCTGTCGTCGAGCCACTGCCAGCGGCGCAGGCAGGCGCTCAGTGCGGTTCCATTTCCACTACTATCAGGGCTATTTGGCCAGGCCTTTCGAGCGCGCTGGATTTTCTTCTATGCGCTCCCAAAGCTCTTACAGAATGGGGTGTATTTCCTTGAAAAATTCCCATATCAAACGAACAAAGAGGATCTCCCTTTCGTTGTGACAATACAGCAAATGAGCTAGCAAGATGAACATGAATGTACCCAACATCGACCTCCCAAGAGTCGTTGTCATTGGTTGCGGCTTTGCAGGTCTCAAGCTAATCCAAAAGATAGATAGCCGCTACTATCAGGTAGTTCTCATTGATAAAAACAACTACCATACTTTCCAACCACTGATGTATCAGGTAGCCACCTCTGGCCTCGAACCTGATTCTATAGTCTACCCGATTAGAAAGGTCTTCAAAGGCAAGCAACACTTCCACTTTCGTATGGCTGAAGTAGAGGCAGTTGATCGAGTGCAGAAAGAAGTGCTTACCAACATCGGCAAGATCCAATATGACCATCTTGTGGTAGCCACTGGTGCCGTGACAAACTTCTTTGGCCTGAGCAATATCGAGAAGTATGGATACACGATGAAAAGTCTGGTGGAGTCTCTGGATCTTCGAAGCATCATCCTGCAAAACTTCGAAAAAGCGCTCAATACATCAGATTTGAAAGAGCGCGAGAAGTATATGAACTTCGTAATTGTGGGAGCTGGGGCTACAGGCATCGAATTGGCAGGCACCTTAGCGGAATTGAAGCGCTACATCCTACCTAAAGACTATCCGGATCTTGACATCCGTCAGATGCAGATTCACCTGGTCGAAGCAGCCGATCGAGTACTTCCAGCCATGAGCGAAAATGCCTCCGCCAAATCTCACAAATTTCTCAAGAAGCTAGGCATCAATATCTGGCTAAATACCTTTGTGAAAGACTATGACGGATGCACCGCACACACCAGCAAGGGAGATTTTGAAACCGAAACCCTCGTATGGACTGCCGGTGTTGTAGGTGCTCCTATCGCCAATCTGGAAGACAGACTCAACAAAGGCAATCGATTGATTTGCAACGAATTCAACCAGGTCATTGATCAGGAAGACATCTTCGCTATTGGAGATGTATCAGCGATTGAACAAGAAGGAGAGGGCAGAGGTCACGCCATGCTAGCTTCAGTGGCAGGACAACAAGGCGCTCAGCTAGGGAAAAATTTCAATGCGCTGGCAAAGGGAAAGGATATGAAGCCATTTGTCTATAATGATCGAGGCACCATGGCCACCATTGGCAGAAACCGGGCAGTGGTCGATTTGCCTTTCTATGAGTTCTCAGGTATATTGGCTTGGTTCATCTGGATGTTTCTACACCTGATGCTCTTGGTTGGATTTCGAAATAGACTGGTGGTTTTTGTAAATTGGTGTTGGAGCTATTTGAAGTACGATCAAGGCCTGCGTCTAATCATCAGAAAAGTGGAAAGGCAAGAGGACCAAGTGGAGGCCTAAGCCCTCCTTCCCGCGAACTTTGCTAAACTTCCTGGGGAGACATCATGG
>JAHDDV010000447.1 GCA_020629205.1 Chitinophagales bacterium | reverse complement strand
CACAAGATACAAAGGCATCTGTAGAGTCGGATGCGCTATCCCTAAGGGATAGGTCCTTCATCATGCAAAAGAGAATAGGCCAGCTCCAACTGCTGCCTATTACCCGGATTATCTGGAAGGGATTGCAGGGTAGCAATTGCCTCTTCTATCATTTCAGTGGACTTTATCTTGGATTCTTGCAGCTCCTGATACACCTTGCCAAGCTGAATTTTTGTATTGGCAACATCTGCCTGATAAATTTTTGCCTGCTGTTCATTGACCTCATTCTTTATTCGGAGGGATTCCAGCAATAGGGCTTCCGCTTGTTGTAGGTTTTGCTTTTTGTGAAATAGGATGCCTAGTTCATCCAGTGTTTCTGCTGTAACCATCAGGTGCTTGTCGGGAAAATCCTGGCTCAGTTTTGTTCTGATTTCCAAAGCCTCTGAAAGTGTAGATTCTGCCAGATCAAGATCCTCTTTTTCTCTGTATAGTCTACCCAGGTCCGTAAGATTATAGGCAAGCTCTTCTTGAATCAGGCTTGAATTTGTATCCAGCTGAGTCCGCTGTAATTCAATTGCTTCACGCAGGTACTTTTCTGATTTTTCGTAGTCCTTCAGTTCCAGAAATAGATTCCCCATCAGACCTACATGCTCACAATAAGAGATCTTGTGCGTCTCGGGATTGGAGACCATCAGTTGTTTGTAGATCGTCAATGCATCGGTGAGAAATTTCTCAGCTTTGGTAAACTCCCTGGTCTCCAGGTACAGCCCACCCAAAATTTTCAGCACCACTGCCGCATTGGGGCCAAAGGCTCTTTCATTCGCACTGTAGAATTTTTGATGGATCGCCAGGGCCTCTTTATAGGCAGCTTTCGAAGCTTCAAAATTTTTCAGGTATTGCAGAGCGGCACCTAGATTGCCCAAGACAATAGCTCGTAATGATCCATACTTATTGCGATCAATTGCATAGAGCTCATCGTAAATTTCCAGAGAGCTTTCAAAGTAGGACTTGCCCTCAGAAAAGGACTTCATCAAAACTTTGATATGCCCAAGGATATTGAGTGCATTTGCCTTCTGGGCAAGATAAGATTTAGCTCGTCCGTCTTTCAAACAATCAATTCTGTAGATCGCCTCATTCAAACGCTCCTGAGCCTCCTCATACCTTTGCGTATTGCGTAGCAAGGCTCCCAGACTAATATTGATTCTAAGTACCTCTGGCAAAAATTTCTTCTCTTCGACTTCTGCTAGTTTGGTAGTAATTTTCAGGGCCTCGCTGAGCATCTCTTCACTTTTCCCCGATTCGTGGATGGCTCTGTACATCCGGCCTAATCCGTATAAGATCTCTGCTCTTTGCTCCTCTGTATCGCAGTGATTCAAAGCTCGTTCATATAGAGATAGCGCAGTGCTATTTTGCTTGTTGGTAGCCAGAAAGCCAGCATAATTGTAAGTGGTATTGAAGTTCTCAACAATTCCGAGTGCTTTTTTGTACAACCTTTCCGTTCGCTCATACCAGTTATCTGATCTATTCACCAGCGATGCTTGTGCTTTTAGCGTGAGCTCATTTGCCAGCGCATTGGCCTTGGCCTTGAAGGCGGCAATCTCCTGATCGATTTCTTGCTCATTCAATACCTCTTCCAAACGTTCATAATCCCCATTGGCAAACAGCTCTTTGGCCTTGCTCAACCTGGAAGACTCCATAGTATTTGACTCTTTCAACTGTTTGGCCAAAGCAATCACATTTGCAATAAATTCATTCAGCTCATTCTCGGCAGCCTTCTTCTTCTCGAAGGCTTCATGAATCTGCTGTTCGACATTGGCCAGACTCTGACTAAGAACAGATTTCGTTGTCTCATCTACTTGCTGCATGGCAGTTTCCAGCCCGATCTTCTGTGCTTTCAGAGCGTCCAGTTGAGTTTTGAAGCCCTCAATTTGTCCAAGCTGACTTGTGTACTGTTTGGATAGCGTTACCTCCTTTGCATGGGAAATGTAGTTTCTTTCCAATCCCTGCAGCACGATCTCAGCTGTCTTTTGCGGTAAGTCCTCTAGCTGATTTTGGAGATTCTGTTGTCCATCTTTTAACTGATCGACTCCATCCAGCAATAGATCTAATTTGGGAAGAATTTCCCCGTAGGTCTCAAAGTGCACATTGATCTGCTCTTTTAGATCTGCTGTTTCAATTCTTAGGGCTTCAGTATCCATCTGTATATGATCCAGATACTCCGTTTGAATCAGTCTGGCCACATTGGTATTGGTCTTCAATTCCTGAGTAAAAAATGCACAGATCAATGCATAGAAGTCAAAGCTCCTCTCCTTCTCCTTCCAACCTTCATGAATCACCTTTTGCAAGATCGCCGGTACTTCATAGCCCTTGCCTTCGATCTCCTCAATAATGGATTGCTTCAGTTTTAGAATAATTTCCGATTTTCGAGCCGCACTACTCTCTTCTTTGGGAAATAAGAGTTCCCGATATTCCGTATCCAATACCGAATCAGGGATATAGGTATCATCTTTGTGGACCCTGCTTATCTCCTTCTCTACATAGCGCTTGATTTTGTTCAGTTTGTTCTTGCTCTTGATTTCCCAGGCAGAATGCTCTGTCAGCACAAATTTTGTCGCAACATAGCAAGCCTGTAGATAGGATTTTCTGATTGCCCTTTGAATATGGTGGTTTGCTGGCTCCTCAATTCGATCTAATATTCTCTTATATAACTTATTCGTCCCCATACAGAGCACAGAATCCGCTCTGTTGGCCAGGCATCCACCAAGCATACTAGAAATCATCCAAACGGTCGTTATCGGTTCCATAGGCAGCTACATTCTGTACTTTTCAAGTTACAGAATCGGCAGCGGAAGTCCAATTCTTTAATCGGTAGCAAGGCGCTATATTTGGCGAATTATCGGGCTTATCGGATGTGATTTTTTTAAACCACAAAAGGGCACATAAGTTTTTCGAACCACAAAAGGGCACATAAGTTGTCGGGCTACGAAAGGGCAAGCAATGATTGCGAAAAAATTCCATCCAAGCAACCCTTTTTGAGTTCTTCCGTTTTCAATAACAGAGCCTACCCAGCTCTCTTTATAAGCCTAAATAAACACCCTAACTATCGCCTTAGACCTACCTAATTGATTGTATGCAGCCTCCCCCCTCCAATGGCAATCAGCCTTTGGTCGAATCCTAAGAGCTGCGCACAAAAACGCTATTTATAACCCTTAATTTATTTATCATGAAGAATCTCATGTTTGTATTCGCCGTGCTGGCGCTCGCCTTTACTAGTTGCAAGAAAGATAATACTGACGAGGCACTAGTCCCCTGTGAATTTGTTGATTTCAGATATTATGGTGACCATGTACAGACGATCGGTGAGCTATCGCCTGATTACCTCTTGGTCGGAATTGACGAGAGCACAAGTAGAGACGAGTTTGAAGAGCTGATATCTGATCTTGAGCTGCTGGATCATAGCTACAGTCCCGTTGGTGATCTCATAATAGGAAGCAACAACCACATGCACGTTGTAAAGACAAAAGACTCAAAAAGCTGTGAAGAGCTGACTGGCATCATTCAAGAATTGGAGCAGTTGGAGCAGGTGCAATTTGTGCATTATACCGTGCAAACCGACAACTGCGATAACCTGATTTGGGAGCCGATGGGAGATCTCTGTGTCGACTCCTACAGCAATGAATTCCTGGTAAAGGTGGAAGATCCTTCAGAGCTCAGTCAACTCAATGAATTGATAGAGCAGACGAATACCACGCTGGTGGAGCAGAATCAGTATATGGAACAATGGTTTACTGTCAGCGCCGATAAGCAGGCTGACGGAGATGCAATGGCAATGGCCAACTTGTTTTTTTTGTCCGGGCATTTTCTAGCTGCTGAACCGCAAATTTTGAAGCGGCCGGTCCAGTAGG
>JAHDDV010000446.1 GCA_020629205.1 Chitinophagales bacterium | reverse complement strand
TACATCTTCCGGACGGAGGTTTTGAGCATGCTCAATACGCCATCTTAAATCCTTTCTTCCAGCCAGCGCCTCTTCATAAACCTCCAAGACCATCGTATTGGCAGCATCGCCGATGGCGTGTGTGATCAATTGAAGCTTGTTTTCAAGGCAGCTGTCAGCTAGTCTTTTGAGGTCTTCGCGGGAGATGATTTGCTGACCATGATGTCCGGGCTCGTCGGCATAGGCATCCCAAAGCCAGGCTCCTCTGGAGCCCAAGGCACCATCGGCAAAAGCCTTGACTGATTTTACTCTCAAAAAATCGGACTGGTAGTCTGCACCAGTATATTCTTCGCAGAGTTGCAAAAGCCTATCTATATCAGGGTCCCAAAGCACTATGTTCAAGCGAATCTTCAGCTGGCCTTGCTTGTCCATCTCCTGCAGCACCAATAATTCCTCTTCCGTGCAGGCCATATCGTGGAAGGAACTGATGCCGTACTTCATACATTGCTTCGTTACCAATGCAACTGCTTGTCGAATCTGAAGCGCCCGTTGCTTAGGATCTTGTATTTGCGCTTGATCGAGGATGAGCGATTGTGCTTCTTCCTCAAACATTCCCGTCATCATGCCTTGTTCATCCCTAATAACTTCCTGCTCAAATTTGTTTTGTTGCTCAGGAGGAATCAGATTCATTGCCTGCTGATTGGCCATGAGCGAGTGAATACTGGCATGGATTAAATAGACAGGATTATCCGGCGAAACGGCAGTCAGCTGATCATGAACGGGATATCCCGAAACCAATTTGCTGTCCTTCTTGGGCTTCCATTTCTCCTGATGCCAACCGTAGCCGATTACCCAGACTCCTTCTGCTGTTTGGGAGACACGATCGGCGACCTTCGCAACTACTTCCTCCCATGATTGGGTTTTGCTGAGATCCAGCATGGCTGCAGTCTTTCCTGTGCGCACAAAATGGGCATGACCTTCAATGAAGGCGGGCATCAAGGTCCGGCCCTGCAGATCAGTCACTTTGTCCTCCGGCCTCACAAGCTTTCGCATGTCTTCCCATCGTCCTAGCTCTTTGATACGATCGTCATGTATCACAAGGGCTTCAACAATTGGCTGCTGCTCGTCCATAGTGAGGATGGTGCCATTGTGGAAATAATGCATAGCGGTGATTTAGGGGTAGAGAATCAATAATTGTCCATTTTGACTTGCTAGAAATGATTTATCCTTCGTTATTTTTCTCCACCAGCCAACAAGGATGTTGTCAAAAAATGCCTCGTCTAAATCATTTCTAGCGGAGTCAAAATCAGACAGTTATTGATTCCCAATCCCTTAGTGCTGGGGAAATGCTGGCTATTGATTTTTCAATAGCTCAGTCAGAGCTTTTTCTATCTTTTCCTGATAGCGAAGTTTGTCCAAAATGACGGGCTTCGCGGCGCGATCAACACAATCGGTCAGAGAGCAGCGTTCACAGGTCCGATGCACTTCGATGCGCTCAATCTTTGGGTCTTTCCAATAGGGCATCACTTTCTTCAATTGATCGTCAAGGATGGCACCAATCGTTACACTTACATTTTCATTTGGTGTAGGTGACATGGCTCGGGCAATGCTTAGACAGAGATACTCTTCGCCAGTGTCCAAATACAGTCTTCGTTGCACCTTGACAGGTCTGGTATTGAGGCGTCCCTGCTGCTGGTCTGCTTGCAATTCCTGATGAACCCGGATGGCGTCCCAACGTCTGCAGTAATGCTCCTTCTCAAGGGTATGAACATGCAGACTATTGTCCATGTTAAGTTCCTTGTTGATTTGATAGGCATTGCTTCCAACCACATGGCTTACCCGATGGAAAAAGGAACGAGAGACCTTAAAATGGGTTGGCAATAGATTCGTCAGTCGACTAAGAAACATCTCCGGTGTGGCATTGTAGCGCTGCATCATGTTACGAAACCGATCTACCTGCCAGACCTCGCTCTGGAAGTCTCGGGCTAACTCCTCCAGAAACTTGTGTCGATTAAGCAAGAGGGCCACCGCAAAATAGGATGCTTTGAAGTTGTTTAATGCTTTTTCAAAGGAATCTACATTGAACAATGAAAAGCGATATGGCCGGACCTTCAGGTTCATGAAATTGAAGGCCAGTTCTTTGGCATACATGAAGGCTCTTTGCCTTTCGGTCAGATGATGATTGATTAGAAGCTTGCGTTTGCCTTTGATCGATAAGCAACGAAACTCATGTAAAACAGGATCATGTCCCAAAATTCCATCGTCTATCTGATATTGGTACTTATCGACCAGCAGCCCTTCCAGTACCTGCAAGGAAATAGAGGGATCGAGTTCAAGGTCATGCTTCAACACAAATTCATCAACCAAATCCTCAATGCCTTCAAAATAGTTGTTGTGTAGCTCCTGATAGGAACGCAAGGAGGCAAAGTAGAAGTTTTCGGTACCCAGATTATTGGTTCTGGCGGTCTTCATAAGGGTGCTAATGAAGGCGCTCACTCTGGACGGGGCCTTTGCCACCATTTCCACCAGCTTTTGCTTGCTCAGTCCAAAAATGTCTAATTGAATATTGTCAAGAAAGCCATTGTTTAGCAGCTCAGTGATTGGAGCCAGCTTTGGATCCAGCTTGAGCGAAACCAGTTCGTCGTATTCTGCATCAAGGGCCGCACAGAGCAATAGAATCTTATCTTGCTTAGGATACTTCTTGCCTTTCTCAATCTCGTTCAAATAGGATACTGAAAGGCCTGTTGCCTGAGCCAGCTGGGCGAAGGAAAGCCCTTGTTCACGACGTCTTTCTTTTAGCTTGAGGCCAAAGATCAGTCGAATATTCGTCTCCATGTCCACCATTGGCGCACAAAATAGGAAAGACAACAATGCCAATACCCCATTTGCCGCAATTTAAAGCAGCAGAAGCCCCCTTTTTTCAAAATTCAGCGAATTTTCGCTTGCAAAGTAAATTCGCTATGCTTATCTTTGAAGGGAAGAGATACTCGATCTCCTTTCGCATTAGTTCAAAAACCGGGAAAGGAGGCATTGCCTCCTCTCTTGTGTCTCTTTGTTTTTGTTGTTGTTAAGAGCCGCTAGCCTCCACTAGCGGCTCTCGTTTTTCAATCTCGTCTGCGGATGATCGGTCATGTGCATTACTTGTTCTCTCCTTGGGTGAGCTTGAACCGCACTGGCAAGTTGTAGGAAACCTTTACTTTTTCTCCTCTTTGCTCTCCCGGTATCCAATTTGGCATCTTTCGGATCATGTCTAATGCCGCTTCACCACATCCGGCACCAATATCCCGTCGTACAACAGGGTCTTGCAATGCTCCCTGTTCATCTACAATAAATGACACCACTACCAGCCCTTCAATTCCATTGTCTATTGCTACAAGAGGATACTCCAGATTATCTGCGATAAACTGAAAGCGTGCCTTTTCTCCTCCCGGAAACTCCGGCATTTTTTCTACTACTTGAAAGATCCGAGGCTCCTCTGGTGCAGGCGCTGGCGCAAGCTCCATTTCTTCTGGGGGCATCTCTTGGATCATAAGATCAGGCTTCGCCTGAATTTCCTTTGATTTTGGAACTGGCTCTTCCATGGGTGCTGGCATCTCTGGCATAGGTTCGACTTCAATGTAATCGTCTTCTGGCAGGGCAAAGCGAATGGGTAAATTGTAGTAAACCTGCACGGCACGACCTCGCTGTTTCCCAGGCGTCCATGTTGGCATTGCTTTCACGATTCGAAGGGCTTCTTGTCCGCAGTCACCACCGATGTCGCGCATGATTTCCGGGTTTATAACTTTTCCATCAATGTCGACTACGAACCGTATCACTGTCAATCCTTCAATGGCTTCACGCATTGCTGCCTTAGGGTACTTAAGTTCAGTGTACACAAAGCGATGCATGGCTTCTTCGCCACCAGGAAACTCAGGCATCTGTTCTAC
>JAHDDV010000445.1 GCA_020629205.1 Chitinophagales bacterium | reverse complement strand
ATCAACAATCAACAATCAACAATCAACAATCAACAATCAACCAATTAAGCCAAAGTAGCCAAAGCCCCCGAAACCCTATGCACCTCTCTACCAAGCTGTTCCAACTGCTCCTTGCACTTGCTATCTGTCAAGTTGCCCTCAGCGTCAAAAGCCTGCCAGGTATTAGAAACCGGCACTACCATCGGTACAGCAAAGCCACGAAGTGCACGAACAACAAATTCCATAGTATTGATGGCTTGCAAACCCTGCACTCCTCCAGCTGTACAGATCAGACCAATCGCTCGATCGGTCAGGTACGGGCGATCATCAGTGCTCAGTTCCTGCAACCAATCCAGTGCATTCTTAAAGGCCCCACTAATCGTGCCATGATACAAGGGACTACTCCAAATCATTCCATCGCACTCTGCTACGGCAGCGCACAATTGCTTAACTGAATCTGGCACCTCCTTTACACGCAAGTCCAGCATAGGCAAATCCAATCTTGCCAAATCAAAAACTTCAATTTCAGCTCCCGCATCATAAGCCGAAGCCATCGCAATTTCCAATGCCCATAAGCTCGTCGAGCTATCTGAAAGGGCTCCTCCTAATCCTATTATTTTTCTAGACATGTTTCTGGTTTTTCTAGATCAACCCTCCAATGGTCCTAAAGTTTAGAAGTTATTCTACATCAAGCTCATTGAGAGAATCTATGATGACACGGCAAGCTTGCTCAATCTGTTCCTCCGTAATTACAAGAGGTGGTGCAATACGCAGACAATTATCGGCAAACAAAAACCAATCGGTGATCAAGCCCCCGGCAATGCATCGATCGATTACTTTCTTTGTGGTATCAAAATTATCAAATTGCACGGCCATCATCAATCCCTTGTGACGGATAGCCTCAATGCGTGGATGTTGTAGTCGCTCCAGAAATAGGTTTGCCTTTGCTTCCGCTTCCTTCCAAAGTTCCCCTTCCAGAATTACCTCCAAGGCAGCTTTAGCGGCGGCAGCACATACAGGATTACCGCCAAAAGTGGTGATATGTCCCAGAAAGGGATTATCCTGAAAGACAGTCATCATTTCCTGTGAAGCTACGAAGGCACCAACCGGCATTCCTCCGCCCATCCCTTTGGCCAGTAAAAGCACATCAGGTACAATACCATAATGTTGAAAGGCAAAGAGCTTTCCGGTCCGACCAAAGCCAGTCTGTATCTCGTCAAAGATCAGGAGCGCCCCGGTCTCTTCGCAACGACTCCGCAAAGCCTGTAGGAAATCCTCCCGACCGGGATTAACACCCGACTCTGCTTGCACCACCTCCGCAATCACACAAGCAGTCTTTTCTGTGATTTGCTCCAGTTCAGAAATGTCGTTGTAAACTATGCTTCGGGTCTCCGGTAGCAGCGGACGATAAGCCCGCTTAAAATACTCACTACCCAAAAGACTCAAAGACCCATGACTGCTCCCATGATAGCTATGCTTGAAACCTATCATCTCCCGCCGTCCGGTAAATCTCTTGGCAAGCTTCAGTGCTCCCTCAGTAGCCTCGGTTCCAGAGTTGACCATATACACATTGTCCAGCTTATCTGGCAACTGGTCGGTCAGCAGTTTGCAAAATGCCACCTGTGGCTGATAGACATATTCTCCGTAGACCATCAGATGCATATAGCGGGCACATTGATCCTGTATCGCTTTCACTACATCATCATGGCAATGGCCTACATTGCTGACCCCAATTCCTGAGATCAGATCGATATAAGATTTACCATCCTTGTCGAAAAGATAAACGCCTTTGGCTTTTTCAATTTCCAGCATCAGCGGCATATCACTAGTCTGTGCCACATGCTGTAGGAAGAGTTGTCTTTGATTCATAAGATACAATTTCGGTTTTGCCAGGCTTCCAATTTGAAGGCGACTTAAACCTTATCCCGACAGCCGAGTTTAAGTTACCATATCGCGATTTATCACTAATATTTACCAATTACAAACTAAAATTGAACACGATGAAAAATACATTTGTATGTGCTATCGTAGCCCTAATGACCATGCTGATCTCCAGTGATATTTTCGCGCAAAGAAACAACAATAATTACCAACGCACTGAAGGAAATACTACACTAATCTCTACCCGTCCTATCTCCTTGCTCGTAGGCCAACCCAACCTCAAAATTGAGCACGGATTTTCCGACAATGTTTCACTCGGATCCCATCTTAGTTATTTTACGGGATTGAATAATGGCCTGAAAGCCGATCCATTTGTTCGTTTCTATCCCGGCTCAAGTGATGCCTCTCCCACTGGTTTCTATTTCCAGGTAAAAGGCTCAGTTGGTCGTCACAATAAGCAGCTCGACGTAGTGCGTGGTGATCTGCTCGAACAGTATGCCGATGACATCGCTCCGGATGATCTTGATGCTTATGTAGATGATTTGATAGCGCAGGAAGGCGAGAAAAGAAACTTCACTGCTGCAGGTGGTGGCCTCGCAGCCGGATACCAGTGGATGCTAGGAAAGAACGACAACTTCGTAATCGACCTCTACGGAGGATATAAAAAGTATAAAGCAGTTTCCTACGATCACCTAGGCACCGGAGAAAAAGCACTATTCAATACAACTAGAAACATACCAGTGGAAATCGGATTCCAAATCGGAATTTCATTCTAAGATCAAATTGTAGATTGCACTGAATTTAAGGTTTGCGGAAGGAGAAAGGAAGCTTTCTTCTTCCGCATTTTTTTGTCCCACAAATTTTTTTGGGCTATCATCGTAGCATGATAAAAGCCCCCAAACTACAAGCAGGCGATAAAGTGGCGGCCATCTCCCTTTCCTGGGGAGGAGCCGGAGAATTACCGCATCGTTACCAAGCAGGTGTACAGCAGCTAGAACAGCACTTTGGCCTGCAAGTTGTCCCTACTAAACATGCCCTGAAGTCGGTTGACTGGATTTATCAAAACCCAAAGGCAAGAGCAGAAGACTTGATGGATGCACTGCTGGATCCCAGTATCAAGGGAATTATCTCTAATGTTGGAGGAGACGATTCTGTACGTACTTTACCCTACATGGACCTGCAAGTCATTCGAGATAATCCCAAGATCTTTATCGGCTTTTCCGATACGACTGTCACGCACTTTGCCTTCTACAAAGCAGGAGTTACTTCCTTCAATGGTACCTCCCTGCTGGTAGGTTTTGCAGAGAACAATGGTATGTTTGCTTATCAAGTGAAGGACATTAAGCGAACGTTATTTTCCTCCTCTCCTATCGGAATCGTTCAGCCAAATCAAGATGGCTGGACCACGGAGCATCTCGACTGGTTTGATGCAAGTCTGCAATCACAAAGTCGCAAATTGGAGCAAAGCTCCGGATGGCGCTGGTTGCAGGGTCAAGGCCAAACTCAAGGTCCATTGCTCGGAGGCTGTGTGGAGGTAATGGAGTTTCTCAAAGGCACTGAATACTGGCCAAACGCAGAAGAATGGAAGGGCAAAATCCTCTTTCTGGAACCCTCTGAGGAACATCTGGAGCCGAATCAACTTATCTGGATGCTGAGAAACTATGCAGCGACCGGCATTCTAAAGTCGATTGCCGGTTTGATCTTTGGCAGACCTCACGACAACCTGCATTGGAAAGAGTACGATCAAGCCCTGCTCAAAGTGATTGTAGAGGAAGAGGGCCTTTCGCAACTTCCTATTGTTACCGGAATGGACTTTGGTCATACCTGTCCGAGCTTTACTTTGCCATATGGAATTATGGCAGAGTTGGACTGTGAGCAACAGACCTTTGCCATCATAGAGAATGCTGTAGTTTAAATTTGATTATATATTTTTTGGAGCAAAACAGTATTCAGACGTGGCAATGACCGTCCCGCTGTCCGTTCCAATTCAGGCAGCATCCAGTCGCTGTCTGTATCCGCTGCATCGGTCTCTCCGCATGCGCTCCGAGCCC
>JAHDDV010000444.1:1850-3920 GCA_020629205.1 Chitinophagales bacterium | reverse complement strand
ATGACCCCGCCTTGGTCAGCTGTAAGCTACGAGTCTTGCATGCCTGCAAAATGAAATCACCCAAAAATTCATTGCATGCTTACTATGAACGTCGCTAAACCCAGCCTGGGAATACTGCTGTGTTTCCTATTTTCTATTGTAACTTTTGCTCAAGAATGTCAACCGGAGATACTGGCCACTTGTGAAGCTAGTTGTATTCGACTGTCCATTGATCCGCCTCCCGAAAGTACGACGACTTGGTCTGACGGAAGTGTAGGAGCGGATATTCTAGTGTGTGAAACAGGGACCTATAGTGTATCCGTGGAAACTGTTGATTGTGCTGCCGAAGAGAGCTATGAGGTGCTTACTTTGCCGACTGGGCAGACGGTAGACGCCGGACCGGATACGACCTATTGCGGATTGCAGGCCAGCTTGTTACATGCTGAGGGTATTGAGTGGAGCATAAATTGTCTTGTGAGCGGAGGCTTTGCTTCCTTTGAAACGATCTCGCCTACCGAGACAGATGTGGTGGTGTCTGAGTATGGAATCTATGAGCTGATTGCCTCTCTTGAAAATGGCTCTTGCCATGAGAGAGACACCGCTTTGGTTCATTTCAAATGGGACGGCAGTATCTCGGCATGGACAGATATGGATCCGATTACGATCTCCTACCCCGAGGTCCCTTGTCCAATTGCCCCACCAGGCTGCTCCAATGTGGTCAATATCGGGGACTTCACTCAGCCGATACCCAGCGCTTCCATTGGTGGAACGACCTACAGTAATGCAGTGTCTACCGTGGCCACTGCATATGACGTGGATGGCTGTGAGGCGGGAATTATTGATTTGGAACAGATTGACTTTAGTGATAGTGAGAATATCTACTGGGCGGGAGCGGTGAATGATTATCTAGAAAATTATGAGGGTTCGATTTCTGAGGGCCTCTTTGACTTTCTTTCTGGTGCTGGTGGCTATGGCAGTTGTGAAATTGATAGTATTGTGTCTACTGTGGTGGATTCTATTGAATATGATATTGTCACCTGGCTTGGTGGTTATTGGACTTATACGACAGAGTATTTTCCAGATACCTCTTATGTGATCAAGTTTGATCCGGATATTTATACTTATGCTCCTTTGGAACTGACATTTGTTCAGTTGCTGGAAGATGATGATGGAGAGATCTTTGAGATTCCAGCTTCTGGTGATGCGGAGCTGCAATGGGTAGACGAATGGGATGTAAGTCCTGGCTACCAGTATGTGTACCAATGTGATGTGTATTATGCAGATGACTGTATAAACTGTGGTTCGATTTTTATTGGCAACATAGGGCCACCTCAGGGTCCGGCGATCCCGGATTTCCCTTGTGGTCCAGTGAGTGTGAGTTTTGGCGGAGGAGGAGGTGGAATTTCTCCGGATGTTGTGTATAGTGATTGTTTCATCTATATCAATAATCCTGACCCTGGCTGGGAAATCGAGTGGGGGTCAGGGGGTTCAACAAGCTCTGGTGATAGCCACTTTGGATCTCCCGGTGAAGTAGGAAATGTTACGCTTAATATTAGTTATGACGATGGCTGTGATGGAGGAAACTATAGTGGAGAATACTGGATTGACTGTGTGCCGGACTGTCCTCACCTGCTTGAGAGTCCAATTTTTCCAACGACTGTTTGTGAAGGAGAGACTGTGTACGCAGAAATCATGGTCGACGATGAATGGCTGGCTGAGTTTGTTTGGGTCTTTCCAGATGGAAGTATCTCTCATGAAAGCAGCATAGCGTACTCTCCTTCCCCTGTCTCCGATTGCAATGAAACTCAAACAATCGAGTATGCAGTAATTTGTTTGGAAGATGGCAGCTACATGGACAATGGAGTCTTGAGCTACACCCTTTACACTGAAATCACAGGTGTAACAACTGCTGGGGGCTGCGCTGCCAGTATCTCTCTAGATTGCCCTGATTTAGTGGTAATGGAGGGGAGTGACAGCTACTCTGCAGCACCTGGTGAAAGTGGTTCCGTTACCTTTACGGTGATGAATCCCGGCGCACCTGCCGGCTGCGAGCTGGCAACATTCGAGACAACAGTAGACTGTCCAGAACCT
>JAHDDV010000444.1:0-1750 GCA_020629205.1 Chitinophagales bacterium | reverse complement strand
CCTGAATGTGAGCAAGCATATCAGCCTAGCCTTTCCTCCTTTCAAGTTTGCGAAGGGGAAACTATCGAGATCTTTAACTTGTCAGGCAACACTTCGGAGATTGAAGTAGATTGGATCCTACCAGATGGCTCGACCATATCGGAACCTTACTTTAACTATACACCCTATGCTTCCTGCACAGAGGTACAAGAGCTTCAATATGTTGCTTACTGCACCCTAACTGGAGAATTGCTCGCAACCGGAGGCCTGGCATACACAGTATACCCCGAAATCATATACACACAGTTTAGCACTTCTTGTAATCCCTCCGTGACTCCTGTTTGTCCGGAAATAGAGGTAAGCTGGCAGGCAGGTGCGCAGACTGGGCAGGGAGAGGTGGCGGACTTATACGGCTCTGGCACGGTGGTCTTTACCTTGACTAACCCCAATGCTCCGGCAGGTTGTAATGTCGTCAGCACCTCCAGCGATTTTGATTGCCCTGAAATCTGCCCTAGCAATCAAGGGCCGGCAAACCACAGCTCAGTTGTCTGTACGGGACCAAGCAGTGCAGATATCCCAGTGATCAATCTGACTGATGACAATGGAAATGAAATACAGTGGTTTGAAGCAGATGGGACTCTCAGTCAGCCGATTGATCTTGGTAGTCTATACAATAGCAGCTGCAGCATCACTAGTTTTGAGTTACTTGCATTTGTAGAGTGTGATGGAAGTTTGGTGGATTTACAGACTAGCTGGAGCCTGGAACTAGTCCCAGAGTTGAGCAGCGAAAGTAGCGATGGAGATTGCAGCAGTCCTGCTACTGTGCGTGTGCTGGCTGCGGATGGCGCTATTTGTGATGAAGCAGTGTACCTGCTTTCCCATACTGCTGATTGTGGAGATACAAGTGAAGAAAGCTTTACTTTTGAGCACAACTATTTTGAACAATCTGCTTGCCCGCAAATGATTCAAAGCAGTGCCAACATCAGCTGCGAAACGCCCATACCGGCTTTCTTTTCTCATAGCAAGAGCACCAGTATCTGTGAAGGAGACTTGGTAGACACCGACAGCTATGTGCAAGAACTGCAGGACCTAAACCCAGATCTGGAGCTAAGCAATTTCCAGTGGTTTATGGATGCCGAATTGACAGAAGCGGCTTTGCCTGAGCAGCTCGGCCTTTCCTCTTCTGCCGGCTGCGGAGCACAGGTGCAAGAGCTTTATCTGGCAGTGGACTATTGTGGTATTGAAGAGGCCGCGGCAGGAATTTATGAACTGAATGTTTACCATGCTCAGATAGAGATGGTGGCTCCAGAAAAGTGTTCCAGACAAATTGTGGCGGACTGCAGCGATCAGGTCCTGGTTGAATATCTACAAAGAGACGGTACTTGGTCTACGGAAATATTGTCGCCTGGTGCATTACGGGAAAACGTCCAATGGCGTGCTTCCTGGATGGATGCACCGGATGCAAATCTGGATGGCATGGCCGATTGCTATGCAGAAGGTACTTTTGAAGTTGTTTGTCCATTGGAGTTTGCTATACCAAATGCCTTTAGCCCTAATGCTGATGGAATCAATGATGTATTTCGTCCGATTTTTAATGTACCGGATATAGAGGCTCAGCTCTTAGTAGTGGATCGATGGGGTAAAGTCATGTACGAAGCCAAGGGAAGCGATTCAGCCTGGGATGGAGAATATCGCGGAGAGTCTCAGCCGCTTGGTGTTTATGCTTTTCTAGTTAGTTATGTGGATGAGGAGGGAGAAAGGCAGCAAAGGA
>JAHDDV010000443.1 GCA_020629205.1 Chitinophagales bacterium | reverse complement strand
CAGAAATAGAAGCCCTTAAAGGTGGTGCGAATTTCGTTTGCGTAGCACTAGTGCTTAAAGTGTCGAAGTCCCGTCATGATCATAGCCACTCCAAAGCGGTCTGCTGTGGTGACTACTTCTTTG
This sequence comes from Chitinophagales bacterium, assembly GCA_020629205.1. GTDB lineage: Bacteria > Bacteroidota > Bacteroidia > Chitinophagales > UBA2359 > JAHDDV01. Next base: position 3,799 of record JAHDDV010000443.1, on the reverse strand, counting down.
TCCCGAATAGATCCGCCCGGCTGTACGATTGCTCGAATGCCCCGACTTGCTGCCAGTTCAACATTGTCACCGAAAGGAAAGAAGGCATCAGAGATCATAAGGCAGCGGCCAATTTCTGCCTGAATGCTAGCTTCCACATTTTCACTTCCTGCAAACCCCAAACGCAGGTTTTCGAGCGACTTGTCCAAGGCAAGTTTTGTGGCCACCAGTCTATTGGGCTGTCCCGCACCCATTCCAAGCAATTGATAGAAGCCATCCTTCTTTCTGACAATCGCTATCGAATTTGATTTTATAGTAGAAATCGCCTTTAGTCCAAATTCGATCAGGCCAAGATTTGATTGAATATCGTATTCTGTACTTCCGGCAAGCCTTGTCTCATCAAGCAGTTTACTATCCTGATCCTGGACCAATAAGGAGCCATTGAAATAGCGGAGGTCTTGACAATCGAGTGGCTCATTTACGGCATGCTGGATCACCCGGAGGTTCTTGTGGTTTTGCAGATAGGCCAAGGTCTGTTCTGGAATTTCAGGAGCAATAACCACCTCTACAAATTTTCTTTGGCTACGGTCCTCTGCATCGAGCTGAAGAAATTTAACCGTCTCTAATTCAAGCGGACGATTGAAGGCTATAATAGATCCGAATGCAGAAATCGGATCGCCTTGCCAGGCTAAAGCCAAAGCTCTGGCTTGTTGAATTCCTACAGCCAATCCGCAGGGATTACTGTGTTTAATCACGGAGCAGGCTGGCTCCGCAAAACCCCTTAGGGATTCAATAGCGCCATTGATGTCGAGTATATTATTGAAAGACAGGGCCTTGCCGTGAAGTACATTCATATCATATAGCGAATGCTGCGCAGATGTCTCGCGGTAGTACCTGGCACTTTGATGTGAATTTTCTCCATAGCGCAGCGGTATGCCTCCGCTGAAATGCAATCGCTTGGAATATTGCTCATCTTGCGCATCCATTACCTCAGCAATCATGCTGTCATAGTCGGCTGTATGGTTAAAAGCCTTTCGCATCAAGCGACGACGGGTGCTGTAAGAGACTTGTCCACTTCTATCATGAAGCTCTTGAATCACCGAAGCATAATCCTCGGGGTTAGTCAACACAGTAACGTACTTGAAGTTCTTAGCAGCAGCCCGCACCATGGTTGGTCCGCCGATGTCGATGTTTTCCACCAGCTCGTCCATCTCCGCATTAGCCGCCGCCGCTTCTTTGAAAGGATATAGATTGCAGACGACCAAATCGATAGGCTCAATGTCCAAAGCTCTTGCTTCATCTACATCTCTCTCGCGATCATACAACAATGCAGAGCCGATCTGAAACGAGATCGTTTTCATTCGACCGCCAAAGGCCTCTGGGTTGCCAGTTACTTTGCTGATCTCCGTATAGGTGATTCCTGCCTCAGTCAACTTCCTGCCAGTTCCTCCAGTGGATATAATTTCAATTTCCTGATCGACCAATGCTGTGGCCAATTCGACGATTCCATTTTTGTTTGATACACTCAAGAGTGCTCTCCTAAGTTTGATGTCTTTGCCCATCGCTCTTTTTTTGCAAAGAAAATCAATTGAGACTGTAAGCGCTGTTCATTGGTGCGAAGTTATTGTTAACAATTGTTTGGAACCATTTAGCTCTAAGGAATGTTGCAGCACCACGAAGTCCTGAAGCCAGAAGATAACCTGAACAATACCTCAAAAAAATCCCCATGAGTCTTGCACAAAAAATCTACACAATTTTCGGAAAGTGGAAGCATTACTACATCGCTTCCGCGATACTTGTACTGGGCTCCGTTCTCATGCGAATGCTGGAACCGAAGGTCCTTCAGCTGGCGGTCGATGGCGTCATAAGTTTCTTCAATAGAGGAGGAGTAGGTGAAGTAGAGACCAGCGATGGCATTGCAGCTACGATGCTTGCGCTGCTTCCCAAGCTCAGTATGGATAATCTGCATTTTGTTTTGCTATGTCTGGGAGCCATGTACATAGGTATTGCCCTCTTGCGATCTGCATGTTGGTTTAGCTCCAGTGCCTTGAAGTCCAAAGCTACTGAGCAATCCATTAAAGACTTGCGAGATCGGGTCTTCGGAAAGCTTCAACGACTTCCAATGCAATTTCACCACAAGCATGGGGTAGGCCTACTGGTACAGAGAAGCACAGGTGATATTGATACGGTGAGGCGCTTTATGGAGGGTCAGATTATCGATATTATCACCATGGCTTCCATCTTCGTTTTTGCCTTTGCCATGATGGCGATGGTTAATCTTTCTTATGCTCTGGTCGCCATTTCAATGAGTCCCGTCTTATTGGTCAGTTCTATATGGTTCTTTAAACGACAGAAGCAAGTCTGGAAAGAGCATGAAGAGGAGCAGGATGCTTTATCTGATATCGTTCAGGAAAATTTGGCCGGTATTCGCGTTGTGCAGGCTTATGCCACTCAAGACAAGGAGATTCGGAAGTTCAATGAACAAAACACCCGAACGCTCGAAGCAGGATTGCGGCATAATAATCTGCATGCAATGTTTTGGCCGCTATCGGATGCTGTCATTCATATTCAAATAGGAGCGTCGATCATGTTTGGTGCCTGGTTGGTGATGAATCGGGTCATCACGGTGGGGGAGCTAATGAGCTTCTACGTCTATGCCGGTATGGTCTCACATCCCTTACGACGTATCGGTCGAATTGTTTCTCAACTCGGTATGACTAAGATTGCCATTGATCGGATCGCAGAGATTTTGGAATCCGAACAAGAGAACTACCAGGGCATACAGCCAGAAAAACTTGAAGGAAACATTCGCTTTGAAAATGTGTGGTTTCGCTATCGGGAAGAGGAAGCCTGGGTCTTGCAAGATGTGAGTTTTGAGCTTGCCGCGGGAGAGCTGGTGGCCATGCTTGGGCCAACCGGCTCAGGGAAGTCTACCATCATTGATTTGCTTTGCCGGTTTTACGAGCCACAAAAGGGTAAGATCTATCTGGATGGGATAGAGGCCAGTCAAATGTCCAAGGCATTTATTCGCGACCATATAGGTGTGGTACTACAGAAGGCTTTTCTTTTTTCCACAACAATCAAGAATAATATTGCCTACGCAAAACCGGATTCAAGTGATTCAGTGATTGAGTATGCTGCGGAGATGGCCAGCCTCACGGATGTTTTGGAGAAGTGCAGCGATGGCTATGATACCGTTGTTGGGGAAAAAGGGGTAACGCTTTCCGGAGGGCAAAAGCAGCGAGTGGCTTTGGCCAGAACCTTGGTGGAGCGCCCTGATATCCTAATACTCGACGATGCCACCTCGGCTCTTGATACAGACACGGAAGCGCGTATTCAAGATGCTTTGAAAAAGGAAGCCACTTTAGGTACCACCATTGTGGTAACGCATCGAATTACTGCGGTTCAGGAAGCTGATCATATTCTTGTCTTTGATCAAGGGCGCCTGGTAGAGGAAGGAACGCACAGGTCCTTGATTGGCAAAGCTGGATTCTACAATAAGATGTATGAGCTTCAAGTGGCCCTTGAGCAGGATATTGTGGCTACAGTATAAATTGAAAAGAGCGTCTTCGCCACGTGTGATTGACGGTGCCATATAGCCTTGATAGAAATGGAAATGTAGGTGCTGCAGCGCGGACTGACTGTGCCGGTAGCGAGGGCTCGAAGCGAAGGCGGAGAGACCTCGCTACCGGATACAGGAAGCCGGGCTGCAGTGCCTGCATTGCAATGGATAGCAAGCAGCACTCAGCGCGTGTCAAACTGCTGGGCTCCAAATAATTAATGGCTTTCTGTTCAAGCATCAATTAGGTCCCAAGGCACT
>JAHDDV010000040.1:21978-23781 GCA_020629205.1 Chitinophagales bacterium | reverse complement strand
ACCAGTCACCAGTCACCAATCACCAGTGATCAGTCACCAATCATCAGTCATCACCATCCCCACTCCCCAATGCCAGAAAGGCCCAATTCCAACCGCCCAGACCCTGCCGGGAGGGCCCACCCGGCCCGCCACCGCTGACCTGTCCGGGCAGGCCCCGTTTGCTCTTACTGCGGACAGACCGGTTGCTGCCCGCTTTGCAGCAGAAATATGTGTGGACAGTCCTTCTCTGTCCTTTAGGTTTGTGAAAAAAATACAGCGAGGGCACCACATTCGCTGTTTAGACTAAAATTGGTCGTCCGACATCCTATAGAGTATTGAGGAAGAGAAATTCCACAAAATTGGAGCACTTTTTTTGAAAAAATGGTCGATTGCCCTTCTTGAATAGGACTGGTCCCGATAAATTACTTTGCTAAGCTATTGTTGAAAAGCCTTGAAATTGAGCTTTTTAGGTCAGCCCTGCTTAGGGACAAACAGGACTATAACATGCCACTAATTTGCTGATAAGCACTATATTTAACAGCTACTAAATTCAAATTTCCACGGAAAATCAGACTCCTCCAATTGTCAAGATATGCAGATAATCAAGGCCTTCTCTTTTGCCCTTCTATTGCTGGTTTGTTCTACTGATGCCTTTGCTCAGGAAAGCAGTACTACTGAGATCAGAAACAAAACAGCTCAGATCGACGAGTTATTGGAACGCTATGTCGAACTCGGTCGATTCAGTGGAGCTGTGCTGATTGAAGTGGCAGACAGGATCGTATATGAAAAGAGCTATGGCTATGCAGATCACGAAAGCAAAGAAGCCTTCAGCGATCAGACCGCCTTTAAGATTGGTACACTTACCCGTCTGTTTGTTGACCATATGATGGCCGAACTGATTCAGGAAAAGAAGTTGAATCTTCAAGACAAGGTATCGGACTACCTCACTGAAATCAAGGGAGATTATTCTCTTTACGATCTCTTTGCGCATAAATCCGGCTTGCCGGATATTGCTACTGTGCAAGAGCAGCATCCAGATTTGGCTTACAATCCCATCGACTTTGCCAATGCCGAAGTTGACACAAAACCACAAAAGCAATACGACAGCGACTTGGAATATCTTCTTTTGGGATTATTGCTTGAACAAGTGCAGGGGCAAAACTTTGAGCAGCTGGTGCAGCAAGTCTGCAGCGATCTAGGGCTTGAAAACACCTTCTACAAGTCGGAGGAAAGCAAAGCTTTGGCCGCCGGGCATGTATATCAAAATCGTGGAGAGGGACTGCACTGGTACAAGTCGCCGGATTGGGATGAGACGATGGCATTTTCCAACCATGGTTTGAAGGCGAGTATCAAGGATGTTTACCAGCTGCTCAGTCACTTGCACAACAAGCATTTGGAATCAGATGGATATCTGGAAAAAGACGGATTTAGTTACGCTGTCGAAATCAATAAAGACCAAAGGCTCATCGTGCTCAGCAACAACAGGCATCCTGTAGCCGATGAGATTATTGCTAGCCTCAAAGCCATTCTGGCGAATGATGCCTATGAGATTCCATTGCTCCGAAAACCAGTGGAGATCGATCCCAATCTATTGCCAAACTATGCTGGTGAATATGCCATCAATGCAAAACATAGTGTGAAGATAGTAGCAGAAAACGACTCGCTGTTTGCTTTACTGGGTCCGCGAAGAGCCTACTTGACCCCACAGTCTGATTCGCAGTTTTTTATGCCCGGTGCCGATGCAGAAATTCGTTTTTTGGTGGATGAAGAGGGTAAGGCAAAAGGGGCATTGGTTTTTGATGGTTTCATCACGGGCAGAGAGGT
>JAHDDV010000040.1:0-21878 GCA_020629205.1 Chitinophagales bacterium | reverse complement strand
ATTAGACTGCTGAGCCAATAAACTACGAATGCTAATAAGATCAAAGCAGGAGCAGTAGGGCGAAAGGGCTGGAAGCGGTACTTCCAGAAAATGAAGCTGAAGCGAAGCAGATTGTAAACAAATACAGTGATGGCCGTAGCAAGTGCAGCTCCTACTAATCCATAAATAGGAATTAGATACCAGTTGGTGCTAAGCGTGAGCAGGATAAGGCATAGCACCAGCGGTAAGTTCCACTTATAGTAAGGAGAGGTCACGATTATCTCAGTATTGATACCCATCATCATATCGAAAACCTTAGCTAGTCCGATAAACAGAATCACGTACTTTCCAGGACGGTATTTTTCCCCATTCGGCATCAGGTCAAACAGACTATCAGTGTTGACCCAGATGAGAAGAAATATCAAGCAACCGGCCGCCAATTGAATCAATGCCGTTCGGCTATAGAGTTCGTTGATCTTGGGATAGTCCTTTTCTTTCCAGGCATCAGCAATCACCGGAATGGTGATTTGGCCCAATGCCCTTCTAGGAATTTCGATTACACCACAGATGTAAAAGGCAACACTGTAAATACCACTCGCAGCGAGATTTTCAAGGGAGGCCAGCATGATCATGTCGATCTGATTTTGAAAGATGGCAGCGCCGCTGATCAAGGCTGTAAAAAGGGAGAATTGCATCATCTCCGGAAACATCTTGCTTTTGAGCACAGTCGTTCGTGGACGGATGTAGAGCTGATTCATGCTAGCCAGATATAGCAACATCAGTAAGGCGATCATTCCAAAATTGATCACATAGCTCATTACCATTCCATCAAGGCTGATGAGCTGCCAACCATACAGGACGGCAGCCAGACCAAAGCCAATCCGCAAAACAACATCCCTGAAAAAATTAGGTACCACTATGCGCTTCAAAGAACGAGTATATGACTCCAATACATTGAACAAGAGAAAACAAGCAGCAATGGGAATAGCATAATAGATATAGTCAACCAGTAAAGGGGACTTTTCTATGAACCATCCTACGATCTGATCATTGAATATCAGGAAGAATACGGTTACAATACTAAAGCCGATAGCAGCGATTCCAAGACCTGTAAACAGAATGCCTCCGTAGCCTTCTTTCTTATTGTTGAAGTAGGGGAAGTATTTGACAATGGTGGTGAGCGCACCCATTTGTGCTATGGCCGCAAATATCGATACCAGTGCTCCTTTAAGTACATTGACCAGGCCGATTTCCTCGGGAGAGAGAAAGAGCGGAAACAGGAACAGCATATTGACAAAGGCAATCGCAATTCCAAGGTAGGAAATGAGCACACTCTTGATGCTCTGTCGGATGATTACGCCCAAGGAGGATCAGGGTTTGATGAAAAAGCTGGTATCTGTTAGACCAGTAGTCGTATGGGCATGTGGCCACTTGCACAGAATGTCCATAAGTGGTTTGTAGCGCTCTCGCTCCGAATTATCCAGAATCATCACGCCACCGGATTTCAATTTGGGCATCGAGTTAAGACCCGTTTCTACTCGTGCCCGACCATCAATAATTACAAAGTCGAAGTACTCATTTGGATACTGCTTCACATACTCAAAATACTTTAGAAAGGCTGAGTGGATTTCAAAATCTTTATGCAATTGTGGGAAGTAATCTTTGGTTTTGAGCTTGCGTTTAATGCCCTTTGGGATATGTCGATATTCCACATTATTCAAGCCCGTTTCTTTTAGGCCTTTCTTGATTTTCTTGTACCATTCTTCATGATGTTCTAAAGCGACAATCTTATTGATGCGCTCTGCATAAAACTGGGTGCTAAATCCACTCCCGTACTCTAACCCAATCATCTCAGCGGTGAGAAATTTGTCGAAGAAGTCGATTGCCACGGGTGACAACCAAGGGCTATTTTTCTTTTTGCCACGAAAGCGATTGTAGTTCAGTTTCAGAATTGGGCGCATCAATCGATACTTCAGATAATCGACTGACCACGACTTTTCTGTTACAATATTGTCTTCGACCTGAATTGGAAGACCTGCCGGCTTATGTGTCCTCAGGAATTCTAATCGTTCATCCATTTGTATCTGATTCTATCAATTATTAACAATGTGGATAAGTATTGTGGATAACTCAGTTTTTCGACCGATCAGCTTGATTTGCCCAATAATTTGCTGAAAATCCGCTCTTTACGGTACTTTCTGATGAAAGCCGCTTCCTCTTTATTGACGATTATTGGCTCATTTTCGCGAACAGCTTTCAAATATCCCTTCAAGGCAGCCCACCCCGAGCGGCCCTTCGGAGGGCGCTTCATTCCAATCTTTGCGGCAGCAATCAAGGAAATCAAGCCACCGTAGCCAAGTCTATGAAAGGAGCGTCCCATCTTCTCGCAGGCCTTCAGTTGCCCGGTCTCCTGATTCGTTACCCGATGGTGTTTTACTACCAAGTCATCTAATACGAGAACCTTGTATCCGTAGAAGCTTGCCAGAAGTTCATCTACAGTATCCCAGCCCATACTAGGACGAATCCCACCCATAGCTTCAAAAAGCTCTCTGCGATAGGCTTTCAATGCCCCTCGAATATGATCTGGGTCTGCTACTTGCTCTAGTATCCACTCTCCCTGCTGTTCGATGCTGCAAACACCACCTGCCATGCCCACTTTGGGATCTGCTTCAAAACAGGCTGCAATCTGCTCCAAATAGTTGGGAGGAAAGGTGAGATCTGAGTCGTACTTGGCGATCACATCAAAACTTTTCCAATCCACTGTATTCAAGCCATGATAGAAAGTTTGCACGACTTTGCTACCGATGGCCCTTGCCTCCTTTTCTGTTTTTCGTACTAGTTTGATCCAGTCAAATTTGCGGGCATATTCTTCAATAATCTCAGCTGTTCGGTCCTCCGATCCGTCATCGACCACTATCCACAATTTTGGTGGATAGCTCTGCTCGCTGATGGACCTTAGCGTACATTCAATATATTCTTCTTCATTGTAAGCTGGAGTCACCAGCAGTAGATCCAGCATTAAGCAGTTTCGGTCTTCTCTTTTCTAAACAAAGTTACCAGACTTCCGCCAGCCATTAACAAAAGCAGCAGTCCTGAGATCAAGGAGATATTGGCTCCTGTGTGGTAGGAGCTAGGCTCAAACTTAAACTCAATCTTATGCTGGCCTTCAGGTACAAACATCCCTCTTAGAACGTAGTTGGTACGGAAATGGTCCACTGGCTGCCCATCTACATAGGCATTCCAGCCCAATCCACTGTTGTAATAGATTTCTGAGAAAACAGCCAACTGTTCTGCACTGGCATTGCTCTCATAGGTCATCACATTTGGAGAGTAATCTATGAGCTTGATGGAGCCGCTATTGTCTTTACTGATTGTTTTGCCCTGAGTTTGCGCATTGTATCGTTGATCGATGATTGCAGTTGTTGCGGGGTTCCAGTCATCATCCATTGCTGCAATCTCCGCATCGGCATTTGGTACCAGATTAAAGTCATTGACAAACCAAGCATTGCCTAAGGCAGCATCATTTGGGAAGGGTGGAGCATCCGGATTGTAAATGATGTATTTGGTATTCAGCATTTTCAGTACATTCTGCTGCGCGATGGTCATGGCAATATCACTGGGGTTTGGATTGCTTTGAAAAGCTTTTCCAATTTCTGTAATCGATGGCTCGATATGCGCTGTGATCAACTCATTGTATCGTCTTAGCTTTGCTCCGTGGTAGCCACCGATGGAAGCATGTTTGTAAGAGGTAATCGCTTCATTGAAGGTATTGGCAGCCATGTTGAGTACTCGTGCATGTTCCGGGTCCTGCTCGATTGCTTTGTCTGCGGCAGAATAGGTAAAAGCAGCATCATTCTTACGCTTCGAAACGAAGTCAGATGTTTGAAGGTATCGTCGGTTTACCATCCACAAGTCACCGATGCAGAGTACGGCTACCACTGCTGTAACGACCACTGCCGCTAGTTTTTCCTTTAGGAAGAGAAAGAGCAAGATGGCACTGATGGCTATGAGTCCAAAAGAACGGAAACTATCACCACTGAGCAATCCGGCGCGTACATCTTCCAAGAGCATGGCCATATCTTTTCCATATCTCGCATCTCCGGGAGATTTGAAGTCAAAGAAGCTGCCACCTAGCAATGCGAAAAATAGACAAAGGCCGGCAGTGATGCCAGCGCTGATGTAGAGTCCTCTCAAAGCCTTTTCGCGCTCAATTTTGCCACTTAGTACTTGATGAAGACCAAGTAGTCCCAGTGCCGGCATCGCCAGCTGGGCGATGACCATGGTGGTCATGACCGCCCTAAACTTATTGTATAGAGGGAAGTAGTAAAAGAAGATATCGGTAAACCACTGAAGGTTCTTACCCCATGCGAGCAAGATGGATAATACCGTGGCTGCCAGTAACCACCATTTGATATTGTCATCAACAACAATCAGCCCGAATAAGAAGAGAAAGCAGATAATGGCTCCTACGTATATCGGTCCGCCAGTACCGGGCATGCTGCCCCAATAGCCAGGAACCACTTTGCTTTTGGTCTTTTTGAAAAACTCACTATTTCTTCCAACCTCCTCAGCTGATCCACCACCATAGAAGCGGGGGATCATAAGCGTAAAGGTTTCCAGCTTTCCATAGCTCCAACGCATTGCATAGTCCTTGTCCAAACCTCCTGAAGACTGCTGATTACTGGATAATTCGGATTTGCCACGGATGGTTTCTTTACCATACTCGTAGGTGGTCCAGAGTTTGGAGGCATTTGCCCCCACCGCAAGTAAGGATGCCAGCCCTAAAGCAATGGTGGCTTTTCCAAAGTTTCCGCTTGTACCCTTTTTCACTGCTCGGTAGGCTTCAAAGCCAAACAAAAGCAACAGCGCAATACCCAAATAATAAGTGATTTGTACGTGGTTGGCCTGAATGTTCATGGCCAATGCAAGTCCAAACAACGGGGCTCCCAATAGCCAATTCTTACGCCAGGCATACAAGACGGCCGCAACAGCTAAGGGCATATAGTTGATAGCCACAAACTTGGTGTTGTGGCCTGCCTCCAGCACCAGGAAATTGTAAGTGGCAAAGGAATAGCAAAAGGCCCCTATAGCGGCAAGCCAGGGATTGACCCCCAATACGATCATCAGTAGGTAAAAGCAGAGCATTCCCATGAACAGATGACTGATGGGAAAGGGCAAGATACTTCGAAGGGACTTTTCAAACCACTTGGTGACGTTCTTTGGGTTTTTTGCAGAGATTTGGTAGGTAGGCATTCCGCCAAACTGGGAATTCGTCCAAAGGGCCTCTTCACCTGTTTTTTCTCTAAAGTCTTTGGCCTCTTTAGACATTCCCTTAAACTGCGTGGTGTCACCTTGCTGCATTACCTTACCACTGAAGGCTGGGCTGAAATAGGCGACAGAACATATCAGAAAGCACAAAATCACCAGTGCATGTGGGAGAACATCTTCTTTCCAATTAATCATCGAGAAGCGTATTTGTTTAAGATTCACAAAGAAACGAATTATCAACTGATAATTCCAGTGTCTAAAATCGGCTAAAGTGCTACTAAACACAGAATTAGTAAGATTGTTAGTCGTTATAGAGAGCACGCGGGCTAGATTGGCATCTTTTTTACTCTGCTGTAATTGTCAATCAGTACATCCGCATTCCTATACGCTGCAAAACTCCAGACTCTATGCACAAGAGCCGCTTGACCCTCCTTCTTTTGTTTATATGCGCTACAGCTTACGGCCAGCGGCAAGGGTCAATTGATATGCCGGAACAAGCGATACAGGAATTGGTCGAACAATATCCGGATCAAGACTTTATACTGCTTGAATCTAAGCATCGCTTTCGCTTTGAACGTGGTGAAACCGGTGAGCCGGTGGTTCGAGAACGAGTAGAGGATCGATATTTGTCTTTGGTGCCAGATCTGGTTTTGTCGGATGTGATCTTCTTTGACAATGAAACCAGAATTGATTTTGTGAAAGGCTTTGATCATAAGGGCAAAAGCCGAAAGGTCATGACTGCTGAAAGTGCCTATCAAATGGATGGCGTGTTCCATTCCGATGCCAAGATCTGTGAAATCTTCTATGAAGGTCTTGGGAAAGGCGAGCGAATGGGCATTCTACATGAGAAAACAGTTACAGATGTCAAGTACCTAACAACGGTTTTCTTTCAAGCGGAGTTTCCCATCTTCAAGAAGCAGATCGAATTCGAAGTGCCAGATTGGATGGAGGTGGAGCTGGCGGAAATGAATTTTGAGGGTTATGCGCTAAAAAAGAGGGAGGAGCGTGTAAAAGGCGGGACCTTGTACACCTACAGTATCGAGGATGTTCCAATGCGAGAACGAAGGATGTACCTTCCCGGTCCGACCCATAGTTTGCCTCATATACTTGTCCTAAGCAAATCCTTTCAAGACAGATCAGGTAAGAAAAATCGTCTGCTTAGCAACACCGAGGATTTGTATGCCTGGTATCGAAAACTAGTGCAGTCAGTACCCAATCAAAATGATATTATTGAGTCGATTCTTCAGGACCTGGTGGGCGAGGAGATGACAAAGCGAGAGAAGGCAGAGACCTTGTTCTACTGGGTTCAGGAAAATATTCGTTATATCGCCTTCCATGAGGGCATTGCTGGGTTTAAGCCAGCTACAGCTCAGAGTGTATGTAGTGATCGCTATGGAGATTGCAAGGGCATGGCTAATTTGCTGAAGCAAATGTTGTCACTGCAGGGCATGGATGCTCGCTTGAGTTGGCTAGGCACCCGACATATAGCCTATGACTATTCCTTGCCTTCTCTGGCTGTAGACAATCACATGATTTGTACTTTGTTTCTTGAAGGAGATACAATATTTCTAGATCCAACTGAGAAGTCGGTGGCCTTTGGCAATTGCGCGCATAGGATTCAAGGTCGACCTGTGATGATTGAGGATGGAGAAACGTTTTTGCTTTCCCGTATTCCTGAACAGGCGGCGGAGAGCAATGAGTCAAAGTATGAGATTGCCCTCCGGCTTGATGGGACAAAAATTGCTGGAGAAGCCGATTTTAGATATAAGGGAGAATCGAGGCTTTGGATCAATGATAGTTATAGTTATATCCAGCAAAACCACCGGGAAGATGCCCTCAAGTCCTATGTCACCATCGATGAGAAGAACATGATCGTTCGAGACATCAAGGCAAGCAACCTATTGGAGCCACTTGCGCCCTTGCAAATAGATTTTGATTTTGAATTGAATAATCAAGTAGTGGAGGTTGGAGATGAACTTTACGTGGGGCTGGATCTATATCAGGATTTTGCGGCTTTGGAGATCGATAGTGATCGAGTGGAGGATTTGGTCTTGCCTTATAAGATGGCAGAAGTCTATGATGTAAGCTTGGTGATTCCTGCAGGTTATGAGATTAGTTATATGCCGAAGAACTACGCAGTGGAGCATGAAGACTTTAAGATTGAGCTGGATTTTCGGAAGTCGGCAACTGAGGATAAAATCATCTATAGTAAGCGTATCGTGATGAAGGAAGGAGCCATCCGACGCGACAATTTTGAGGAATGGAATCGCTCCGTAAAAGCCTTGCAGGATCGCTATGAAGATCGGGTGATTTTGCGAAGACAGTAGTCTACGTGCCGGAGGTTTCACTCATCGATGCGAGCGTGGAATCGAGTCAAAGTATCGGAAAAGAGCTTGGATTTGTCTGCTAGCGCGAAGGAATGGTGGTGAAAACTAGCCCCGGGCGCAGCGGAACGAAGTGCCTGGATAGCGTGGTGAATGCCGGATCCGGGCTGGCTCGGAGCAAGGCGGAGAGACAGACTGGGCCGTGCATGAACAGCTAGCCGGGTGCTGAGTATTAGTGTAGCACGGGTAGCATGCTGCGACGGCCTAAAACTGCTTAGCTCCAAAAAAATAAAGGGAAAAAATTGCAAAGGAAATCGCTAGTATGACACGCCCTATATGGTTTTTGATTCTTCTTTTTGTTGCCGCAGATTTGCACGCTCAACAGGAATCCTCGACTGATTGGCAGGAATTGCGTCGCCAACAAATTTGGGATGCAGGAGGGGAGGCTTTTGAGCTTAGTGAGGTGCCGGAGCAGTGGCTTGAAGAGTCCGTTGTTGTGCTTGCGGATTTGTATCGCTACAATTATGTGGTTCCGAAAGTTGGCGAAGTTTACTCGGAGGAGTTGATTAGGCGCCGTGTGAAACTGTTGGACAAAGCAGCGGTTGAGGCTTATTCAGAACTGCATTTTAGTGAGGAGACCTTGGTAGGAGTACGGGTAGAAAAGGCAGCAGGGGAAGTGATTTATATTGATCCTAAGTCTGCGATTGAGTATTCAGAAGAATTGGTGCTTGAAGATTCTGGGAAGCAATTGGAGTTGGGGTATCACAAGTATGCGGTGTCAAATCTGGAAGAAGGAGATATTTTAGATTTTTTCTATCAGGAAAAGTTGGAGTACGATAATGGGTACTTTCAGATATCAGAGCCGGTGACGCAAGTGCTGGCCAGTGATGTGCCTATTGTTAAGCAGATTTTGCGTTTTGAGCTGCCTGAGCAGACTAGTTTGAATTTTGGTTCTTACAATGGCGCTTCAAAGATTTATGAATTGGAGGATTGTGCTTTGCATCGTTGTTTTGAGCATGTAGATACAATGCGTGCCGCCTTCGAGGAAGATATTTGGGACTATGTCTATCGATCTGAACCCATGGTTAAGTTTCAACTTTTCAGGCATTCTTCTGATTTGGCGATGGTGCTTTCTTATCTCTTTGTAGATCCGGATACATTGCCAAAGTCAAGCGTGAAAAAGGACGAAATACAGCGGTATTTTGAAGAGCTGATGAGTCCGGATTACAATGCCAAGCTAATGGCCAAGGACATCGCAAGTTATGTAGAGCGCGAGCATCCGGATCTGCGATCGGCTGAGGAAAAGGCCACGAAGGCCTACTACTATTTTCGTCATAAATTGCTCTTTGACGAGGAGGCGTTTGGAGAGGAGTTGACTGAGGAAGGGATTTCTGATGTGTACTTTTCGACGGTTATGAAGTTGACACTGGAGCGTCTTCAGGTTCCGCATGAATATGTCATTGCCATTCCTTCGGCAACGGGTAATTTTGAGGAGTTGCTGCTGCATCAAGAGCTGATATATCTGATCGAATTGGCAGGAGATGGAGAGGTGAAATACCTGTTTAATTTTGACCCTTATACAAATGCGGGAGATATCTATCACACGATGGAAGGAGGGGAGGCTTACCGGGTATTTGGAGGAGAATTGCATCCAATGACTCTGCCTGTTTCGACTGCTGAAGACAATGTTTCGAAGGAGTATAAATTGATGCAGTTGGATGAAGATATGCAGCGAGTGAAGGTAATGCGTCGGACAGAGCATTCAGGACATAATAGGGAAAATGATATTTCAGTTGTGTTGTATGCTGAGGATTTCCATAAGGAGTTTGATGTGAGTTCGAAGCGCAAAGGCAAGCGCATGAGTCGTAAGAAACGTAAGCGACAGGCGGCTTATGAGGCTATGTTGCGCGAGCAAGCCGAGGCGATGGGCAAGGATCGGGATACTTATATGCAAGATGAGGTGGCTGCGGAAATGCGGTCTGGTATTGAGGATTTTTCTTTGACTAAGGTCATTTCTGATGGGCGTTACCACGATTCACCTACCTTGTCCTATGTGACAGAATTTGATTTGACAGATTATGTGCAGAAGGCTGGCAACAACTACCTGGTAGATATTGGTCGAGCGATAGGAGGTCAGGTTGAGATACTGGAATCTGGTAAGGAGCGCAAGAAAGATGTGCGAATGCCCTATGCTCGTAGCTTCGAAAATGAGGTGAAATTTCAAATACCGAAAGGCTATAGGGTAGAGGGCGTGGAGGCTCTAAATGTGGCTGTGAAGAATGAGACTGGTGGTTTTTCTGCTACTGCCGTAGAGGAGGAGGATTTCCTGATTGTGCGCACAAGAAAACACTATGATAAAGCATTTGTAGAAAAAGAAAAATGGCCTCTGATTTTGGACTTCTTGGAGGCAGCTTATGACTTTAGTCAACAGAAGGTAGTGTTGAAGCCTCTAGACAATTGATGTAGTAGCTCTTAGTCAATGACTCGATCCACCTCTTCTTCTGCGTTTCTTAACTTTTCGTGACAGTAGTCTAGAATCTCAGTGGCTCGGCGTACTTTCACAGCCAAGTCATCTACTTGAATTTCGTCTCTTTCTATGGAGCTCACAATCTCTTGCAGTTCCTTCAATAGTTCGTCGTATCCTTCTTTCTTCTGTTCCTTAGCCATTATATTTTAGTTGACGGTGCTTATGAAGCTACCTGTGTGAAGTTCCGTTTCGATCTGGTCTCCGGGTTTTACTTGGTTTTGATTTGTGATGGCTAGCCCATCGATTCTGCTGACACTAAAGCCTCTGTTCTTTGTGCTATCAATGTCCAGTAGTTTAACGATCGTATTGAGGTAAACTAACTTTTGCTGTTCATTTTTGATCCTGACCTTAGCGGCGAGTGCCATTTTTTCCTTGAGTGTTTCCAGCTTTAGAGAACGATTCTTTAGCAGATTCTTAGTGCCAATTTGATATCTATTGGCCAAATCCTGTAGTCTTCGTTGATGTCTGCTGAGTAAAGTTCTGGCTCCTTCCACAATCCGTTGATGGGCATAAGCGACTCGCTGCTCATAATGCAAAAAGGACTCCAATATGAGGTCAGCAACGGCTGTAGGTGTCTTGACAGGAGTATGAGCGACAAGGTCGACGATTGTGTCATCGCGTTCATGTCCTATACCGCTGATCACAGGGATGGGGAAGTCTGCAATGTCCACGGCTAGCTGGTAGTCATTGAAGCAATCGAGGTCGAATTTACTACCGCCTCCCCGTATGATGACCACAGCTTGGAATTGCTTGTGTATCTCAGCGATCTTTGCCAAACTCTTGCGGATATCTAGTGGAGCTGCTTCGCCTTGCATGGCGGCAGCAAAGAGTTGATAGTTGACTTTGTAACCATACTTGTTGCTATCAATATGCTTGATGAAGTCGGTATATCCAGCGGCTTGTGCCGAGCTTATGACGGCTACCTGCTGCAGGACAGTAGGGATTGGCAATTGGTTGTTACGATTGAAGTACTGCCCTTTTTCCAGTTTTGCAATAGTCTCTTGCCTGCGCAGTTCCATTTCTCCCAGGGTAGCACTCGGGTCGAGATCATTGACAATCATCTTCAAGCCGTAAACCGGATGAAATTCCAGATCCACTTGCAAGAGCACTTTGGAGCCACCTTTGAGGAAATGGGAGAGATCGTTTTTGTATTTGGTGCGCAGAAAGCCATAACGACCTGACCACAGAACCGCCTGCATTTTGGCAGTGGTCTTGTTGCCTGACTTCTCGACAAGATCCATGTAGACATGTCCTGAGGCAGCTTGATTGAGTTGCAGGATCTCTGCCATTACCCAACAGCTACTGAAGGGCAGTCGGGTAATGGCAGCTCCTAAGAGGCTATTTACTTCGGTAAGTGTGAAATGTTCACGCAAGGCTTCTTCGTTTCATTTCTTTTCTCAATAGTCTGTACTCCCGGCTCATGCTTCCCGTGGCAGAAGAGTTTTCCTGAGCTCGACGCGATAGGTAGGGTATTACTTCTCTGATGGGACCGTAAGGGATGTACTTGGCGACATTGTAGCCAGCATCTGCGAGGTTGAAGGATAGGTGATCGCCCATTCCATAGAGCTGGGAGAAGTAGATGTGGTGATGATCTCTTGGAACTCCAAGTTCGTCAATCAATTCGCAGAGGTAGTTATTGCTAAACTCATTATGAGAGGCACAGCAAAAGGCAATTTCCGAGATGTTTTTGGCGCAGTATTCAAGGGCTAGATTGAAGTCCCGATCAGTTTCTTCCTTCGAGGTTTGAATCGGGCTGATCTTGCCTGCTTGCTGGGCTCGTTCATTTTCCTTCTCCATATAGGCTCCTCGTACTAGCTTGACACCAAGCACAAATCCTTTGGCTTTTGCATACTCGTGGCTTTGTTTGAGGTAATCCAATCGATCGTGTCGATAGAGCTGGATGGTGTTGAAGATCACCGCATCTTCGCGGTTGAATTTTTCCATCAGTTCTTCCACCAATAGATCGATTCCACCTTGTAGCCAGCTTTCCTCGGCATCAAAGTAGATGGCCACCTTTGTGGTGCTGAAGGTTGCAGCGGCTGCAGCGGCCAGATCATCGAGCCGTTTCCGGGCTCGTTCGAGATGCTCGGATTCTTCAGCAGACATAGCTCTATTGTATGTCATCTTTTCCAGTACTTCAAGGTCGATAAGACCTGTTACTTTACTGGTTACAACGGGGACGGCAGACTCTGCTTCGGCGTATTTGATAGCCGCCTTGAGATGGGCCAGGGTATTGTCGTATTCCTCCTCTGATTCTTTGGCTTCAACGCCGTAGTCCATAAAGGAATCAACTCCGTAGCTCTTGAGTTTTTCCACGACTTGCCGTGATTCCTCCATGCTTTCTCCGCCGCAAAACTGCCGGAAGATGGTTGACTTGATAATTCTTTGGGTTAGGGGTAGGTCCAGGGTGAATTTGAGTGAGGTAAGCCAATTGCCAAAATCGACAAGCGATCGCTTGTTGAGCAAACCGAAAAGTCGATAACTCGCTTTCAATTGCTCATTGCTTTTGTGCTTAAAGGCTTTCGCTGTATCCTCAAAAGATACGACCTTTAGTTGTCCTTTCATGAGTGTAATGTGTTCTTGTGTTGTGTTAATGGTGTTGTTGTGTTTAGTGCGTCTGTTGTTTAAGATTCCGCTCGTGGTTTTTCAAGTGGGATATGATCATACTGTCCACCACTGTCTCCATCAGTGATTTTCATAATATCTTTGTCTATCTTTTTGTATTCCAGACTGGTGCGATTATAGCTATTTACCAGTGTTCCAATATGTGCGCCAAGTTTGTTAAAATTGTCTTCGTAGGTCACCAAATGCCTTCCCAAAAGCTCTACCTTTTTGATTACTTCTTTGACAGATTCTTCGATCTTAAGTGCCTTCAGACCCTGCAAGACAGTTTCCAGATAGGCATAGAACGAGGTAGGGCTAACGATAATGACTCTCTTGGAAAAGGCATATTCGATCATATTGATTGAATCTGCTGCTGTCCCACGGACATTATAGACTAGCAAATCGTAGTAAATCCCCTCTGCAGGGAGAAACATGAAGGCAAAGTCTGTCGTTCCCTCGTATGGTCGCACATATTTGGAGGTTTCGTCAATTCTCTTCTTAACATCTGAGCGAAAACCCTGATTGAGTTTCTTTTGTTGCTGCGGATCTCCCACCGAGACCATTTGATTGTACTTTTCTAGACTAAACTTCGAATCTATTGGGATTATTTTGTCTCGAAAGAAGATAGCTGCATCAACGATTTCACCGTCAGAAAAACTGTACTGCATTTTGTACTGAGCTGGGGCTAATACATTGGCCAAAAGTGTTTCCAGAAAGTACTCTCCCAGGATGCCTCTTTGCTTCGGGTTCTTGAGAATGTTTTCGAGGCTACTCATGCCTTCGGTAAAAGAGAGTACCTGTTTGTTGGTTCCTTCTATAGTCACCAGCTTGTCTGTGATATCGCGAATGATATCGGTATTTTGCTGATACTGTTCGAAAATCTGTTGCGTGGTCATTTGTTGCTGTCGACTAATCTGGTCGCTTAGCAGATTGATGTTCTGCTGTAACTCCGTTCGGGCTGCGGTATTGGTTTCCTGCAGGTCTCTGCGCAGTTCATTGACCATGTTTAGCATCATTGTCGGATCCTGCTGTGGGTTGCGTCGGCTCATGACCATAAAGTTGACCCATAGTAAAATGACAATGATCAAAATGCCTAGCATGATCATTCCGGTTTCCAATGTCTGATTTATATGCTTCTAAGTAATCCGAAAATTTGTTAATCTTTTAACGCCAGTTAATTAGATACAAATATCAGTATATCAAAGCATAGATTAGCTCTTTGGTTCAAAAAAAATCTGGATTCCATAGATGCCAGCTCTTTTCGGCCTGTAAATAGAGCATTTCGAGCCCATTTTTGCAGTATGCTCCACGAATTCGACCCCTTTTGAGAAATTTCGTCTCCAGTGGATTGTAGACCAAGTCAAATAGGAAGTGGCCTTTATCTAGGGCATCGTAGGGGAGAGGCAATTCTTCATCCACCTCAGGATGCATGCCAACGGGGGTGCTATTGATTAATATTGTGGCAGTTGCAAGGCGGTGGGCATCAATCTGCCTGTATTCCAGAATTCCTTCTCGGGCTGTTCTGCTAACCAAATGGTAGGGAATCTGATGCTTGGTCAAAACATAACAAATGGCCTTCGAAGAGCCGCCTGTTCCAAAAACTAAGGCCCGATGGTCTCCTGCTGGTAGATAAGGTATTAGGCTGAACTCAAATCCCCAGGCATCTGTATTGTGTCCAATCAATTTGCCATCCCGAAACTGGATACAATTCACGGCTTGAATTGCGCTGGCCTCAGGGCTGAGTTCATCCAGATAAGGAATGATCTGTTCTTTATAAGGAATGGTGACATTAAGGCCCTTGAGCTTGGGTCGCCTTGAGCGTAGTTGCTTGAAGTCTGCCACCTGCTGTAAAGGGAAAAGTTCGTAAGATGCCTCTATTCTCAGCTGCTGAAATTTGGCGGCAAAGAAAGCTGGTGAAAAACTGTGTGATAGCGGAAATCCAATCAATCCGTACATGATCCGGCTATTTGTTGCCCAGTTTTTCCAGAAGGAAAACGGAGCCAAAACCGACAATCATCAAGAGGATCGCCATAGGAACCATAGGCTCGGTGCCGTAGAAGAAGTTTTCTTTCAAGCTAGCAAAGGTTCCGGGCAATACACTTTGGGTAAAGGAGACTACTTCTTCGCCCTTGCTATTTATTTTTGTTTTCAAGACTTCTTGCCAGGGCCATACCTTGTTGAGGGAGCCAAACATAAAACCGGTTAATGTGGCAAGCGTAAGATTGCGATAGTTCTTGAAGGTCCAGGACAGTAAATGTGAGAAGCTGAGCATTCCTACCAGACAACCACTGCCAAAGACTAACAAGATCACCAATGCGTCCGGAGCAAGGGTCTTTAGGGCCGTCTTCACGGTGGGAACGATATAGGTATACATCCCCAAAAGCAGCAGGATAAAACTGCCGGATAATCCGGGCAACATCAAAGCAGAGATCGCCAACATTCCGGAAAAGAACACATAGGCCAGAGATTCCGATCCCTGGGCTGGGGCTGCTATCGTGATAAAGTAAGCGATCACTGTTCCCAGTAGCAGCAGCAAGATTTCTCCAATTTTCCACTTATCCACCTGCTTTCCAATATACAAGCAGGAGGCTAGAATCAATCCAAAGAAGAATGACCACAAAAGAATGGGAAAGGTTTCCAACAAATAGCTAATGACAAACACACCTGTCACCAAACCGCCTACCATTCCCAAGCCGAGCATCAGAAGGAAACCCATGTCCATCTTCTTCCAAACACCTGCAATTCCATCGCGCTTAAACTCACCAAGAAGAGAGGGGTTGACCGACTTGATGCAGTTTAACAGGCGCTCATATATTCCGGTGATGAAGGCGATCGTGCCGCCAGAAACACCCGGGATGGCCTCCGCAATTCCCATGGCGGCGCCCTTCAAAATCAAACTTAAATCCATACTTTTTGCTTAACAGATTGGAGAGAATTGGCTAGCTGGCTGAACCCTGACAGACATAGACAACTGCTGGCGGTAGGTTGTTGGGCACAAATTTGGTGTCCATTTCTTTAAACCTTCTTTTGAGCTCTTTTCTCGACGTAAGGCTGTACTGAATTTGTGTGAAATAGCCGTACTCAGCCAGGTGCTCGTTGATTTGATCTAGTATGTTTCTATACAGGGGTTTTGGAAGTACAACCAAAGGCAAAGCTGAAACAATATGGTCGGTCTTACTTCTACCGTATTTTTCCAGATACAGACCAAGTTTTTCAGCGGAGTCTTCAATTACCTTCAAGCGAGGGTCATTGATTTCTCTCAATGCAAGGCAGAACTTGTCATTGATTTCGAAAGACAGCAATGTGCTGTCCTTCTTCATCTTGGCTAAAAGTTCCTTGGTTATGTTACCATTGCCTGCGCCAAACTCGACGATAAAGTCAGCCGTTTCGAAATCTATTGGTTCCAGCATTTTCTTAACTGCCGCCTTGGAACTGTGTGCCAAAGTCCCTACAGTCTTCAGATTCTGTACTGCCTCCTTAAAAAACTCAATCTTATCACTCATACTTCCGTTTTCACTATCGAGTCAGTTGCGCTATTCTTGTGAATGGACTCATGTCCGTGATGTTGAGCACAAAGCTGATTCGGTCTTTGAAGGTTTTTTGGTTGATATCCAGATTATCTTGAAAATCTGAGGCGATGAGCAAGGGGAAATAGACTTCTAACACATCAGGTAAAATCACCAATGCCAAGCCAGCATCATACAAAATGGTCTCATTTCCCGGAAGAGAAATACTTGATTCAGAGGATGCATAACCAATATCTGCAAAGACTTTCAAAGGTAATTTAATTCTTGGTATGCTACTATCAAAATTCAAGCTAAACATATACTGGTTCGCTCGACCCAAAACGCTTGGCAATCGGAAGCCACCGAACTGATGATAGATCTGCTGCTGATAGAAAGTGGGAACATCGAGCGTGTTGTTTCGACCCAGGTACAGATGCTCGAAGTAAGGATCTGTTGCTCCACCAGAAGTTCCGCTCAATCCCATCACACGTGCATTACGATCATTCTGCAAGAAGTAACCAGCAAATACCCTAAATCGACTTCCCCGACTCTTGCTGTCGAAGGTGATTTTATAGTCCGCACTAATACTTGCCAAAACAAAACCCAAATCGTTCACCGTACCAATTCGCTCCTGGTTTTCCATGCTACCTTGACGCAGTGCAAGTCGCAGTCCTAAGGGGTTGATCGAACGATTGTTTCGCAGCTCATAAGCTATCTCATTGAAGTAGCCAGTTCTGTTTTTGACCGCAAATCGACTGTCTATCGTGTCCTTGTTTCGGTCCTCATAACGAAGATTGTGGTGCAAAAATGTCAGACTGCTCGATCGCTTGGATTTAGGATGGCTCTTCTGAAAGTTGAATGTTATTGATGGTTTCAAAGTCAGATAGGTGAAGGCTTCTCTCGGCACATCAAGACTATCGATTCGAGTCCTTAGATTATAAGTAAAACGATTTGCACCCAATCTCAGCTGTACATTTTGCAACCAACTATTATCGGGAGTGATCGTATAGCTGGCTGCCCCTGTACCTACAAACTCTCGACTGCCAAGCCCATACATCGGGGCCACTTGCCATTGGAATTTGCGGGCAGGGATAAAGCTGTTGTATAAGCCAATACCTAACATGGCCTGATCGTGATAGTTAAATCCGGCAATTGGACTGAAGAACAATTGAGTTCGCTCGGGATTCTCAAGGGAAAACAAAGGCTGTAATCTTAGTTTCTCGACTTTGGGAAACAAGCCATTGTACCGATAGTTGTTGTTCTGGCGATTGGTCTCTGGCATTGCCCTAATAGCATCCACACGAAGCTCATCGTAATCTCCGGTAGGGAAAAGAACATGATCCTTGTCTGCAAATGGATCATACCAGGCCGTATGCACAATCTGCCCATCCTTCAAGCCCGAAATCGAGTATGGACCCTTAACATTTTCCAACTTATTGTGTACCGTGATCTCATCAAAGGTGTCTTCACCGATTTTCTGCTTGTGCTTGTGAACATCACATATCTTTATATCGACCTTTGCTTTGGTCGTCATCAACTCATCAAAAAACCAGTCGAGATATTTGCCGGATTCCTTTTCCATCAAAGCCCGGAAATCCTCCGGTTGGGGATGCTTGTACTTCCAGGTCTCATAGTACTTCTGCATGATGCGATCAAACTCAGATCTTCCGAGAAATTGCTCCAAATAGCGGAAAGCATATGGGGCCTTCGAATAAAGAATAGCAGCATAGTTCAATTCGGTATACTCTGTCGAGTGAGCAGCAATTGGCTGATGGCTACACGTACGCTCGGTCACCTGTGTCGTTAACTCATCTACCCGAAACTTGTCCAAATCACCGATATCGAAGAACCGACTAAGCTGCTCATTGCCTATCGGTGGATTTTCGGCTATTGGATACTTGGCCACCATGTAGCGACTCTCATAAAAACAGTTCATCCCCTCGTCCATCCAGGGAAAAGCACGTTCATTGCTCCCCAGAATGCCGTAAAACCAGTTGTGTCCAACCTCATGGCAGATCACCCTGTCAAGCAGCCTTGCAGATGGGGTAGGACCAATGACAGTAATCATGGGATACTCCATGCCAGCACCAGCACTCAAGGTACTCTGCAAAGCTGTAACATGATTGAAAGGATATTCCCCAACCCAAAGCGAATAAGCATAAGTAGCATCATGTAGGTACTCCAGACTGTTAGCCCAAAGAGCCGACTCGTCGTTGGTATACATAGCCCATGTCGTTACGGTCCTATCCGAATTCGGCAGTTTAACCTCTCCCTTCAATACATGAAACCGCTTATCAGCAAACCAGGCAAAATCATGTATGCGATCTTGCTTGTATCGTAGCGTCTTCGTCTCCGTATCAGAAACGGGAAACTCCAAAGAAGTCCCATAGTTTTCAATCTTTGCAGTCTCCGCAGCTTTTGCATCCAACCAAGCTATTTCTTCCTCATTTTGCAATTCTCCCGTTGCGCCCACAACATAATTTTTTGGTAGCGTAACACTGACATCAAAAGATCCGAACTCCGAATAAAACTCTCCCAAAGTCAAATTGGGGATCACATTCCACCCATTTTTATCATAAACTGCCGGCTTTGGGTACCATTGAGTAATCTGATAAGCCTGCCCGGTATGCCCTAGCCGTGAAACACTCTTTGGGATTTTGACAAAGAAAGGAGTGCTGATGGTGATGCTTTCGCCACTTTTTAAGGGCTTGTCCAACAGCACTTTACAGGCTTCCTCGTGCTCTTGATAGGATTCCATAACAAGGGCCTTGTCCCCTATCTTGAAGCTCAAATCCTTGATATAGCCCCGATCTTCAGACTTGCCAAAGTAAAAGTCCGTATGTCCATGCTCTAGCTGTTGCTTAGAAAAAGGAGTATTTAGATCCTTAAAAGCATTAGGCCAGAGGTGTACATAGATAAATTCCAGATCATCCGGGGAGTTATTGCTGTAATCAAACTCAAGATATCCCTTCAATGTATGCGCCTCATCATCCAGAGTGACATCAATTCGATAGTCCACCTCCTGCTGCCAATAATCAATAGCCTCTGATGACTGGCCGGAAAGGCCTAATCCCGAGTACATAACAAAGGTCATTAACGCATAAATATACTTCTTCATAAGATCGGAATTTGCTAGTTGAACGTGCATTTATATAGTACAACAAAAACTTTTTATTCGGAAAAGCTCCCGCTGCTGCTAACTTGAGCTCTCAAAGGTCAAAAATTAATCGGAAATGATTGGATAATCAGGGCAGAATGCACTATTTTGGAGTAGGATTTACCCCGATTTTACAGGTCCTATTAGGAATTCCCGCCAACTGAATAACTAAAACTTAAACTATGAAAATCCAATACCCCTTGGAAGTACATGCCACTTTCCGGCACAACTCGCTTTTACTTAGCACTTAAGACAATCTCTGTCCCCATTCTCAAAGGATTGAATTGTTGAATAGACTTATGTCAAACACTACCCCGTTTGGCCATAGGTGTAAAGAGTAAAGGTATATGGCTAAGAGAAATTTTGGCGAAGAAATCAGTAAGGATGCACTAATAACACTGATCGACTCCTACGAGGCGATGGTTCAGAATAGAGAGAATCATTTTTTCGAAGTCGGCAGTTTCTACCAAATAATAGAATTCTACGAAGAGTCATTCGAATACAAGAAAGCATTGGAGGTGACCGAATGGGCAGTTGCTCAATACCCCTTCTCCGCTGTCTTTCACTTGAAAAAAGCTCAGTTCCTATACGAAGCACGAGACTGTGTCTCCGCATTGGAAGTGCTGGAAAAGGCCGAGATTCTGGATCCCTCAGACCTGGAAATCTTGTACCTCAAGGCAGAGATGCACATTCACCTCGAAAAGCATGAAGAAGCGCTGGAGATTCTCCAGCAAGCATTCGACAAAGCTGATAGTGATGAGTTTCCAGACATCTTTCTGCTCATTGCAGATGTATACGAAGACCTCGATGACTGGACTACGGTATTTGATTACCTCGAACAAGCACTCTTGCTGGAAAACGAGCATTCAGAGGCCCTCAATCGCCTGCTCTATTGCGTAGAGGTTGGGCAGATGTACGAGCGCAGCATCAGCTTCCACAAGTCGCTATTGGAAGAGGCTCCCTTCTGCTTCAGAGCATGGTACAATTTGGCCAACTCCTACTACAGCATGAAGATGTACTCCAAGTCCATCGACTCATATGAGTTTGCCATCGCTATCAAAGAAGACTTTGAACAGGCTTATCGGGAATGTGCGGAAGCCTATTCAGATATGGAAAACTACGAGAAGGCCCTGGAGTATTTCGAAGAAGCCGCAGAAGTAGGCGTAGAAGACGAAGAGCTATGGTGCTCCATCGCACGTTGCCATCTACATCTGGGCAAAGACTCATACGCCATTTCCGCACTGAAGAAAGCCATTAGCATCGATCGTAAATGCGAAGAGGCTCACTTCCTGCTCGGCAATATCTATCAGGAAATGGGCTCTTACATCAAGGCTTCTTCTTACTACGATACCGCCATCAAAATCGACGACTCCAATCCAGAATATCTTTCTGTTGCAGCCGATCTGCATTACTATTTGGATGACTACATCAAGTCCGTGGATCTATACAGAAAGGCGATCGAAGAAGATAAACATGAAATCGAATACTGGATCGGACTGCTCAAATGCTACTTCGATCTTCATATGTTTGATGATTGTTTGGAGATTATAGATAGAGGTTTCGAAATATTCGAAGTTAGCTCTGAGCTTTTCTACCTCAAGGCTTGTGTCTTCATGGCTACGGGCAAAAAGTATCAAGCCATGGAATGCCTCACAGTCGGCCTTGAAATTGATTGTTCCACGCACTCACTTATTTTTGATCTACTGCCGCATCTCGAAGAAAATGTGGATATTTGCGACCTAATAGATCAAAAGATAGTGAGGGATGAATTTTGAACTGGATTATCTGCCGCAAAGAACAACTAAACCAAGATTATCTGGCCTGAATATGGTCATGGATAAGGGACTTAGTACCAGAGAAATGGAAGACATGCTCTCCGTTTCAAGGGACTACATAGACGTTGTCAAATTTGGCTTTGGCACCTCTATCGTGTCACCAAATATTGAGCAGAAGATGGCTTTGCTGAAGCTATCCGATATTCCCTTTTATTTCGGTGGCACACTCTTCGAAGCCTTCGTTGTGCGCAACGAGTTCGATCGCTATCTCGATCTCTTGTACAAGTACGAGGTCCCTTATGTGGAGGTCTCGGATGGCTCTCTCGAAATGCCGCACAAAGCAAAATGCAAGTACATTAACCTACTTGCAGAAAAAGGCTTCACGGTATGGTCTGAAATCGGCTCGAAAGATCACGAGAAAATCATGCCTCCATACATCTGGATCAAGCTGATGGATGCAGAACTGGAAGCCGGCTCGGCTATGCTCATCGCCGAGGCCCGGGAGAGCGGCACCGTAGGCATCTACCGGGGGACTGGCGAAGTGCGCTCAGGACTGGTGGAAGAAATCCTGCACTCTATCCCGAGAGAAAAAATTCTTTGGGAAGCCCCGCAGAAAAAACAGCAAGTCTGGTTCATCAAATTGCTAGACCAAAACGTCAACCTCGGCAACATTGCCCCCAATGACATCATCCCACTGGAAACGCTCCGATTGGGCCTAAGAGGAGATACCTTCTCCGA
>JAHDDV010000442.1 GCA_020629205.1 Chitinophagales bacterium | reverse complement strand
AGAAAGTTCCTGAACTTTCTCTACACCAAAAACACCTTGCTCTTTGATCCTTGCACCTTGAACATACATGCACCATTCACAATACACAAAAAAACTCCTCTCTCACTAGTGCTGCGTAAACAAAGTTCGTAGCACTAGGGTAAAGCCAAAGTGAGTTGTCCTATAAGCAAATGAGCATAATGTCTGAAGAAGTAAGAGCACAACAAATCGCCAAACTCCTCGCCGGTGAGCTGCCCAAGGAGGAAGCCGCTGAACTGGAAATCTGGAAAAACAGCCAGGAAGGCCAAAAGGAATTCAAACGATACGAAAAACTCTGGCTTAATGCCGCCAATCCAAAGTCTGGCATTTCCGAGGAAGAGAAGCGAAGATCTTTTCGGCAAACCATCGAAATCATCCAAAGGCGAGAAGCAGAAATAAAGCCCGCTGCCAAGATGGCCAGCCTCAAGCGATACTTCAGCATAGCCGCTGCTTGCCTGCTCTTCGGTGCACTAGCCACCTTCACCTACTTCAATATCTTCCAATCAGACAATGTGCTATACAGCAATGATACTCAAGGACTAAAGACTGTGCAACTAGTAGACGGCAGTACGGTCCACCTCAAAGCAGGAAGTAGCCTAAAAGCTCTCAATATCTCGAAAGACAAAAGAGCCTACGCCCTTAAGGGAGAAGCCTACTTCGAAGTTGAAAAAGATCCTAGCAGCCCTTTTACCCTGAATACAAAAATGGGAAAAGTAAGTGTACTTGGTACCAAGTTCAATGTCAAGGAAAATCAAAAGGCAACGGCCGTACACGTAACAGAAGGAAAGGTCCGATTTGAAGGAACCGGCAAGTACGCTGACAACGAGCCTCTCACACTAACTGCCGGAGAAGCAGGTAAGCTGTCTAGTAAAACCGGCCAACTGGTCGAAAGCAATTTCAACACACAAAATTTCTTGGCATGGAAAACGAATCACTACAAATTCGAAGAGAGTCCTGCAAGTCAGGTCTTTGCAGATCTAGCCAATACACAGGAAGTTTCCTTCAGATTTTCCACAGGGAAGCTGGCAGACTGCTCCTTCACCGCAGAATTCAAAGATCAATCACTTTCACAAATACTCAAAACTATCGAAAGAAGCTTCGGATGGAAGATCTCTAAAGATGCATCCGGAACTTACCAAATCGAAGGCACTTCTTGTGCCCAATAGCCTTTGACCCTAAACCCTTATAAACCCAATTAAGATGAAAACTAATTTTTCACTCCTGGCCTTGCTCTGCCTGCACTTTGCATACGGCTTCGGCCAGACGACTGAGGCAATTAGCCTAAGCCCCGCAAACAAGTCGGTTACTAAGCTGATCCAGGAGATCGAAGCTCAAACAAATCTGTCCTTTGCCTACAGCCTGGACCTAATCAACACGCATTATACCGCTTGCAACTGCGAGGTAAAAAATGCCTCGATAGAAAAGACTTTGACCGCCCTCTTTCAAAATTCACAAATCGCTTTTGAACAGACGGGTCAACAAGTTACCCTCTTTTACGATCCCAAAAAAGCAGTGCCGACATTCAACCTGCACGGATACATTTCTGACTCAAAAACAGGGGAAAAACTCATCGGAGCCAATGTGGTCAACCTTTCCAATCAGCAGGGAACTACAAGCAATGAATACGGCTACTTCAATTTCACCCAAAATGTGCAAAGCCTTGAAATCGCCGCTTCCTATATCGGCTACAAACCCTTCAGAAAAACGATCCATCTATTCAAAGACCAACAAATTAGTATCGAACTGGAACCTGCACTCGAATTGGAAGAAATCGTGGTAACAGCGCGGGAGGCACAAGCCAGCCAACGAGTCACTGAGATGAGTCAAGTCACCCTCGAAATGCGTGAGATCAAATCTATTCCAAATCTCGCCGGCGAAGTGGATGTCTTACGCGCTTTCCAACTCATGCCTGGTGTAGCCACTGCCACGGAAGGAAACACCGGTATGTATGTGCGCGGAGGTGGTCCTGATCAAAATCTCTTCCTCCTGGATGATGTACCACTTTATCACCCCACCCATCTGCTGGGCTTCCTCTCTGTCTTCAACGAAGACGCGATCAACAAAGCAACACTTATCAAAGGAGGCTTTCCGGCTCGCTATGGGGGCAGACTGTCCTCCGTCATCGATGTGCGCACAAAAGATGGAAACACAGAAAGACTTAAAGGTAGTATCAACCTGGGGCTCATCTCTAGCAAGGTGTCTCTCGACGGTCCCTTGGGTGGACAAAAAACCTCCTTCAACCTTAGTGCCCGAACCACCTATCTGGGCCCGCTGATCAATGCACTGTACAAGCAGTCCGAAGATTACGATATCGAGCAAGGCAATGACAAAGGTTCAGTTACCAACAGCCTGAATTATAACTTTCGCGATATCAACGCAAAAATCACCCATCAAATCAATGATAGAAACAAAGTCTTCGCCTCCTTTCTCACAGGGTCTGACAATTTCAAATCAGGACGGGAAGAAATCGGTGAATACAATACAAATCAAAACTTGCCATATCAGCTGGAAGATAAGGAGGAAGCGAAACTCAAGTGGGGCAACACCATTGCTTCCCTGCGCTGGAACCGCATCTATGAATCCGGTTGGTTTTCAAAAGTCAATCTAATCTATGGACGATATCACTATGAGTCAGGCATTTCACAAAAACAGCAATACGAAACAGACATCATCGACTGGACCGACACACGCAGCAATGCCTTCGAAACGGGCATCGTAGACATCGGTCTCAAAGTAGATTTCCAAAAGTCAATTCAAGCAAACCACGACCTTCGCTTTGGGGCAGGCAGCATCCACCACAGCTTCAATGTTGGACTGCTGAAAGTGGATGAAAGCTTGACAGATGCCTCCACAGGAGAGGATGCTCGCATAGATACCCTCTACGGCGCATCGAAAATCAAGGCACTTGAATCTTATGTCTACATCGAAGACCATATCTCAATCAACGAAGCACTTAGCCTCAATCTTGGCCTGCATGCCAGCGCATTCAATGTGCAAGGGGAAATGTATAGCTCCTTGCAGCCTCGACTGCTCGCTCGCTACCAATTTGGTCCAAGGATGGCATTCAAAGGCTCTTTCACGCTAATGCAGCAGTACTTGCATCTGCTCACCCGTACCGGTGTCGGCTTGCCAAATGACCTATGGGTTCCTCCGACCAAAAACATCAAGCCACAAAAGTCCCGGCAATTCGCTCTGGGTTATGTATTCAACATATCTCCTACATACGAGCTATCAATGGAAGCCTATCACAAAAAAATGAACAACCTACTCTCCTACGCCGAAGGAGTCGACTATCTGAATCTCGATGACAGCTGGGAAGAAAAAGTCGTACAAGGCAAAGGCAATAGCTATGGAGTAGAACTACTGCTCAAGAAAAAGCTGGATCGATTTACGGGCTGGATCGGATACACCCTTTCCAAGTCTACTCGCAACTTCGACGATATCAATGAAGGCCGGCAGTTCCTGTACAAGTATGATCGCAGACACGATCTAAGCCTTGTAGCCAGCTACCAGATAAATGACAAAATCAGTATCAATGCCAATTGGATCTATGCCAGTGGTACCAAAGTTACTTTCGCACTAGCCAAGTATAATTTTCATCTCTATGGTGAGACGGTAGCAAATATGCAGCATGTAGAAGAACGCAATAACCTGACACTCCCGGCCACTCACCGACTTGATCTCAGCGTCAACTTCAGCAAAGAAAAGAAGAACGGAAAGCGGGTTTGGACCTTTGGCGCATACAATGCCTATAATCAAAGCAACCCGGTTTACCTCGATGTCTTCACAGGCTTCTCGGGGTCAACCGTGCAAGGAATGCAATCCTTTGTGGAACAAGGCACGCGAGAAAACCAATTGGTCAAGCAAGGTCTGCTCCCGATAATCCCTTCTATCAATTACACCCGAACCTTCTAAACCCTAA
>JAHDDV010000441.1 GCA_020629205.1 Chitinophagales bacterium | reverse complement strand
AGCTAGCTGTTCGTTGCACAGCCTGTTGCGTCTCTCCTATCGTCGAGCCACCACATGCTGGCACTCACTACGCTATCTGGGTACTTCGTTCCGCTGCGCCCGGGGCTAGAGTCCACCGTCTTTCGATCGCGGGAAGCATTGGCTATACCGCTAATTGTTTGACAAAATCACCACGTTAGCTTTTTATCGTGTGCACGTGACCGGAGGTCACGCGCGGCATCGCGCTAGGATGTAATCTGTCAATCCGAATGCTCCTTGTAAACCTGCAAAAGGCACACATCATACACTATACACAATCAACAATACACAATCTGGAATCTATCATCCGAAACAGCTACCTTTGCATTCCAAATAAATTACAGAATGCAAACACAAAAAGTAGTACTAGTGGAAGGCTGTCGGACACCCTTCCTAAAGTCCGGTGGTGCCTATATGGACTTGATGTCCTATGAGTTGGGTAAGTACGCCATTCAGGGACTGTTGCGTAAGACGGACATCGATCCGGAAGCTGTCGATGGAGTAGTCATGGGCACAGTGATTTCCAATCTCAAGACCAGCAATGTGGCCAGAGAAGCGGCTGTGTCCGCAGGGATTCCGCAATCTACACCTTGTCATACGGTCTCTCAAGCCTGTATTTCAGCCAACCGGGCCATCTCGACTGCCTTTTATCAGATATATGCCGGCCATGCCAATGTGATGATCGCAGGAGGAGTAGACAATACTTCTGCTACGCCTATTAGCTATCGGAAGGAAATGCAGCAGAAACTCTTCAAGGCACAGAAGCTAAAGACCACAGCTGATTTCATCAAATTTGCCACGACTTTGCGTCCGGCAGACTTTGCGCCGGAGCGGCCCAAAGTGGCGGAGTACATGACCAATCGGGTGATGGGTGAAGACTGCGATATCATGGCAGCTACCTATGGCGTGACACGTGAAGAGCAGGATGTATTTGCCGTGCGCTCCCATCATCTCGCTGCCAAAGCCTGGGAAGAAGGGATTTTGGATGAGGAAGTATGTACCGTGGAGGCTCCGCCAAACTTCAAGCCTGTGAGCAAGGATGATGGGGTGCGAGGTGATTCAAAATTGGAAAAAGTATCGACGCTGAGACCAGCTTTTGACAAGCAATTTGGCACCCTGACGGCCGCCAATTCTTCCTTCCTGTCAGATGGTGCTGCAGTCGTGCTTTTGATGAGTGAAGCCAAAGCGCTTGAGCTCGGATTTACGCCCAAGGCAGAGATACTAGACTTTGTATTTACTGGTCAAGACATGGAGACAGAGCTATTGCTGGGACCTGCATATGCCGTGTCTAAGCTCTTTAAGCGTAATGCCCTTACTTTCGATGAAGTAGATGTCGTGGAGTTTCACGAGGCATTTGCCGGACAGATACTTGCCAATCTCAAGTGCCTGGCTTCGGATGAATTTGCGCAAGAGAAATTGGGTCGAGATACCGCTGTCGGCGAAGTGC
The DNA here is from genome assembly GCA_020629205.1 of Chitinophagales bacterium. Lineage (GTDB taxonomy): Bacteria > Bacteroidota > Bacteroidia > Chitinophagales > UBA2359 > JAHDDV01. Next base: position 2,478 of record JAHDDV010000441.1, on the reverse strand, counting down.
CAATGGACAAGTTCAATCTTTGGGGTGGATCTCTTTCTATTGGTCACCCATTTGGTGCTACCGGAGCACGCCTACTCAATACCACTGCCAATCGATTGATCAAGGAGGATGGGCAATTGGGTGTATTGGCTGCCTGTGCTGCAGGAGCGCATGGACATGCCATGTTGATTAAAAAATACCAAGCATAAAACACAAACATGAATCAATCAGATTACTTCGAAATAGAAATCAAAGACGGCATCTGTACCGTCTGGTTGGAGAACAAGCTGGGCGGCATGAATGTGGTGTCCCCGACTTTGATCGACATCATGAAAGACTCCTTTGAGTCGTATATGAATGATCCCGAGATCAAAGGAATTATTATCATCTCTCGATTGAAGGACTTTATGGCGGGTGCCGATATCAAGTCATTTGAGATTGAGAAGAAGGGCGAGTTTCGTCCGATTCAGGCCCTTGGTCATCAGATCCTGGCTAAGATCGAAAATAGCGACAAGCCGATTGTGGCAGCTATTCACGGAACGGCCTATGGGCTGGGAGTGGAATTGCCGCTTGCTTGTCATGCCATTATCGTAACCGACGATCCGAGCACTAAGATGGCGCTTCCTGAGGTGAAATTGGGTATCCTTCCAGGGGGAGGTGGTACGCAGCGTTTGCCTCGTAGAGTAGGCATTCAGGCTGCTTTGGATATGATGCTTACGGGCAAGAATATCTACGCACACCAGGCAAGGAAAATGGGCTTGGCGGATGCTGTGGTGAATAAAAATAAGTTGCACTATGCAGCCGTGAAGATGGTTGAGCAATTGGCCTCTGGTAAGCCTCGAAAAGAGCGCAAGCAATCTTTTGCGGATAAGGCACTAGAGGGTAATGCAGCGGGTAGAAGCATCCTTTTCAATCAGGCCCGCAAGGTGGCCAAGAAGCAATCCAAGGGCAATTATCCTGCAGTACCAGCCATCATCGATTGTGTAGAGACGGGTTATAGCGAAGGTATCGAAGCTGGATATGCCAAGGAGTTGGAGCTGTTTGAAGGACTATTGTTGTCTAAGGAAAGCAAGGGTTTGCGAAATCTCTTCTACATAATGACCGACAATAAGAAGCGCGAGAAGCCATCCAAGCCACTCAACAAACTGGGCATGATCGGCGCAGGATTTATGGGTAGTGGGATCACGGAGGTTAGCGTGAAAAACGACATCGATGTCATACTCAAAGATATCGCCTATGATGGTATCGCTGCTACACAAAAAGCGATCTGGAAAGGTCTGCAAAAGAAGGTGAAGTACAAGACCCTCAGCAAGCTGGATGCCGAGCGCACTATTGGTCGCATACAAGGCCAACTGAGCTATGAAGACTTCGATGAGGTAGATATTGTAATCGAAGCCGTGCTGGAAAAGATGGACCTGAAGAAGAAGATTATCGAAGATATCGAAAAGCATTGCAAGGATGATGTGGTGATTGCCACGAATACTTCAGCGCTGTCTGTCACTGAAATGGCCGAGCATGCGAAGCGTTCAGAGCAGGTGATCGGTATGCACTATTTCTCTCCGGTGCCGAAGATGCCGCTGCTCGAAATCGTAAAGACAAAGTACACTTCCGATGAAGTGATCAAGCAATGCTACGACTTTGGTGTGCGTCAGGGCAAGACCGTGATTGTGGTCAATGACTGTCCCGGATTTTATGTCAATCGTATCCTCATACCATACCTCAACGAATGTTTGTTGATGGTCGACGAAGGGGTTTCGATTGAAGTTATCAATACGGCTATGGAAGATCTTGGCTTCCCGGTCGGTCCTTTCAAGCTCATCGATGAAGTGGGCATTGATGTATCGGCCCACGTTTCGGAGACAGGAATAAAGCATGCTGGCAGCCGTCCGGACTTCCCAGTCAATCTCTCGATCATGCAGATGTATAAAGATGGTCTTACTGGTAAGAAAGGCCGCAGAGGATTCTTCACTTACGATGCCAAAGGCAAGCGCAAGGGGGTCAATAAAAGCATCTACAAGTACTTCAAAGGCGATGGTGATGTGGAGATGAAGAAGAAGGAAATTCAGCAGCGCGCACTCTGTATGATGTTGAATGAGGCACTCATGTGTCTGGATGAAGGTATCATCGCCGACGAGACGGCGGGCAATACTGGTGCTGTATTTGGTATCGGCTTCCTGCCTTTCACTGGTGGTCCTTTCCAATACATGCGCACGCAGGGTTATGAAAAAATGGCCCGACGATTTGCCAAGCTGGAAGCGAAGTATGGAAGTAGATTCAAGATGGCTGCGACACCGGTTCCGGTCATGGATACTGCCATGGAGGAATAGGAAAGAGAATACAATGATTTTTTGGGCGTGTCCCTTCGCCACCCGATACAATAATGGTCGTGTATGCTAGCGCATTCACGGCCATTATTGTATCGGGCAGCTTCGGGCCGGGCTATACGCTCTCACTCACCTTGTCCACAGCGCTTCGGCTTATGCTGCATCAGGTCTCTCC
>JAHDDV010000440.1 GCA_020629205.1 Chitinophagales bacterium | reverse complement strand
CCTCCCGCCGAATTCGATTCATTCCAATCCAAGCGTCGTAGAGAAAGTTCACGAACTTTCTGCCGAATGCACTTCAACGTTCGGCGACATATCAATGTCGGAGCCAATAAAGCTGGTTACACAATGCAGCCGCTCCCGCCGAAGCAGCAATCAACACAGGCGCGAGAAACCAAAGTCATCTTTGTGGATATTCGGGCGCGCCTCATAAAACGGTTGTCAGCTTACCCGGGGTTACATCCCGAGCTATCAAGATTTGACCGCTCCGCGGCCTTGTGCAAGCGAGCAATGGGATACGCCCATTATTTTGATTTCGAAATTGAAGGGCCGTGTGGAGTCTATTTGGTGAAGATCTTGTTTACCTGGCCCTTGTGCTTAGGGCAGCTTTTGGTATATTACCATCAAAAACCCGCATGAGTGACCGCAGCGGAACGAGCCGCCGGGCAGGGCGACTGAGGCCTGGCTGATGGGGGCTCGTAGCGCATGCGGAGAGACCCCAGCAGCCAAGAGCCGAAGCGCCCTGCACAAGGTGAGTATTAGCGGAGGCCACGACCCGGAATGAGTGGAAGGCGCGCGCCAGCGCAACTGTAGCGAATGGAGGGGCATGCCCAAAAAATCATGCTCATGTATATCCGCTGTCAGCTCCAAAAATGAAACAGACGGTGAATAGAGGGGAGTTGGAGAAATGGACAATAAAATCAGGAAGACATCCCTTTCACATGTATGGTGTTGCTAATGTGCTCCAAGCTTACTAGATGAATTGTTAAAGTAAAGGGAAAGATACTGATGAAGGCCCATTTCGTGTGCAGCGAAAATATCGACGAGTCGGCGGAGACCGCTGAAAGAGCGACCCAAAAGCCTATTGCTTGAAAAAAAGCTTCTTGCTTGAAAGCTCTTGCGACTCGAGATGTAAGATGTACAATCCTTTTTGAAGAGAAGAAACGTCGATAGTCCGATTAGCAGCAAGAATTCCTTCCCTCTTGTCTGATCCATTGATGGACACAATCCGAAAACTACATTCCTCCAGCGATTCAGAGGAGATAAGAATTGTATTGCTTGCGGGGTTCGGTGATAGGATGAAATCATCATTGCCCGTAGCATTTTGAATGGCAACCGACTCAGAACCGGCCAGCTGGTTTTGATAAAGCTCAATAGCTCCGGCATCGAAGTACACAATGTCCGCTAAGCTATCCTGATTATAGTCAATCGCAGTCAAGAAATTGGTATAGGTCAAATAGCTTAAAACGTTAGTGGTTTCAAGATTTCCACTTCCGTCGTTCTTGCAAAGACTTCCCTCGTCAAAGAGATCGATATGCCCATCATTGTCAAAATCCAACAGCAGGTGAGTCGTTGGTTGAAGGGGAGCAGTGAAATCCGGGATGGTAGCATGTTGCACAAGTTCACCATCGTTGTTGAGGTAAATGGCGAATCCCGAATCGCCTTCAAGCTTTGCCAGCAGATCTTGGTCGCCATCTTGATCTAAATCTGCGAAATCAATGGCTCTATCGACCAGAGATACCAATTCCACCCCACTAGCATAGCTGCGATTCCCGAGATATTCGTAATAGTAAAGCCCGAGCTCAAGATTTTCCTTTGGTGCCAGTAAATCTAGATCCCCATCCAAATCCCAATCAAGGAATTTAGCAAAGAGCTGATGTGCACCAATTTCTTGCAGCTCAGTGAAAATTTCCTGTGGTTCTTCAAACGCCTGTCCGGTACCGTAACTTACCTGCAGACGCTCATCAAAACTGATGATGTCTTGATTGCCATCGCCATCAATGTCAAGTGGGTAAAGGATTTCCTCAATGTTGTGAGTGATGTCAACTGCTTCATCATACTGAAGAACTCCATTATCATCTGGTCGCAGGATTTTCACATGCGGAGAGCCGGAATTTGAAACAACGATTTCATCTGTGCCATCACCTTCGATATCGAAAATGCACATTTCGCTACATTTTACATTGGACCAGAGCAATTCCGGTGGCTGGAATTGTTCCATGTCATTTTGAAAAAAGAGCAGTCCTCTATTGTAAGAAAGTGCTAGCAAGTCCTCGTCGCCGTCTTTATCATAGTCATAACTTTCAATGTCGGTAATTTCAACTCCGAGACTTTGAAAAACGGTGAAAGGTGACTCATCAGTTTGTAGATCAAGAACTTGAACTTTCTTAAATAGCGTGCCAATATTTACCACTTCCATGGCAATGTCCTCGTCTACATTGAGCACTGTAGTATGCTCTTCAAAAAAGGCAAGGTTTTCATTGAAGTCCGCAGGAAAGGAGTTTAGTCCATTACTAAATTGGATGAAGGTATCAAGGCCGTCAAGAAAGAGTATATCAGTTTTTTCATCAGCGTTGAAATCGCCAAGACAAGCCCTACCGGCAGGAATCTTTCCTAGTATTGCAGATATTGGCTCGTCGAAAGTACCATCTCCATTACCCGGAAGTATCTGAGCCGAGTTGCTGGCATTCGGATCAACATATATGATGTCAAGAATCGAATTATCGTCAAAGTATCCAAAGACACCTCTTGGATCCTTAAGACTATCAGGAAAATCAATGCTCAATTGCTGCTCAAACTGCATATCGTTGTTCAAGAAAATCCTAATCTTATTCTCCGATTGACAGGCGCAGTCCACATCTCCATCCCCATCAATGTCTTTGACGTCTAGCAAAGAATTGGATTGTGTAAGGCAGCTAAAGCCAAGCGATGATTGATTGCTAAAGCTTCCACCCTCGTTACGTAGCCACGAAATTTCCTTTGGAGAATTGTCGCCAAATACCTCAATATATTGAAAAGCGTCCATGTCTCCATCGCCATCGATATCTCCTATGCCCACGACTGTTTCGCCACCGGGCGCTGTTACGCTTAAGTTACCTGTTCCGTCGTTTTCCAAGAGAACGAGAATTTGCGTGAAAATTTGACCTACGTTTCCCAGCACGTCCATATCTCCGTCACCGTCAAAATCTGCCACAAAGGCACTAGCTAACTCGTAGGTGTTATCCCAGGTATGGTACTCGCTGAAGCTGTTTTCACTATCTCTTTCAAGCCATCCGGTGGTGCCCAGAAAGTCTGCATCGCCGTCCCCATCAAAGTCAGCGGCAGCAAATATTTTTTCAGGAGGGTCAATTCCACGATATATGGTTTGTTCATGAACGAATTGTGCACGCAAACATGTCCACAGAGAGATCTGCACAAGTAACAACAGTGTGATTCTTTTCATTACTTTATTCTTTGAGGAAAGGGATTGAAGTAGGCTCACTCTTTGGATTACTTAGACGAAGTACCTATGTTCCTTCCGACAAATCCGAGACGGAAACTAATTTTGCTTCGTTTAGAATGCCTGCTTTCATGCGCTTCCCTTGTAAGTCAATGATCTCATAAGAGTAGGGGGAATGGATGGTTGGATGGAGCTCATCTTTTTGTCAGCCGATGCGCGAGGAGGGATTATTGCCTCGCTACATAACCGACGAGCAACGAAGGGTGACAGAAATAAAAAGGCCATTCAGACGGTTCTGTTCGCCGGTCCCAAGGGGGAGCCAAGCAGATCCACACGTAGCAGCATGGTACACGTGCTCCGCTAATACTCAGCACCCAGCTAGCTGTTCGTTGCACAGCCTGTTGCGTCTCTCCTAACGTCGAGCCACCACAGGCTGGCACTCACTACGCTATCTGGGCACTTCGTTCCGCTGCGCCCGCGGCTATTCATCACCCTCATTCGCTCGCGCCAATCATCCCAATCCAACCGTCGTAGAGCAAGTTCACGAACTTTCTATCGAACTGCAACCCCAAGATGTAGAGAAAGTTCACGAACTTTCTATCGAATGCACTTGTTCGTGAGGCTCAAAGTTCGGCGACATATCCATGTCGGAGCCATTGAAGTTGGAATTACAATACTGTTGCTCCCGTCGAATGAGGTTGCCATTGAGCAAGTTCGGCGACATATCAATGTCGGAG
>JAHDDV010000039.1 GCA_020629205.1 Chitinophagales bacterium | reverse complement strand
GAGTTTTGGAAATCAGGAAGTACCAGTGGCCTTTCGAAAGTAGTCGATGAGTTAACTGAGATTCCAATTCCTTTCTGATTTCTGGTTCCTTTCTTTGTAGTAATCAGGATTACTCCGTTTGAAGCTCTCAATCCATAGAGGTTAGCCGCATTAGGGCCTTTCAAAACAGAGATCGTCTCGATATCATCAGGATTAAGATCTGCAACACCGTTTGGCTGATCGAATCCACCAGTTGATCCCGCATTACCGTAGTTAGTGTTGTCGATAGGTACACCGTCGATTACAAACAGGGGATCGTTGTTCCCTGTGATGGAAGAGGTACCTCTCAGAAGAATTCTGGAAGAAGCTCCTACGGATCCAGAGCTTGAATTCACTTGTACTCCGGCAACCTTACCAGAGAGAGAGTTGATGATATTGGCTTCCCTTGCTTGGGTAAACTGATCACCATCCAGGTCTTGCACTGCGTATCCGAGTGATTTTTCTTTTCTCGAAACGCCCAAAGCTGTTACAACTACTTCACTCAACTTAAGAACGTCTTCTGTCATGGTCATATCAATGATACCACCATTACCTACCGGCAACTCTTGAGTTTCGTATCCCAGATAGCTAAACACCAACGTCTCTGCGCCTTCTGGCACTTTCAGCGTGTATTTTCCATCCAGGTCGGTCGTAGTTCCGAGCCCTTTTCCTCCTTTGACGGTGACATTCACGCCAAAGAGAGGACCAAGCTCGTCTGCTATGGTACCTGAAACTGTCTTATCCTGCGCCTGCATCGAAAACGTGCAGAGCAGCAAGGAAAAGACTAGCAAATAAATGTGTTTCATAATTCCCTTTTTAGATTTAGATGAAATATGGTTCGGATAACTAAGTTATGAATTTTTACTGGGATACCTGCATTTATCGGACACCGAAATGCGCCATTTACTATGTAGCCACCTGATGCACATTGCATACGGATTGGCTTTGGGCACAATGACTTACAAGCACCAATATCGGTGACATTAAGAATGAAGTTGACGTATTAATTCCGGTGCCTGAAATTCGATTTTCAGGTGAGTAAGGAGTGAAATTTTGATTCTCTCGATGAGAAGCTGAGTGGCCAACAGGTTGTCGCCACCAGAAGTCACACTAAATTTAAGAAATATTAACGTAGTGGAAACAATTTTGCAGGAAATATTACCATAAGCGGCAAATTCCGACGCTGCTAGGGCAAATTACGCCCCATTGAGGCCCTTTAACGCGTACAAATAGGCCTGTATGGTGTTTTCCATCCCTACATACAAGGCATCGGAAACAAGAGCATGACCTATGGATACTTCGAGCAAGTTCGGAATGTTTTTACTGAAGAAAGCCAAATTACTGAGATCAAGATCATGTCCTGCATTGATACCGATATCAATTTCATTGCAGAAAATTGCCGCTTCCCTAAAAGAGGCAATTGCTTTCTCCCGATCTTGATGATACTGAGCAGCATAGGGGCCAGTATAGAACTCGATGCGATCAGCCCCAGCTGCTTTAGCCCCTTCAATCATTGCCTTATTGGGTTCAATGAACAGAGAGACTCTAATACCCTGATTTTTCAATTCAGCTATCACCCTTTCCAGTTGTTCTCGGTTCTTGACAGTATCCCAACCTGCATCGGAAGTCAATACCCCAGGTGGGTCAGGGACCAAAGTGCATTGATCCGGTTTGACTTCCAATACCATCTTCATGAATCGCTCAGCTGGGTAGCCTTCAATATTGAACTCAGTTGTTACAAGAGGCTTAAGATCATAAACATCCTGATAGCGTATGTGGCGCTCATCCGGGCGTGGATGAACCGTAATACCTTCAGCACCAAAGCGTTCACAATCCTTTGCCATTTGTGTAAGGTTTGGCACATTACCTCCCCGTGCATTTCGCAACCAGGCGATCTTATTTATGTTAACGCTTAGTCTCGGCTCTCTCTGCATAGCTTAGCTTCTTGTTATTACTTGGGTTCCTCAGCGTATTTTCCTTAATGAGCGAGAGAAACTTCTTTAGGGCGGTTCTTTTAGCCCTGTCAAAATTGTAACTAATCTTGTCTTTCAGGTAAGCCTCTAGATCGAAATTTGATCGTGAGCTATCTTGCCAAATCGCTGCAACAGCGGGAATATTATCGATGCCATAGGACAGAGCATTGCTAAAACGAGCAATCTGATCTTCTGAAACATGCTCCGTTGCGACCCAAACTGCAAAAGTGAAAGGTAATTGATAGCAATCAAACCAAGCCCCGGCAAGATCATATTGATATTCAAATCGTGATCGCCATTCAAACACCCGATCTCCAATTACCAATCCCGCTGTATTTCCTTCAATTCTTGCCTCGTAGCCCTTCTCAGCAGCTTCGAACCTTACCTCTTGCCTCCAATACTCTCGAAACAACACCTGTACAAGCTGAGCAGAAGTACGGGAATGAAAGTCAAGAAGGACAGTGTCAATCTGGTCCAAGGGCTTTTTGGCAAAAAGTACAACCGTTTCAACATCCCCTTCAGCTCCTATGCAAGTGTCTGTTATTACACGGTACCCAGATAATTCTGGCAGTACAGCCACTGGAATCAAGCCGATATCTGCTCTTCCCTCTCTCAGACAATCAGCGCCTTCAGAAGGAATGTGAAGCTCCAAGTCAATATCTTGAAACAGCTCAGAGTTTTCCAAACCGTACAAGAAAGGTTTGGTGTTTAGGTAAGACACTGCTGAAACCTTAAGCTTCTTCATTAATTTGTCTTAGACTTTTTGAATATACCAGTTGGATCTGTTGATTCTCCTCAATCAATTTATAGGAACCGAGATTGCTGTGCTTAAAGTCATACATTTCTGTCAATGGACGGCCAAGTATCGTACATAGCAAGATACAGATTGCTCTTCCATGGCTACAAATCAACACCCTTTGGCTTTTTAGATCGCTTTGTAAGTATTCCAGAAAGGTCCTCATTCGGTTCTGGACATCCAATGGGCTCTCTCCCCCCTCCATACCTACATGCAATTCTCCTAATTTCCAGCGGTCAATAACCTTTTGATATTGCTTCTTTAGCAGCTTGTCTGGCTTCTTTCCCTCATGGATACCCCAATCTATTTCATCCAATTCGGGATGCACGTTTAGCTCCTTTTCACTGGCAAATGGAGCCATTGTTTGCTGACTTCGCTTAAGCGCCGACACGTAGATTTTATCAAAATCCAAATGTTTATGTAATCGATAAAAGGTCTCCGCCTGCCCGCGTCCTCTCGAATTCAGGCTAGAATCAACACCACGACCTTGCACAATCTTCTTCAGGTTGTAGTCCGTCTGGCCGTGTCTCACTATGTATATTTCTCGTCGGATAGGGCAATCAATTGTACAACACTGGTAACTCAATAAAGCCATCATCTTCAAAGACATGGTCCTTAAAATCGGTGATCTCGTTGTAAACCGTATCTCGCTCAATCGGATGTCGGTCTACCGCTTTGATTAAATCAACTATTTCGCGGGTACTCATGACAGGCGATTGCTCTTCGGCCCCAGCCATCGAATAGATTTTTGTGGTATCATCGATGGTCCCATCAATGTCATTGACCCCGTATTGCAACAGAAGCTGGGCAGTCTTACGACCAATCATTGGCCAATAGGCTTTGATATGATTGAAATTGTCAAGAAAAATCCGAGAGACGGCATAGGTTTTCAGGTCATCGATAATGGTTGCTTCTCCCAAATGAGACATTTCATTGTTACCATTTCTGAACTTGAGCGGAATAAATGTGTTGAAACCACCTGTTCGGTCTTGCAGCTTTCTTAAGCGGTCCATATGATCTATGCGGTGGCATGCTCTTTCTATATGCCCGTAAAGCATCGTTGCATTTGATGGAATTCCCATACCGTGCGCTAATTCGTGAAGCTTCAACCAATCTTCAGAACTGCATTTATCTCCGCAGATGATTGCTCGAACTTCCTCATCGAAAATCTCAGCTCCTCCCCCAGGGATACTATGCAGGCCACATGACTTCAAATAGCTAAGACCCTCCTCGTAGCTCATCTTTGCTTTCCGAAACATATAGTCATACTCGACAGCCGTAAAAGCCTTGATATGCAATTCAGGTCTATAGGCAACAATCTTCTTGATCAATTCTCCGAAAAAAGTCAAACTGAGTTTCGGATGCACACCGCCTACAATATGCACTTCAGTAACAGGCTTTCCATCGTACTTTTTGATTTCCTGCATCATTTGCTCCTCCGTGAGAAACCACCCATCTTCCTGCTGCTTCAGTAATCTTGAGTAGGAGCAAAATTTGCAGGTGAAAATGCAGAGATTGGTTGGCTCCAAATGAAAGTTTCGATTGAAATAAGTACGATCACCATGCTTCTTCTCTCGAATATGATTAGCCAAGGCACCAACAAAAGCCAAGTCAGCCTCTTCAAACAAATACTGACCTTCCTTTAGATCTATTCGTTCTCCCTGCAACACCTTTGAAGCAATGGATCGAGCTTCTCTAGCTAATCCTTTAGTATTTAGCAACATCTCGATTGACTTTTCCATGATTTCATTTTTTTCTGAAAGTTGTGAAATCGATTATTTAACACACTTAGGACGAAAAGGTTTTAGATTACTCAACAATATGCTTGTTTAGCTTTGTTGAGCCCCCCATATAGCGATCCCACTTTTCGATCACTTCCAACATATCAGAAGCCAGAGGCGAATCAAAAGACATAAATTCTCCGCTTCCTGGGTGTTCAAAACCCAATGTCTTTGCATGCAGGGCTTGTCTCGGCAGGATTTTAAAGCAATTGTGCACAAACTGCTTGTATTTCGAATAGACCGTTCCTTTCAAGATACGGTCACCGCCGTACTTTTGGTCATTGAATAAAGGGTGTCCAAGGTGCTTGAAATGTACTCTTATCTGGTGAGTTCTTCCTGTCTCCAACTTGCATTCAACTAAACTAACGTAGCCCATGTTGCGCAACAGACGATAATGAGTTACTGCATGTTTCCCTTCTTCACCATCAACGTAGACATCCATCATTTGGCGTCGCCTTTGATGTCTTCCAATATGGGCCTCTATTCTACCTTCTTCTTCCTCTATCTCGCCCCAAACAATTGCCTGATAGGTTCTTTGTGTAGTCCGCTCAAAAAACTGACGAGACAGATGCGACTTCGCATATTCAGTCTTCGCCACCACCATTAATCCAGTAGTATCTTTATCGATTCGGTGGACCAAGCCCGGACGTGGTTCATCTTCACCTTGCTGGTACTCAATTGGCCCTTGTTGAAAATGATGCAGCAAGCCATGAATCAAAGTTCCGGTATAGTTTCCGCAACCTGGGTGTACAACCAAACCCGCTTGTTTATTGAGAACAAGCAGCTCTTCATCTTCATAGACGATTTCCAGATCCATTTCTTCAGGGTGAATCACGTATTGATGCTGCGGCCTCGGCATCAAGACCTGAATCTTATCCTTTGGTTTTATCTTGTAATTCGATTTGACGACTTTGTCATTCACCTTGATACAACCGGCTTTTGCTGCATTCTGCAGTTTCGAGCGAGACAATCGTTCGATTCTGTTTGCCAAGAACTTATCCAAACGCATGGCGCTTTGACCTGGGTCTGTCTGGATCGAAAAGTGTTCATACAACACGTCATCGATAGTCAGCTCCTCCTCTTGTATCTCTTTACTTTCTTCCTCTACCATCACTGTAAATTGCTTGTAGAACAGGAAGTCATGGAATCACTTAATCATAACACCTGGGCGGTCTATGATCGGTATTTGGGTGTAATTTTGCTCAATAATGCTTCCTGGGACAAAGGTATATTTTTTATCGTACAAATAGTCTTCGTACCAGAAGCTCACCCAGTATTCGTTGCTCAGGTTTAACAACTCCTCGGGTACCAACTCAATTTTGACTCCTTCTTTGGGACCTACCTCCTCAAAAAGATGTCGAAGTACTGAGGTTTGCACCTTCTCTTCGTTGACAATCCCAGACCCTCGGCTTCGAATCAAGACGTTTACAATTGGAGCTTCCTTAAGGTTGATCAGGTAGGTCAAGAAAGTAAATGTCCCATCTGCATTAGCCTCTGGAACGACAGCTAATGCTACTTCGGTTACTTTCAGGTATTCAATATCTTTTTTCATAGACCCGTTTTGCTCACTTGCTTTGATGAGAATTATCCTTTTGAGCCGCAAATATAATTCCTAAATTTCAAAGCATCTCACACATTATTCTTCATTGCAATTTGGCATCAAACAAGTTGCAGAAATGTTTCAATATTACTGATAAGACTTCTTCCTCACTAACCTGGGTTCCTAATTCCTTGTGCATACTTGTCACGGATTTATCCTCAATTCCACAAGGAATAATATGATCAAAATACTCTAAATCCGTATTTACATTGAATGCCCAGCCATGCATGGTTACCCATCTACTGCATCGAATTCCCATAGCACAAATCTTTCTTGCTCTTTTCTTATCGGCAGCATCCAGCCACACGCCTGTGGCCCCTTTGAGCCTGCCAGCAATTATTCCATACTCTTTGAGTGTCAAAATGATACAGTCCTCCAACAATCTTAGGTATGTGTGAATATCTGTAAAAAAGTTGTCCAGATCAAGAATTGGATATCCTACAATTTGCCCTGGTCCATGAAAGGTGATATCTCCTCCTCGATTGATCTTGAAAAAGTCAATCTTGCGTTCTCGCAATTCTTTATGACTCAAGAGGAGATTCTCCATGGAACCACTTTTCCCAAGTGTATATACTGGCGGATGATGACAAACAATCAAATAGTTGTCTGTCACAAGCCTTTCTTCTTCCGCTAAGTTTCTGTTCAGAATCTTCTGGTCGATTGTGCTTCTAAAGATGTCTTCCTGCTTCTCCCAAGCCTCCTTGTAGGCAATACAGCCCCATTGTTGGAGAATTATTTGCTTATTCTTTGCTTGTCCCACTTTACGAAGGTGGCACAAAAAAAGGAGAAATCCTTGATCAGATTTCTCCTTTTTTGCCTACGGCTATAATATGATTTCCTTAATCCACATTGTCATGCAAATAGCTATTCCCATCCCTGATCTCCTTATCATCATCTACAGTATATCTAGAGCTCAAGGCATCAGAAGAATGATCGGTTTCATCCAAACTGCGATCAATTCGCTTATATGCAGGTTCTTTCTCCAATTGATTTAGGTCGTCGTGAATCTTTAGACTCATCTTCTTTAGTCGTTTCTTTCGCTCAAGTGCCTTCCGTGCTTCCTGTAATTCTAGCAGAGAGTCCTCTTCGCTCACTTGTGGAACGGAAACCTCTGGAGCTTCTTGCTTTCTAAACACAGTATTTTCTTCTCTCTCAGGCCCCGGTCCTGACACCGGATTATCGAAAATAAAGGTATTTCCGTCTCTTGTTGTCTTTGTTTCAATTGTGTTGGTCAGATCTGTAAGAGGCGAATACTCACTTTGGTCATTTCCATTTGGGAATAAGGGAGTAACTGTCTTTGTTCGTTTCTCTTTCGGCTCTGAGGGTCCTGGTTTAGCTGAAGGATTGTTTACTTGACTTGGCTCATTGCTTCTCTTGCCCATCAAATCTGCTGAATTCTCATGTCTTTCCAATTCGATTGGTTCACGCCCAAAGCCTGTGGCAATCACAGTTACGCAAATCTTGTCTTCGAGATTTTCATCCTCGCAGTTCCCCCAAATGACATTACATCCATAGTCAGCCTCTTTTTGGATGTGGCTAGTGATAAGCGTAATCTCATCCATGGTAATTGGCTTGGTGCCGGAGGAGATGTTTAGAAGGATATCTTGGGCCCCCTTAATACTATCATCATTCAATAATGGAGAGTTAATGGCTTCTTTTACAGCTGTCATTGCTCTGTCTTCCCCTCCTGCAACTGAGGAGCCCATGATGGCTACACCGCCAGACCGCATGACCGTATTGACATCTTCAAAGTCCACATTAATGTGTCCAGGAACCGTGATGATTTCGGCAATACTTCTGGCTGCTGTTGCCAATACGTCATCGGCTTTGGCCAAAGCTGCTTTCAAGCCCAAATCGCCGTAGGTCTCCCTTATCTTATCATTGTTAATTACAATGAGCGTATCAACATTATTGCGAAGTTCTTCAAGTCCTTTCCGCGCTTGATTGAGCCTGGAGTTTCCCTCAAATTCAAAGGGTGTGGTAACGATACCTACTGTCAAAATTCCTTCATCCCTGGCGGCTTTCGCAATTATTGGGGCGCCACCTGTGCCAGTGCCTCCTCCCATGCCAGCGGTAATGAAGACCATTTTGGTGCCATCATCCAAAGCGCTCTTGATCTTATCGATAGATTCATAGGTAGCGTTTTTTCCTTTTTCAGGTTGATTACCAGCACCAAGACCTTTGAGCAAATCTGACCCTAGTTGAATTTTGGCTGGAACAGTGCTCATTTCCAGAGCTTGTGCATCTGTATTGCAGATCAGAAAGTTTACACCTACGATTCCTTCGGAATACATGTGGTTGACGGCATTCCCGCCTCCACCTCCAACACCTATCACCTTTATGATAGAGTTGGTTTCTATGGGTAGATCGAATTCAATTGGCATAATTAAGTTTTATTTGACAAACTGGGGTATATACTGGAGTTTATCGATTTGTCTATGATTATTTAATTTGATTAGTCGTCACTAAAGACGTTTCCTAAAAACTTGTAAAGCCGGTCTTTCCACCAATTTTCACTTTGGGGTTCATTGTGGTCAAGGCCAGACTTTGGTTCTTGTGTGGCATGATTGCCGTCTTCTGGCCCTTGTGGATCTTGTACTCCTGCAGATTCTCCTTTTGCAGTAGCTTCCGGATAAGTGGCCATTACCTCTTCAAATTGTTGAGGATCCTCATACTTTTCCTTGTGTTCAATTCCTTTCATCAACAAACCTACCCCAGTAGCAAAGATTGGATTTGCCAATCCACTTACACTGGCTTTTGACAATCGCTCAGCTGGAAATCCAACACGGGCTCTCAGTCCAGTAACAAACTCGGCCAGTTTAGCCAATTGAGAAAGTTGCGATCCACCTCCGGTAAGAACCATGCCTGCGATAAGCTTGTCTCCAAACTCAGACTTTTGAATTTCCTCCCTTACGTAGCTCAGTATTTCCTCCATTCTGGCTTCGATAATATATGCCAGATTCTTGGCCGAAATCTCTCGAGGCTCCTGATCTCTAAACCCTGTAATTGTAATGAACTCATCTTCCAGATGGTCCATTGCCAAAGCGTGACCAAACTTCACTTTTAGCGCTTCTGCTTGATGTTTCATGACATGGCAACCCTGCTTAATGTCGCTCGTAATGATGTTCCCCCCCAAGGGTATGACGGCTGTATGGCGAATTATTCCCTCGTGGAAGATAGCTACATCTGTAGTTCCTCCTCCTATGTCAACCAATACAACCCCCGCTTCCATCTCATCTGCATCTAATACCGCACTAGCAGAAGCCAGAGGTTCCAAAATCAATTCCTTGACCTTTAGATCAGCTCTGTTGACGCATTTATGAATATTCTCTGTAGCAGAGGATTGTCCAATAATGATGTGGAACGAAGCCTCGACGCGAGCACCAGACATTCCTACAGGGTCTTTGATACCCTCCTCGCTGTCAATGGTATATTCCTGCGGCAGCACATGAATGATCTTCTCCCCTGGCTGAAATGCCATCCCATACATGTCGCTAACAAGCTTGTCAATGTCACTCTTGCTTATCTCGTTATCCTGTTGGCGTGTCATGAGATATCCCCTGTGCTGCATACTTCTGATATGCTGCCCAGCAATCCCAACGTATACCTCATCAAAATCAACTCCACTGATTTCACGTGCTTTTTTTACAGCTTTGTTAATAGCTTCCACAGTTCGACCGATGTTGTGGACAACTCCTCGTCTTATTCCGTCAGACTCTGCAACGCCGAGACTGAGCACCTCCAACAGACCATTATTGCCAGCACGAGCAACCATGCAGCATATCTTAGTAGTTCCTATGTCGAGGCTAACAACAATTTCGCTTTTCATTCTGATCTTAGTTTTGGGTAGTTCCTTTGCTTATATTTCCTAGATTTTCTTCCGAACGGCTCCAGCCAATCCCTCCTGCTGACTGTTGATCTTCACAAACTCGTCCCAGTGTACATCCTCCCTTCCAAGCCCCTTAGTATAAAAGGCCTTGATCTGCCTTAATTTAGTCTGCATTCCAGCTATTCCTCCCAGATCAATGTCAAAGTTCCCTACTATCGGTACTATAGTGAAACCCTCCTCAAGCAACTCAATTTGGCTTACCAAGGCACGAAAGAAAGGATCTTTGTCTATCATTTGCAGAAAAGCGAATAACTCGGTCTCTAACTCAGTAGAGACTTCTCCCGATGTCTTCCCTTGATCTCCGGAAAAATTCGTAACTACTGGCACCTTCGCAGTGTACTTATCCAGCAGCGGCATTTTTTGTCCTGTGACATCGATATAGTAGCTTTTCCCTAATTTGTTAAAAACCCGAGCAATTGGACGCATTGGAACTACTTCAATGTGAAGTTCACCATTGACATCAACAAATACCTCAGACTGTTTCACATAAGGGTTGTCATTAATTCTCTGCTCTAGCTGCCTAGTTCCTTGCAACTCTTCTAAGGGCAATTTTGGAAAGTTTCCTGACAGTGCTTTAGGAAGCATTTGAAAAATGTCGGCTTCAGTTAAGAAAAATAGTCGATCTCCATTCTGTATGTTCACATGTACAGCAGTACAATATTGTCTGGCATGTTCTCTTTCCACAAATGACAACATTACCAACAACACTATACAAGTGCATGACCACATAATGATCCTGCCTTTGTCACTAAGTTTTCGTCTATTTCGTTTTCATTTGGCTGCCATCGGAATGCACTTCTGGGAACTTATAATTCATGCCTCTCGCAAGATAAAAAGACTCCTGTCTAATTTAGCTTTTTTTTAGGAAAGATTCGATATTATCAACACTTTTATCGATATCTCCTGCGCCAGTTATCAATAGCAATTCAATCTTATTATTGCTTGCAATAATTTCAGGTAGCTTTTCTCGCTCAGCGTGGCTAACAGGAATACCGGCCATTCTTTCTGAGATTATGTAACTCGAAACACCATCAATTGGTTCCTCTCGAGCAGGATAGATATCCAAAAGTATTACCTCGTCAGCCTTCTCCAGGGCCCTTGCAAACTCATCAGCAAGGTCACGAGTACGACTATACAGGTGCGGTTGAAAGATCACGCAAAGGTACTTTCCTGGATGCAATTGTCGGGCCCCTGCAATTACGGAGCTGAGTTCTTTTGGATGATGTGCATAATCGTCAATGATACAGAGATCTTCTGTTCGTAGCACGTACTCAAAACGGCGTTTTATTCCCTCAAAGTGATACATCGATCTTCTAACAAGACTGCTGTGCACCCCTAATCCTAAGGCAACTGCAATCGCAGCAATTGCATTTTCCAAGTTGTGCATTCCGGTCGCGGGTATCAGCCAATTGACAAATCGTCCCTCAGGACAAACTAAATCGAAAAGGTAATAATAGCCCCTAACTTCGATGTTAACTGCATGGTAATCAGCAGCCCTGTCACTATGATGATAGCTTAGATATGGCTTCCTAAGGACCTTTTCCTTCCTTTCAATACTGTGATTAACCAGAATCGTCTGCTGCACCAAGTCGGTAAATGTGCGGAAGCCCTCTTCCACTCCAGCCAAATCGCCATAGATGTCCAAGTGGTCTGAATCAATGGCACTTACAACCGCTAGATTTGGTCTAAGTTGGAGAAAGGACCGATCGTATTCATCTGCCTCTACCACTACGAGATCATCATTTGAAGACAGGAAATTGGTACCATAATTCTTGCTTACGCCACCGATGAATGCTGTACATCCCCGTCCGGTGAAATGCAAAATATGCGCAAGCATTGATGTAATGGTAGTCTTACCATGTGTTCCCGCTATTGCGACACTGAACATCTCTCTTGAAATCATCCCCAACACCTCCGACCTCTTGAAAACCGAATACCCATTATCAACATAGTAGCTAAGTTGCAAATGTGTATCAGGTACAGCAGGTGTATAGATCACCAGGTCTGCCTCTTTGCTTATATTCTCAATAGAATCAGAATAGTAAATCTGAATCCCTTCATCTTCGAGAGTAGCAGTCAATGACGTTGCAGTCCGGTCATAACCTGCAACTAGTTTTCCCTGACGCTTGAAAAAGCGTGCCAGCGCACTCATCCCGATTCCACCTATTCCGATGAGATAGACAACTTCTACCTTTCTAAAGTCAATCAACTTCATGTAGTTTGATTTGCAAGACCTGTCTTGCAATCTGCTCTGCAGAGTCGGTCCTTGCCAGTTTCTTGATCGCTGTTCCCATTCGCTTTCGAAGCAGTTCGTCAGACCAAAGGCTATCCACTACTTGAAACATTTCTGCTTCCGCCTCCGAATCTTTTAACATTATTGCTGCATTGGTCTCAACTAGTGAGAGTGCGTTGTTAGTTTGATGGTCTTCTGCAACATTCGGCGAAGGCATCAAGACTACCGGTTTACCTACAATGCAAAGTTCTGAAATGATCCCACCTGCTCTGGAAACAATGATATCTGCTGCTTCGTATGCATGATCCATCTTTCCAATAAAGTCATATACCTTTATTTGAGCTTCATACGGCTTTGCCGCTCTTCTTGCCTCTTCCACATACAACTTTCCTGATTGCCAGATCACTTGAAATCCAGCATCGTAAAACTTTTTCAAATTTGCTAGAACACCATTGTTAACCCCTCTGGCTCCCAGACTACCACCGGTAATGAAAACTACTGGCAGTCCTGAGCTAAAACCGAAGTAGTCCAAAGCAGCTTTCCTGTCAACATCCATGTTTACAATCGAATCACGCACTGGATTCCCTAAATTGATAATTTTCTCTTTGGGGAAGTACTTCTCCATTCCCTCGAAGGCAACACAAATCCTCTTTACTTTCCCACTCAAAAGTCGATTTGTCACCCCTGGGAATGCATTCTGCTCTTGAATTAGTGTTGGTATTCCCATCCAATTCGCCACCTGCAGTACAGGACCACTAGCATATCCACCCACACCAACTACTGTATCGGGTTTAAACTTCCTTACTATTGACCATGCTTTCAATAGGCTGTGTGAAAGCTTGAACGGAAACAAAAGGTTTCGCACTGTAAGCTTTCTGTGAAAACCACTAATCCATAGCCCTTTTATGTCAAAACCAGCCGCCGGGACCTTTTCCATCTCAATTTTCCCATTTGCACCAACAAATAGAAACTCCGTATCAGGTCGCAATTCTTTAATTGCATTGGCTATGGCGATGGCGGGAAATACATGTCCTCCAGTTCCTCCACCACTAACAAGTATCTTTAGCTTATCCTGCATTCAATTTCTGTTCTTTCTTCAATTTGCTAATTCTAACATGCTGACTAACCGCCTGAATCATACCTATCATCGTTGCTGTAATCACCAGAGAGGTACCACCCCAGCTTACCAAAGGCAATGTCAAACCCGTCACTGGAAAGAGCCCTACAGTTACTCCCATAGTGACTAATGCCTGCATCGTCAACAAGAAAGACAAGCCGATCACCAAAAGACCTCCAAAGGTGTCTTCACACTGCGAAAAGATTACAACCCCCCTATAGGCTATCATCAGGTACAAAAAAACAAGAAAGATGCCTGCAAGAATTCCATATTCTTCAATAACAATTGCGTAGATAAAGTCTGTATGAGATTGCGGGAGCAATGAGAACATATCAGACTTTCCTATACCCTTGGGCAAAAATCCTGAATGATAAATAGTAGCAAAAGACCTCTGTAATTGCTCTGGTAAATCTCCAGTATACCAAGGAAAAAGGCGACGAGCCCAGGTTTCTGCACGAGCCAAAGATAGGCCACTGGGTTGAAAAACGATCATCGAAAAAATCACGAAAAGACTCGCTGCCATGGTGCTGAGCAAATATTTGATTTTTACCCTACCAATGTACATAAGGATCATAGCAGAAGCGAAAATTAAAGCTGCAGTTGATAAATCCTGAGTCACTACTATTCCACACACTAGTAAGACCGGAAAGAAAATAGGCCAAAACACCTTCTTAATATCCTTGTGCTTCTTTTGCTGGCGTTTCGAAAGGGCGTAAGCCAAGTAATAAATCAAAGAGAACTTTGCAATTTCAAAGGGTTGAATACCCATTAAGCTTCTCTTTGCCACTTGCATCTCTTCACCATAAACAATCAAGCAAAAGAGAATCGGAACGATAACCAGAAGAGGGAGCTTGCAATATTTCTTGATAACCGACAATTTCAGGTGATGCACTGCAAAGAGGCAAACACCAGCTATTACCCAACGAGAGAGGTGTATCCACCAGAAATGCTCGGGTTCACGCACAACATCACTGCCATAGGCCAATGCACGGCTTGCACTGAACACCGTCCAGATAGAAAAAGGAAGGATAACCAAACAAATCCCCCAAATCCAGTTATCTCCTTTAAAGAACTTCGGCTGCTTAATCTGTACAACTTTTGTCATGGTCAGTTACTTTAAGCTGGTTGATAGTTTTCCCACCTCCATTCGAAATTGGTCTCCTCGATCAATGTAATTGCGATAAAAATCAAAGCTGGCGCATGCAGGTGACAATAGCACTGTGTCTCCCGAAATTGCAAGCTTACTGGCAGCCTCAACTACTTCGGGCATGGATTGAATCTCCAATATCTGGGGAATATGCCCTTGAAAGGCTTCCAAAATCTTCTCATTTTCTGCCCCGATCGCAATGATTGCCTTGACACGATCAACTGCGATCCCCATTAGATCCTGATAGTTGTTGCCTTTGTCTACCCCGCCCAATAACCAAATTACCGGCCCCTCTACTGCATCCAATGCATACCAAACCGAGTCAACATTGGTCGCCTTAGAATCATTTATATAGGTAACCCCATCAATCTGCCCAACCTCTTCCATACGATGCGCCAAAGCAGAAAAGGAGTATACTGCCTTTTCAATCACTTCTGGTTCCACACCAATAACCAAGGCTGCAAGAGCTGAGGCCATAACATTGTAATGATTATGCATGCCTCTCAGGTTCATTTTTGCGGTGTGCAAGATTACCTGCTTCCCCTGATGCCTCAAGATCAACTCACTGAATCTTCTAAAACCTCCTTCCCTTTTGGGGTCCGGTCCTTGGCTGAAGAAGATTTCATTCGCATTCATCTTGTTGCCACGCAAGTACAACTTAGTCATTTCGTCATCATCGCATAAAATCAACCAATCTTCTGAATTCTGATTTAGTGCAATGCGGAATTTTGATTCCAAGTAGTTTTCCATCTTGTACTCATACCGGTCCAGGTGATCAGGGGTTACATTGGTTATCACCGCTACATCCGGTTGAAAATCATCTATTCCGTCCAACTGAAAGCTGCTCAGCTCCAGAACGTAAGCATCCTTCGGTTCTTCGAGAAGTAAACGAGCAAAGCTCTTCCCAATATTGCCACCTAAACCAACATTCCCACCTGCTGCAACAAGAATCTCATAGATCAAACTTGTTGTAGTTGTCTTACCGTTACTTCCGGTGATTGCGACAACTGGTACTTCTGGGACAAACCAAGAAGCAAATTCAATCTCTGAAATGGGGCTCTTGCCAATCTTGATTAGCCTCTGAACGATTTCGACCTTATCTGGAATACCCGGACTCTTAATCAAGACATCTGCATCCCTGAGAAGATCCAGTGTATGCCCTTCCTCTTCAAACGAGATTCCTGTAGACAGCAATTCTGCTCGAAGAGCGGACTTCAGTTTGGAAGAATCCGATAAGAAGACCTCATAGCCCTTTTCCTTGCCGAGCAGCGCTGCTCCGACTCCGCTCTCTCCTCCACCCAATATGACCAGCTTCTCCTTCTTCATGTTATCATTACCTAATTTTCAGTGTAGTAAAGGTCAGAATCGCCAACAAAATCCCAACGATCCAGAAGCGAGTGACAATTTTGCTTTCGTGCATGCCCATTTTCTGATAGTGATGATGTAAAGGCGCCATCCTAAAGATCCGCTTCCCCACACCAAATTTACGTTTTGTATATTTAAAGTATCCCACTTGTAGCATCACAGAGACATTCTCAATTAGGAAGACTCCACACAAAATGGGAAGCAGTAATTCTTTGCGCAGTACAATAGCCATAGCTCCAATGATTCCCCCAAGTGCCAAGCTTCCAGTATCTCCCATGAAGACTTTCGCAGGATATGCATTAAACCATAGAAACCCAATGCAGGCTCCGGTAAATGCAGCAGAAAAAATCACCAATTCCCCAACTCCGGGTAGATGGTGAATATTCAGGTAATTGGCCGCAATACTATTGCCCGAGACATAAGCAAAAACCCCTAAAGTAACACCAATTATCCCAGATACTCCGGTCGCTAATCCATCCAATCCATCGGTCATATTAGCTCCGTTACTTACCGCGGTGATTATGATTATCACCAGAGGGATATATAAGAGCCATGCGTATTGTTCCAGACCTTTCCCAAACAATCCCAACAGTGTCCCGTAGCTCCCGTCCCACTGCTTGATCAATGGTATTGTAGTAACGGGTGCCTTAAAGTCAACCATCTGCTTGATGCTCCCATCTGGATTACTCACTTGAAAGGTCCGCAGCTCTTCCTGAATCGCCAAACCCTGTAAATCCTGAGCTTCGGCCCGAACCTTGACTTCATCATGGTGCCACATAATCAAACCAACTATCAATCCAAGCCCTATCTGGCCAATGATCTTAAATCGGCCTGCTAAACCGGCTTTGCGTCCCTTGAAGACCTTAATGTAATCATCCAAAAAACCGACTAATCCCATCCAAACAGTTGCAAGCAAAAGTACCAAGACATAGATATTGTCCAATCTGGCAAACAACAAAGTGGGTAACAAGATAGCCGTCAGAATTATCAATCCCCCCATGGTAGGAGTTCCCTGCTTAAGATTTTCCCCGGCCAATCCAAGATCCCGTACACTCTCCTTTATTTGCTGCTTCTTCAGGAATGAAATCCAACGTCCCCCGAAAAGTAGAGAGATAACCAACGCGACGATAACAGCCATGGCAGCTCGGAACGAAATGTACCTAAACACCCCTGCACCCGATAAGTCTATAGCTTTATCCAAGTATTCAAAAAGATAATATAACATCCTGTCTCCTTAGCAAAGGGCTAAACCCCCTAGTTATTTATATTTAGTGCCTTCTTAACGACCTTCTTGTCATCGAAAGGATGTTTAACGCCTTCGATCTCTTGATAAGTTTCATGCCCTTTTCCGGCAATCAAGATTATATCCCCTTTACCGGCTAGCATGCAAGCTGTATTTATTGCTTCAGCTCGATTGACGATAACAACTACATTCATTGAACTCTCTGAGGGAACACCAGCCCTCATTTCATCAATGATGCCTTGCGGGTCCTCAGTTCGAGGGTTGTCAGAAGTAAGAATAACCTTGTCGCTCATTTGGGAAGCTATTTTGGCCATCTTCGGTCGCTTGCTTCTATCCCGATCACCACCACAGCCTACCACTGTGATCACCTGTTCATTTTTTGTTCGAAGGCTATTAATCGTTCCTAGCACGTTTTCGAGAGCATCTGGAGTATGGGCATAATCTATGATGGCAACTACATTCCTTTCCAAATTCTGCACACAATCAAATCGACCATCAGCAGCCTTTAGGCATGACAATACACGGAGAGCCTCCATCTTTTCTACGCCTAACAAACGGGCCGTACCGTACACAGCCAATAAGTTATATACATTAAAGTCCCCAACCAGAAGACTGTATAACTCCTCTTGCTCCAATTCAAGTTGCGTCCCGGTAAACCCTGACTCAACAACGCGGGCTTTGTAGTCAGCGATCCTCCTTAGTGCATAAGTATGGTGCTTAGCTTTGCAGTTTTGAAGCATTACCCTGCCATTACGGTCATCTACATTCACTAAGGCAAAAGCACTTATTGGCAGTTGATCAAAGAAACCTTTCTTAGCAGCAATGTACTCCTTAAAAGTACCATGATAATCCAAGTGATCATGAGACAAATTCGTAAAAATACCACCCGCGAATTTCAGCCCCGCGATCCTATTTTGTACTACAGCATGCGAGCTAACTTCCATGAAGCAATACTCGCATCCAGAGTCTACCATTTGGGCCAGCAAAGCATTTAATTTTATCGCATCGGGCGTCGTGTGAGTTGCTTCAATAGCACGATCTCCCACAAGATACCGAATAGTAGAAACCAATCCGACTTGATAGCCTGAAAGGGTGAAGAATTGGTACAGCAAAGTAGCAATCGTCGTCTTTCCATTTGTTCCAGTGACACCTATGAGCTTAAGCTTCTCGGAGGGATTCTGATAGAAATTAGAAGACACAAGCCCTAAAGCAAGTTGGGAATTATCCACCAACAAGTAAGTTACTCCAGATGAGAATTCTACGGGAAACTCTTCAACCAATGCTGCAACAGCTCCTTGCTCTACTGCTTTTTCCAGATACTGATGACCATCGCTATGCTCTCCTCTAATGGCAGCAAAAAGGCATTGTGGCTTACAATCGCGAGAATCCAGAAATATATCTTCGATTGGAATTGAAGTGTCTCCCTTCACATCCTTTAAGGAAACACCATACAATATGTCTTTTAACAACTGCAATCCTCTGGTCTTTATAGGTTTCAACAAAAATTGACGCTCATTGTAGAGCCAGGTTAACAATCATGTTTTCCTGGTAGCTCGCTCCCGGAGCGGGAAACTGTTCAATCACTTTACCCTTTCCTTTAGCAGCTACTTGCATTCCCTTGTTTTCTAGAATATACAATGCGTCACGTATCCCCATGCCAACAACATCTGGCACTCGATTCTCGCCGTGATAGATCGGACCACCGTCATCCATCGCGATAACACTTCCACGAATTTTCGGCCTCACCCATTCCGTTGACTCATTTAACTCCACAGGGATATTTGAAGCTTGCAAAATCTGAACAATGTCTTGCTGCATAGCGCTTTTGATTTCTGGCATAGACTCTTCAGCCACCAGCCTTCCGTTTTCTTCCAAACGTGGAAGCAATTCTGGATGAAGCACCAGCATTTTTTCAGCGATCTCTTTGACTGCTGGCGCAGCAACTTTTCCCCCTGTCGGCTCGCTTGGAATAGTTGGGTAATTCACTACCACTATACAACTATATTTAGGACGGTCAGCCGGGAAATATCCTACGAAACTGCAAACATAATCTTCCACCTCCCAGCCTGACCCTGTGGAATCATATATTCTGGCTGTTCCAGTCTTACCTGCAATTGGTATCATTGGAGAGTGCGCACCCTTGGCAGTTCCTTTTGCTACTACATCTTTCAACATTCGTTGGAGCTCAGAAATGGCAGAAGGATGCTTCACAATTGATGAAGAAATCACATCAGGATTAAATTCTTCCAATAACTCTCCTTCCTTGATTACCGCCTCCACAATACTAGGTTTCATGAAGGTTCCATCGTTTGCGACAGTGTTATAGAAGTTTAATACTTGCATAGGGTTTACTCTAATCTCGTACCCGATACCCAGGCTTGGAAGACTCAATTTTGAATATGGTGCATAAATTGGAGCGATCTCACCTTGAAATTCCAAGCCGCTTGCTTGTTTGAAACCGTATCCTCTGAGGTACACATCTACATAGTCTTCGGGCTCTTGGTAATGCCGACTCATCAAATCTACCATGGCTACATTCGAAGAAAGCTGAAGCGCACGAGCCACTGTTACTACGGAGTCTCCATGAAATCGAACTGGATCCTTGAAGGCTTTCTTGTGATAGACCCTGATTCCATTACCGATGTTGAGCTCTGTGTTGGGATGAACCTTTCCTTGATCTAATAAAGAAAGAATCGCAGGCGGTTTCATTACAGAACCAAGTTCCAATTGTTCGACGACAGCAAAATTTTGACTGGAGTTTCTAACTCGTCCGTCAGTTCCTCTTTTCATGTTGGCGAGCGCCCGCACCTTTCCCGTTGCAACCTCCATCAGAATCGCTGATCCATGGTCAGCAGCAGATCGCTTAACACAGTTTCTGAGAACGGTTTCTACGATCTCTTGAGCGGGAATATCCAGGGACAACACTAGATCCTTACCAGGCTCCGGAATCCTCCTGGGACCATCTTCCGGCAAAAAGGTCCCATGGGAGTCTCGCTTATATAGCACATCCAAAGAGTCCCCACTTAGTTGAGATTCAAAGGCTATCTCCAAACCTCTTTTTCCTCTTCCGCTGTCAACAATACCCAGCGCAACCTTTGCCATACTGTCATGCAAATACAGACGGTCTTCCCGCGGTCTGGCAATTAGTCCTCCAAGATTCTTATTCCGTTGCAGGATTGGACATTTCTTTAGTTGCTTGTATTGCTGTATGGACAACTCCGAATGAATCCTAAGAAACTTACTTTTTTGCGCTCGTTTCTGCAATATCTTGCCTTCCCAATAGTCCCCGGTTCTGCCAATTACATCCGCAATGCAAGAACAGGCCGCAGGCAGATCAGGAAGGTCTTTCGACTGAATCACCATGGGATCAAGACTAGCATCGTAGGTAACAGTTGGAGCTACGAGGATGTCTCCATTGACCGCTAGTAAATTGCCCCTTACTCCACGTTGCTGTTCCACACGAAAGTTCTTCTTGATTTGATCAGCATATGCTTTCCCATCACTAAGCCTGATCTTCAGAACAGAAAAGACAATCATCAGTCCGCCTATGCAAAACAGACCAAAGATGAGATGTACTCGGGGTAGTATTTTGGAGCGGTAGTCCATTATTCGCGGGGTAGCTGTGTGGTCACTGTTTTTTTCTTCTAGATTGCTTTACTTCGCTTTTAGTCTAATTCTATTACGTAGGGAACATTGTCCGTCCAATCCAAGCCCTTGGATTTGGCCCTCTTTTCTAGTCTTGCTAACTCAGTCTCTCGATTCACTTCTTGCTGGAGTTGCAAATCACGATATTGTAAGTCCTCCAATTCAATCGTCAAAGTCTCAATTGATCGCTTCGACTTATCCGAAATAACCGTATTCCAAATATACAAACAACCGATCATGATGATGAAGGCATAAAGCGGAGCATTCTTCAGCAAACTACCTGAGGTAACCAAATCATCAAGCCCAAAAGGCTCCAAAAGGGCCTTCAAATTCAAAGCAAGATTGTTTTTCCATCGCTTTCTCTTAGGAGGCCGAACTGTGTTTCTCTTCTTACTCATGCTTAACGTTTTTCCGCAATACGCATTTTGGCGCTCCTGGCTCGACTATTTCTTTTTATCTCTTCTGGGCCTGGGACTATCACCCGTCGATTGATTATTTTCAATGGGCTCTCCGCATTCCCATAAAGGTCTTTCTTCACCTTTCCTTCAAAATTTCCAGAGCGAAAGAAGTTTTTCACCAACCTGTCTTCAAGCGAGTGATACGTAATGAAAACCAAGCGCCCTCCCGGCTTCAGTACCTCTACTGACTGTGTCAACAGGTCCTTAATTCCTTGCAGCTCCTGATTCACTTCAATGCGCAAAGCCTGAAAGACTTTCGCAAAAAACTTGGAACGAAGTCCTTTTACTTCAGGCTCCAACAAACCCATGAGTTGAGCTGTCGTCCTGATAGGTGAACGCTGCCGATCCTGAGCAATCAATGCTGCAATAGCACGAGAATTACGTAATTCACCCAATCGCCAAAAGAGACTAGCCAAATCCTGCTCACTATAATCATTCACAATTCCCCCAGCATGTAGTTCTTGACGCTTGTCCATCCGCATATCCAGAGGCCCATCAAAACGAGTAGAAAAGCCACGCTCTCCAACATTAAGCTGATGACTGGACACACCACAATCACAAAGCAAACTATCGATCTCGGTCACGCCGTGTAAACGTAGAAACCGCTTTAAGTGACCGTAGTTTTCCCGAATCAGGATTAGTCGTCCATCATCAATCAGATTGTTGGCCGCATCTGCGTCCCGATCAAAAGCAATTAGTGTTCCCCCCTGTAGTGTATCTAAAATGGCTCGAGAATGTCCTCCCGCACCAAAGGTGGTATCGACCACAACGTGATTTGGTTCTATGCATAAGGCTTGCACAGCTTCATCCAGTAATACTGCTTCATGGTAACTACTCATCCTCCTTTACTATTTTCCCCACATTCAATTCGCCACCAAAGAGTTCCTCGCCCAAGTCATCAAACGCCCCTGCATCGAGCTTGCTAAGACTGCCATACTTGTTTAGCCCCCACAGTTCAATCAGATCATCAAGCCCCAAAAGCAAAACTTCCTTTTCGTCTATCAGTTCCTTGAACAGCAGTTTCGGTATCAACATCCGATTGGCACTATCGAAGTCTACTTCTTCAGCTCCTAGCAACATCATTCGCTTGAATGATCGATGCTTCCGGTTGAACGGACTTAGATTGTTCCTCAACATGCTCGTCAGTTGCTCCCACTCTGCTTTAGCCCGAATGTGCAAACAACCATCAAGACCGATAGATATAAAAACTGATTTATCTGCTCCATTTGGCAATTGGCGAAGAAACTTGGCAGGAAAGCTGATTCTTCCTTTTGAATCTACCTTGCACTTATGTTTCCCGTAAAAATTTGCCACATGAGTTCTTGTATCCGTGAAAACAACTTACTAGTGCATCGGCCCTTATTTGATGGATAGTTTAAATGGCTTCTATTTCTGTCACCCATCGTTGCTCGTCGGTCATGTAGCTATGGCTATACTCCCTTCTCGCGCCTTGGTTGACAAAAAGATAAGCTCATTTAACCTGTCCATCAAATTAGGCCCCACGCACTAGAGACAAATTTAGTCCATTTGACAAGCAATGAAACACTTCCTCCCACTTTTCTACACTTTTCTGCACTTTTGTATCCTATTTTACTTCCTAAATTCAGCGGCTCGCATCCTAATGCACTGGCTCGGGCAAAATGCCGGTCTTTGGACAAATAAAGTCCACAAATATTAACGACTTTGTCAATTCCACTCCCCCAGCCCGCGTGAGGGATGGAAGCGGTACGAGCCGCCGGCCACAGTGACTGAGGCATGTGCCAGAAGGGCTCGACGTGAGGAGAGACCTTCTGGCGCATAAGCCGAAGCACTGTGGACAAGGAGAGTGAGAGCGGACAGCCCGACCTACACAGCCTTGGCTTACTGTTGGTGTATTCTGGATGGTGCTAGAATAAGGGTGCCGGAATGACCGAGGAAGGTGCTGGGCTGTGTAGGGCACGCCCAAATACGCTCAACACAAAAGCTCCAAACAATCCATTAGAGATTATTTGGGGCTTTGACTAGAGAAGCTCTTGATCAAGCTACGAAGAGCCACTAGCCGCTCCAAAAGCAGCCCTAACTCACTCATTTTCAGCATATTCGCACCATCTGACTTGGCAACTGCAGGATTGGGGTGAGTCTCGAGAAACAATCCGTCAATTCCCATCGAAATCGCAGCACGAGAAAGCGTCTCGATGTATTCTGGCGCTCCCCCAGTTACTCCTTGGGGCTGATTGGGCCTTTGTAAACTATGTGTACAATCCAATACAACAGGGACTCCAAAGCCCTGCATTTCCTGCATGCCCTTGAAATCAACCACCAAATCCGTGTAGCCAAAACTATTGCCACGCTCGGTCAAAATCACTTGATCATTTCCAGAATCCACAGCCTTTTGTACAGCAAATCGCATGGCAGCCGCAGACATGAATTGCCCCTTCTTGATGTTGACGATCTTACCAGTCTTCGCGGCGGCTACGATCAGCTCAGTTTGGCGGCAAAGAAAAGCAGGAATCTGAATGATATCAGCTATTGGAGCTACCAGCTCGACATCAGCTACACTATGCACGTCGGTTGTTACTGGTAGGTCAAACTGGTCTCTTATCCCCTCGATTATCTTGATTGCTCGTCGATCCCCGATCCCCGTGAAGGAATCTAGTCTAGATCGGTTGGCTTTCCTAAAAGAAGCCTTGAAAACATAATTAATTCCCAGAGTAGTTGTAATCTGCTTTACATGCCCTGCTATCTCCTGGCACATGCGCTCACTCTCTACGGCGCAGGGGCCAGCAATCAAAAAAAACTGTTCTGATTG
>JAHDDV010000439.1 GCA_020629205.1 Chitinophagales bacterium | reverse complement strand
CAATACACAATACACAATACACAATACACAATACACAATACACAATACACAACACTACCATTTGTACATATTCCGAAAACACCTTGCTCCTTGCTCCTTGAACATCGATCCACCAACAAAGACAGGCCATAAAGCGCAAAGGTTGCCACAAAGCTGTACCTTAAGCGCCATTGCTCGCTAATCTAACGCATTTTACTTGAATCCTAAGTTCCGACCCACTCGAAATTCACTCATAGTAGTCCTCATTTTACTAATTGTAGCCTTGGTGCTCAGTCAGTTCGGTTACGACATCCACTGGCCAGGCTACATTTCGATGATGATCTTCTACGGAATCGTCTTTTTGCTCGGCAGCTATGCTGCTGGTTTCAAGAAGTCAAGTGATGCCACGGATGTGATGTTGGCCGGCAGACAATTGCCGCTGGTGGTGGCAATTTTCACTATGAGTGCCACCTGGGTAGGTGGAGGATATATCAATGGATCTGCAGAATATACCAGTTCCTACGGCCTTGCCTGGGTGCAGGCACCATGGGGTTATGCCTTGAGCCTGATTTTCGGAGGGCTGTTTTTTGCTCGAAGAATGCGTCGTATGGAGTGCAAGACCATGATAGACCCCTTCGAAAAACGTTATGGAAAGAAGCTGGCAGCACTCTTATGCATCCCGGCCATGCTTGGGGAGATTTTCTGGACTGCAGCAATATTGGTAGCCTTGGGAACCACCTTTGGAACCGTCCTGGGCCTGGATTTTACAACCTCCATCATTTTGTCTGCCGGTATTTCGATTGCTTACACCGCCCTGGGAGGCTTATGGGCCGTTGCCCTCACCGATATTTTCCAACTGATTATCCTTATGCTGGGGCTGATTTTGGTGATTCCATTTGCCTTGGAACACGTGGGTGGGTGGTCTAATGCGTGGACACTGTATGTGGAGAAAAAAGGAACATTGGCCAATTTGTTTCCTCCGCTAGATGGCTGGAGGCATCCAGAATGGGGAAATGCCTATTGGAATTGGTGGGACTCGGCACTGTTGCTGATGTTTGGAGGAATTCCCTGGCAGGTATATTTCCAGAGGGTTTTATCTGCCAGAGATGAAGATACTGCTGTCAGACTTTCAGTAGTGGCAGGTTTTGTCTGCATCATCGCCGCTGTTCCCGCCATTATGATTGGAGTCATTGGCGATGTAGTAGATTGGTCGACGGTCGGGCTTTCCGGTCCGGAAGAACCTGCACTGATTCTTCCCTATGTAGTGAGATATCTAACAAACCCAGTGATCGCAACTATAGGCTTAGGAGCTATCGCTGCAGCTGTAATGTCTTCGGTAGACAGTTCCATCCTATCGGCTGCATCTGTGGCCTCCTGGAATGTTTATCGCCCGCTCGCCAAGCAAGAAGTAAGCGGCGAGAAACTCAGTCAGTTCATCAAGAAGGCTGTATGGGTAGTTGGAATAGCTGCTACCTTACTTGCTCTTAAAATAAAGAGCGTCTATGAGTTATGGTTCTTATGTTCGGACTTTGTCTATGTGATACTTTTCCCTCAATTGGTCTGCGTTCTTTTTGATAAGAAGGCCAATAAGTATGGAGCCGCAGCTGGCCTGCTGGTATCGTTCTTGATACGTGTGGGGGCAGGGGAGCCAACCTTGGGCATACCCAGGTTGTTGCCATTTCCGATGGTAGATGAGGCTGGTACTGTCCTTTTTCCCTTTCGGACTTTGGCCATGATCTCCGGTTTGATTACCATTTTAGTAGTTTCTCGAATGACAGAGAATAGGGTTCAGCCTAAGGCCACTGAGAACTAGGGCTTTGTAAACAAAGTTCGTGACACCTTTGAGGAGCTTATCTTTTTGTCAGACGAGGCGCGAGGATGGAGCATAGCCTTAGCTACGCGACTGACGAGCAACGAAGTATGACAGAAATAGAAGCCCTTAAAGGTGGTGCGAACTTCGTTTGCACAGCACTAGGGCTTTGTGGAATTTTTGGAGAATGAGGGCAGATTTTTATCGGGCTCTGATGACTTTGTAGTACTTTTGTAGTCATAAGAGCGTGCCAACAGTACGTCACCGCATTCCCACCAAGAAGCGACCGAAGATAGACAGATATTGTATAGAAGAAGGACTGCACAGCATATATGTGCAGAGAAGTAATTTGGTCATTAATTCAACTTAACGAAGGTACGCACATGAGATTCACGCGATTTACCAAAGCCAACATATTCGCTATGGCGATTTTGTTTGCCACTACGCTGACTATCAGCGCACAATCCATGATGGAGCACGCGTTGACACAGCGTTATAATCACGATACCGGTTCATGGGAGGAAGTCTACCAAGCCATTATGTCCTACGACGAAAATGGAAATGAGGTGGGAACAATCACACAGAACTGGAGTCGTGAGCAAACACAGTGGACAAACAACAACAAATGCACGAACACTTTTGACGAGAAAGGAAACAAGCTTGCAGCAGAATGTTTGGCATGGGAGGAAGCCACTAACTCCTGGGTGAAATCCTACCGATTTGAGTTTACCCATAACTCGGACAACCAAAAGACAGTATTTCTTGATCTCAGATGGAATGAAGAAACAGGGACTTGGGACAAGCAAAGGAAAGACACCTATGAGTATAATGCAGACGGCAAATGCAAACTATATACTTGGTATAAATTCGAATCTACGAGCGGCGATTGGATGCCCAACATGAAAGTAGAGTATCTCTTTGATGAAGAAGGAATCCAAACCGAACAACGCAAAGCGGATTTCAAGAATGGTGACTGGCTTCCAAGCTGGAGAAACATCTATGAATTTGATGAGAAAGGGGAGCATTCTGGCAAAGTAGTCATGCATTGGAATGCAAAGAAGGCCAGCTGGACTGAGAATAGTCGATGGGACTATGTGAAAGAAAACGGCAAAGTGGTAAGTTCCAATAAGACCGACTTCGTTCAAGGAAACTGGAACCATAGCCAGGAGGTATCCTATCAATATGACAAGCAAGGCAGGAAGATCGAAAAGCTCTCCGTAACAAAGACGAGCAGAGGAGCAGAAGACCACCTAATGCGTACTCGATACGTGTACAAAGAAGCTCCGGACCTAAGTACATTGCAAGGGAAAACAGCGGCAGAGTTGTCTAACTACCCGAACCCTTTTGACAACTTGACCACCATCCGCTTTGAGGTGGCAGAAGAAGGCAGATTGCAAATCCAACTGTTTGATCTGCAAGGAAAGCTTATCCGCGAGATTGCCAATGGTCAGTACATGCCAGGAGTATATGAGATCGGATTTGAGGCTGGAGATTTAGTCTCAGGTATTTACCACTACAGTATGATCATGTCTGATGGTCGATCCATTAGTCGAAAAATGGTCATCACAGGAAATTAAAAAATACTCATTAGTTACCTATTAGTATTATAACGACCAACAGGGAGAAATCTACGGATTTCTCCCTTTCGTGTTTTTGGTCGATTCTATCTTCAAAGCTTCCTAAACGCCTTTTTAGAGACTCAAGCCCAATGACTGCAAAATATTCCGTGCTTTTAGCAGGCATTCTGCATATTCCCGCTCAGGAATAGAGTCATAAGTAATTGCTCCACCGACGTGAAAGGAGAGTAAGGATTTGTTTTCAGAATA
The DNA here is from genome assembly GCA_020629205.1 of Chitinophagales bacterium. Taxonomy (GTDB): domain Bacteria; phylum Bacteroidota; class Bacteroidia; order Chitinophagales; family UBA2359; genus JAHDDV01. The sequence goes on along the minus strand of JAHDDV010000439.1, from coordinate 362 downwards.
GATCATACTACGGATCACTACATTGAAATCAAAATCTCCTTCAGGGCTAATGTAGCCGATTGATCCGGAATAGATGCCTCTTGTACTGGCTTCGTATTGTTCGATTAGCTCCATTGTTTTCACTTTCGGCGCCCCGGTCATCGAGCCCATAGGAAAGGCTGCTTTAATGGCGTCAATGGCATGCTTGCGAGTAGAGAGCATGCTGGATACTGTGGAGATTAAATGATGTACTTTCTCGAAGCTATAGACTCCAAATAGTTCATCTACGACTACAGTACCGGTTTGTGCTGTTCTCGCCAAATCGTTCCGTACAAGATCGGTGATCATCACATTTTCAGCACGTTCCTTAGGGTCATGCAAGA
>JAHDDV010000438.1 GCA_020629205.1 Chitinophagales bacterium | reverse complement strand
GTTGCCGGTTCTGTTGGTTGTGTACCTGAGATGATCCAATCGCAAAGGGCCTCATCCCAAGTAGCTGTTTCATAGCACGCTGTTGCAGGTTCGCTTGGCTGTGGGGTTATAATAATTGTCATCATGGCGGTGGTCGCACAAGAACCGGCAGCAGGAGTGAATGTCGACGAATTATTAGATCCACCCAAAGTTGTTGGATCCCAAGTTCCCGAAATGTTATTAGTGGAGGTGGTAGGCAAAGTCACAGCATCATCAGTGAAACACATATCCGGCAGCTGATCGAAGGTTGGTGTTTCTTCAGCTTCGATAGTAATGCTCACACTAGCTGTAGTCTGACAGGCCGTGCCAATCTGGACGGTGGCGGTATAGCTTGTGCTGGTTTGGGCTGCTGCAGTAGAAATACTTATGGTCGCACTTGTTGCTCCATCATTGCCAGGGTCATTGCTTGCTGGGTCGACCGACCAAAGAAATTCTGCTCCTGTGTAGCTGGAAGCAGGGTCGGCATTCAGTGTGATGGCCGGATCGTCGATACAAACGATTTGTTCTGGACCTAAATCCAAGGGAGGTATGGAGAAAGTACCAACACTTAGATCGGTCAACACATTTGCTGGACAGCCATTGGCATCTTGCGCGCTAATGTCATAAAGCCCAGCGGACAGATCTGTAAAAGTTGCGCTGGCCTGGAAGGGCCCGCCGTCCAGAGAATACTCATATTCTTCTGTGCCCCCAGTTCCCAGAACAGTAAGCTCTCCGGTTGACATTCCACAAGAGTCTACCACTGAACTCACAAAGCTGATTGTAAAAGGATCCGGCTCTACCAGAATGATGTCAAGTGAGTCAACCACACAGCCCGAGGGATTGTCGGTGACTGTTACACTGTAACTCCCCGGTCCTAGACCCGTGGGATTTGGCGTGTTTCCTCCGGCTGGCGACCAGACATAATCCAATGTTCCCAAAGTGCCACTTGTAGTAATATTGATGCTCCCTGTACCGGCACCATTGCAAACAATATCCGTAACTGTTACTTCGTCTATCTGCGGGCAGCTAAGCGAAACAGAAATAGGTTCCGTCACAGCGTCGAGTTCATCAGGATTGCTATCAGGGCAGGTGCTGGGAAAAGGACTTAGCACGCCTTGAAACACAAAGTTTGGTCCTGCTGCACAATCGGCCTCAGTGAAAGTGTATGTTGCTGGGTTGATCACCGGTCCGTTGTAAGGCGGAGTACAGTCATAGGAACCACTCATGATCACATCGTCGATTCCAAAAGTACCCCCACCGGAACTTGCATTAAAGCCAAGTATGCGAAGACAGAGTTCTTCCCCTTCAGCGAGGGTAATGTTAGGAGCGTAGGTTGCCAAATTGCAACCGGTGGTTGTAGTTTCAGTTGTTGTGCCAGATGTCGGGATCGATGGTGGATAACCGACAGCAGCGTTTACCACTGTGTACTCATCAGGTCCTGTCCCCGAAGCACGTACGTAGAAAGTAAAACTAGTAACGTTGACGTTGCAACCTGGAGGGGCGCTTACACAAAATTCATAGTAGTCTGTATTCCAGGTTGTCGCTGGGTTGGTTGATGTTGGCCAGTTTGTAGCGTAGATGTAATTATCGCCGGATCCGCCGGGGCCACAAGACCCTGTACTTCCTACCAAGCCGCTTGTTCCCACTGCAGTGAAGGAAACGCCGTTAAAAGCAGCGGCGTTCGATTCTACAAAATTGCCATAGCTGCTCGGTGCTGAAGAGGCATCATTGAAGTTCCAGGTAACGCTGGCTGATCCTGTATTGGATGGGACGACCGGAAGATTGGAGGTGCCGACCATTGTTCCAATACTGGGATCTACCTCGACCGTTGGGTTCATATACCAGTCCACAGTTCCACCGGAGGGTAGATCAACCCCAGAGAAGTTTAGGCTTATTTCATCTCCAACACAAAAAGCAGAACCGTCGGCTGTTGATCCTGATAGGTCGAAGCTTTCAGGACAGGAACTTCCACAACCGGGGTTCACATCAACTATGAAAACCTTCGTGACGGAAGGACAACCACCGCCGCTCACCGTTGCTGTGTAGGTAGTGGTGACAAGTGGAGAAACGGTCAAACTCTGTGAGGTAGAATTGCCCGGATCGTCCCATGTAACACTTGCTCCGGGTACCAGTGAGACGAAAAGGTTTGCTTCATCTCCCAAGCAAATGGAGAGATTTCCGGAGTCGTCATTGATTGGTGAATTGACATTTATCTGCATCGGCTGATCCGCACTGGTATTGGTGTCAATTGATAGACAGACACCGCACTCAATTTCATCGTTAAATACTCCTTGAAGATCGGTGAAAGAGGATAGATAGCCAATCGGGTCTGCTGTACTGCCAACTCCAGAATCTTTTGTCTGCACTACCCATACCTGATAGAGCCCCGGACCTAATCCGCTGGTATCAAAATCGCCATCAGCACTAACTTCCAAGATGGTATAATTTGCATCCGTCTCCGTCAAAATGAAGGTTGTGGTATACCCGGATCCAGGATCTGTTTCATCGGCAGCCAGATAATTGTTTAGAAATGCATCAAGATCATCGCCTTCACAAATAAAAACTGGATTTCCCACTGCCCCAAGGGGAGGAGCAATATCCCCTCCATCGGCCGCACAAAAGTTTGGCTGTATTGTCTCACATAAAGCTGCAAGGGCACTACTGCTAGTAGCGATATTATTGATGAAATTTGCATTCTCCGGCGAATTGGGAAGTCCGGGAGTTTGATTCCCTGAAGCACTTGTATTGGTCCAATTGCTTTGATCTTGCCAATTGTCCCCAGCGATATTGTCAAAAAAGTAGACATCTCCACCTCCATTTCCATCAAAGTGAAAATCTCCACCAAAGTTTACATCGCCATAGTCGAAGGCATGCATTTGGGTTTCACCTGGGTCCAATAGATTGACCTTATCTCCTCCATTGCTCAGTCCCAACTGCCATGAAGTAGGTGGTACACCCAAACCACTTTCGCAGGGGCAGTAGCTTCCGCTATTGACACTTGGATTTGAGGTACATCCGAGCATGCAGCCAGCGTCATCTGAGGGGATTATGTAAACCCCATCTCCATTGGAATCTGTCGGGTCATCAGCAGGCAATGCGGGATTGGGATCCGAAGCATTGTATACCACAAGTATCGACCCCGGTGGAACATTGTCGTAGCAGTCTCCAAAAGAGAGATAACCAGCCGCGGTACCTACGCCGCTCATTGGCTGATTATTGTCGTCTATTATCCATCCGCTTATATTCACTCCAGCGGTAGGATTGTTTGGATCACCGACGACCACCAATTCGTAATATTCCTGAGACCCAGTTAGTCCCTGTGACACTTCATTGACAATCAGGCCTCCGCCATCATAGCAGTTCTGTGCCATAACAGCGGACGAGAGAGTCCAGAATATAGACAATAGCAATATTCGGCTTAGACTTATTCGCGTGCGTTGTTTGCGATAAGATAGTAACATTTCAGAAGGCATTTGATCGACCCAAAAGATACGGTTTTAATGCCTCTTCTTTGGTCAATTAGTAGGACAAATGGGCAGTTTTGTGTTATAAGATTTGGAGCCCGGCAAATCGGGTCGTTGCGAGGGTCTTCGCGCTATTCGTTGCAATTCAGGCACCCTTCGCTGCTTCCTGCATCCGCTGGCGAGGTCTCTCCGCCTTCGCTCCGAGCCCTCGCCAGCGGCGCAGTCAGGGCGCTCAGTGTACCTTCATTTCCACTGCTATCGCGGCTATGTAAACACGACCTTGCTCGTGGGCAGGGAGAGGAGCGACTGCTTCTTGAGGGTAGTATTGGGAGCTTGTGGCTTACTTGCCAGAGGAGCTTTGAGTCTCGCTCAGCGTCAGGAGGAAAAGATGCCGCAACGAGTATGGCCGGTGAAAAGGAGCCCCGGGCGCAACGGAACGAAGTGCTCTGATAGCGTGGTGAATGCCAGAGACGGGCAGGCTCGGAACGCAGTGGAGAGACTGACTG
>JAHDDV010000437.1 GCA_020629205.1 Chitinophagales bacterium | reverse complement strand
CGTTTGCGTAGCACTAGTAGGTTTCCATAGGAGCCGTATTTCGACTGTGCTCCATGATTAGATCTATCGACGTTTGACTAGGGCTTTTAAAACCTTCATCAAGCAGCTGATGGATCTTCTGAAGTCTCTGGAAGCTTTCGTTTAATTCAAAGTTAGCAGTGAGTTCTGCTTGCAGTGCCTTTGTTTCGGCATCGCTTGTTTCACCGTAAATAAAACGAATAAGATCATTTTCAGTGTAGGACATCTTCATAGGCGGTGTTTCATTAGATAATCAACGCCCTTTAAACGCGGCCCATTCTGAGAATATTGCAAAGACTATAAAATTATCTGCTTTTCTTCTACTAGCTTACGCATATTGATCAAGGCATAGCGCATCCGGCCCAGTGCAGTGTTTATGCTTACGTTTGTAATCTGAGCAATTTCCTTAAAGCTCATGTCTGCATAATGTCGCAAAACCACCACTTCTCGTTGCTCTTTTGGCAATTCATCAATCAGACGACGCACCTTGGAGATGGTCTCTCTCTTGATGATTCGCTCCTCTGCATTGATCTCCTCAAAAGGTAGCACATCAAAAATGTCGTAACCTTCCGTATTGGTAATCGAAGGTCTTCTCTTGGTCTTTCTAAAATGATCTATACAGAGGTTGCGCGCTATACGCATCACCCAGGGCAAGAACTTCCCGTCTTCATAGTACTTTCCTCGTCTCAAGGTATCAATCACCTTGATAAAGGTATCCTGAAAGATGTCCTCCGCCAGGTAGGAATCTTTAACGAACATGAAGATGGATGTATAAATCTTGGATCTGTGCCGATTGATAAGCTCGGCCAGGGCTCTCTCTTCACCGTCCACGTAGCACTTTACTAGCACTTCGTCGGTCACTGAACGCAAATTCTTCATCGATATGTATTTTCCTGAAAAAGTTAAATGCGTAAAGTTCCGTGTCGATAAATTCTATTTTGGTGAAAAGTTGGTCGAAATGACTGAGACAAATATAGAATATCCGCTCAGAATTAAAAAATTTTTATCAAAAACTGCCAGATAATGACAACCAAACACTGTTCCAGATCGTCCCTTGCCGATAAAAATCTTTGGACACCATGAGAACTTAATAGTAACATAGGCATGAACTATTGCAAAACAGAGGGGTTTTGCTTATCTCTGGCGGTAGCTTGAGCGCAAATAAATCAAAGCAGCAATGAAGGAGTCAAATGCAAAGCAGTACATACTGGTAAAGGGAGCCAGAGTGCACAATCTAAAGAACGTAGATGTAGCAATACCCAGAAACAAACTTGTAGTCGTAACGGGCGTATCTGGCTCTGGCAAATCCTCCTTGTCCATTGATACCATATTCGCTGAGGGTCAAAGACGTTATGTGGAAAGCTTGTCCTCCTATGCCCGGCAATTCCTCAACCGGATCAACAAGCCGGATGTAGACTATATCAAGGGCATATGTCCAGCCATTGCCATTGAACAGAAGGTGGTCTCCCGTAGCTCCAGATCCACCGTCGGATCATTGACCGAGATCTATGATTACTTACGCCTCTTCTTTGCCCGGGTGGGTAAAACCTACTCCCCTATCAGCGGAAAAGAAGTGAAGAAGCTGGAGGTATCAGATATGGTCGATTACATACTGAAGATGAAGCAGGGAACAAAATTGCAGATCCTTGCTCCTATCATCGAAAGCTCTCGCAGCATGTCCAAAGAATTGGATTTGTTGCTTCAAAAAGGCTTCAGTCGACTCTGGATCGAAGGAAAAGTACACCGAATTGAGGACTTGAAAGCCAAGGATTACAAGAAGAAAGAGCTCCTGTTGCTAGTAGATCGGATTGCTGTGGATAAAAAAGATGAGGACCAGGCCAAGCGACTGGCTGATTCCCTCCAGACTGCTCTCTATGAGGGTGAAGGCAAATGCAGTGTCGAAGTAATCGGTGGTAAGACTAGAGAATTCACTGGCAACTTTGAATTGGATGGCATGCTCTTTCACGAGCCAACACCGCAATTCTTCAGTTATAATAGTCCTTTTGGTGCTTGCCAAACCTGCGAAGGATGGGGCACGGTGATTGGTATTGACGAAAACCTGGTTATTCCCGATCCATCACTTTCGGTATACGAAGAAGCCATTGCTTGCTGGAAGGGAGAAAAGATGAAAGAGTACAAGGAGCAGTTGATCTACGCAGCCGACGAATTTGATTTTCCGATTCATCGGCCCATAGCAGAGCTCAGCAAGGAACAATATGAATTGTTATGGGAAGGTAATGAGCATTTTACAGGCTTGCATGATTTCTTTCGATATCTCGAAACCAAGGGCTATAAGATTCAGTACCGCGTTATGTTGTCTCGCTACAGAGGCAGAACCAAGTGCCGCGACTGTGGAGGATCTCGACTAAGGAAGGAGACACAATACGTGAAAGTCAATGGAATCAATATTAATGACATCATCCTATCCCCCATTGAAGAAAATTTGAAACTGCTCAAATCCCTCAAACTCGATAAGACCGAGAAAGAAATCGCTAAGCAGATATTGCCTGAAATTATCAATCGTCTGGAGTTTATGATGATGGTGGGTCTTGGCTATTTAACACTGAATAGACTTTCTTCAACGCTATCAGGTGGGGAGACACAGCGAATCAATCTTACTCGGATACTTGGTAGCAATTTGACTAACAGTCTCTACGTGTTGGATGAGCCTTCGATTGGATTGCATCCTCGTGATACGGAGAAATTGATTGCTGTGCTGTATCGCTTGCGCGATTTGGGAAATACGGTCTTGGTGGTGGAACATGAAGAGGAAATCATGAAAGCTGCAGATCACTTGATCGATATGGGGCCAAAGGCTGGAGTACATGGCGGTGAGCTGGTATTTGCCGGAAAGGCCAAAGACATAAAGAAGGTCAAAGAAAGTCTGACTGCAAAGTACCTCTATGGAAAGATGTCGATTGAGGTACCGACTCAGCGCCGCAGTTCAGCAAACAAAATATACCTCAAGGGAGCGAGTCAACACAATCTAAAAAACATTGATCTCGAGATTCCGCTCAATAGCCTGATCACGGTGTCAGGCGTAAGTGGCTCCGGAAAAACCAGTTTGATCAAACATGTATTGTATCCTGCTTTGAAGAGAGCCATCGAGATGACAGGAAATGCTCCGGGCAAGTTCAGTAGCTTGACTGGCAATCTACAGGCCATCGCGCAGGTGGAGATGATTGACCAGAATCCATTGGGAAAATCCTCTCGCTCCAACCCGGTTACCTATATCAAGGCCTATGATGTGATTCGTGATTTGTATGCCTCGCAGAATCTTTCGAGGATACGCGGTTATAAAGCCAAGCACTTTTCCTTCAATGTTCCTGGAGGACGTTGCGAAAATTGTCAGGGGGAAGGAAGTACAACGATTGAAATGCAATTCTTGGCAGATATTCACCTGGAGTGCGAAGAGTGTCAGGGTCAGAAATTCAAGCAAGACGTCTTGGAGGTTCAGTACAAAGGGAAGAACATCTATGAGGTACTGGAGATGTCGGTTTCTGAAGCGATCGAGTTCTTTTCCGAGGCCAAGGATGTAGTTAAACGAATTCAGCCACTAGAAGATGTGGGACTGGGCTATGTGAAGCTAGGCCAGTCTTCCAGCACATTGAGTGGTGGAGAAGCGCAGCGGGTGAAGCTTGCCTTCTTCCTCGCTAAAGGCAGTAGCTCCAAGAAGGTCTTCTTCATCTTCGATGAGCCAACTACAGGATTGCACTTTGATGATGTTCGTATCTTGCTGCATGCATTAAATGCTTTGGTCGAGAAAGGCCATACTGTGCTAGTGATAGAACACGATCCTGATGTGATTAAGGCAGCGGACTACGTGATTGACTTAGGGCCCGAAGGCGGTGACAAAGGCGGTCAACTGCTCTATCAAGGCCCTCCGGAGGGATTGCTCAAAGTCAAAGCTTCTCATACCGCAAAATACCTAAAAGAAAAGCTAGTGCCTCGGGCACAAAGTTCTGGATAGTTTGACTGGCTTCTATTTCTGCCAT
>JAHDDV010000436.1 GCA_020629205.1 Chitinophagales bacterium | reverse complement strand
TCTAGTGTCTAGTGTCTAGTGTCTAGTGTCTAGTGTCTAGTGTCTAGTGTCTAGATAATGAAGATATCTGGAAAGGATTTCCAAATTGATTTATAGAATAGAGAGTGCGCCTTAATCTTTAATACCATTTAGTATCCAACGCCATCCCAGCGTCTCTTCGGATCGATGATACAATGGCGCGTTTTGCAAGCTTGAATCTGCCAGCATTCTTAGCGGCTGGTTTCTTAATTGAAGCGAGAGAGAATCAGCTAAAGCATTCGTGCCTTGCATGATCTGCCCGTTGTACTGGGCGCCGGAAAAGCCTAAGAAGAAGATCAATATACCACCTAGCCCAAGCCTAACAGCCTGCTTACCAAAGGGTAGCATCGACAAGATTGCTACAAACAGCGCTTCGAAGCCATCCTTATGTGGCTCACGTGCAAGCATTCTTGCTCGTACTGTTGCTTTGATATGAACAGGAACCTGTAGTTCATCTTGCTTTTTGATATCCAAAGCCTGACCCGTTCGAAGCAACATTGATCGATAGGCACGTACCTGATTCATGCCACCTAGTTCTGCTTCCAAAAACAAAATGACTTCAGCATCCATCTCCTCTATTCGCTTTGATAGCAACAGGTATTCTATATCGTGTTTGTCAAATCGGCTATTCATTAGCTTTGTTTTTCGGGTCGTAAATACTCAATTTCTCTGCTAGCTTCTTAGTGGTGTAAAAGAGTCGGGACTTGACGGTCCCTTCAGAAACATCCATGATTTCGCTAATCTCTTTTATGCTGCAATGTTCCTGATGACGCAAAAGGAAGGTACTCTTCTTAGTCTCGTCCAGTGTATCCAGCGTGGCCCAAAGATGCTTTTCAAACTCCTCATTATCCATCTCGCTTTCTATCCTTGGCAGGGAAGATCCGTTTCCATTTCTTCGCTTGATAATCACGGCTCCATTACGACGTACCTCCAAACGACGATACTCATTCTTGCACATATTTCCAGCAAGGGTGTAAATCCAGGTAGAGAACTTACGTTTGACATCAAAAGCCTCCGGTTTTTCTACGATCTTAATAAATAAGTCCTGCAAGAAATCCTGGGCTTGCTTCTCATCTCGCCCTAGCATACGATAGAAATAATACAACATCCGTTCGCTGTAGCGATCATACAAGGCATCGAAGGCAGCAGTTACTCCCGCAACTATCTGCCCCATCAACTCCTCGTCTGTTAGCAACTCGTATTTTGACACTCGGGTTTGTATGCTTGATTCATTGCTTTCTACCCCTATCGCTTCCATTGGTTCAAATTAAGCCATTTTTTCTTCAGTTTGTTCTGCAAAATGCCTGCCAGCCCAGCAATAGCCTCATTTCCGTATTTCCTCCAGAAAGCGACTAATAGCCGTATACCCGCAGTTTCCAATCATCAATGAGTTTTACTGACTTGGATTGATTCCATACATAAGCCTGAATTAGTCCTGATCGATGCTCAGCCCGATCTAACAACATGGATTGTCGGGATGCATTCCAGTCATCATTGTTTGCGTTGATCAGTGACTGATTCCAAAATCCTCCGAGGCCGTCTTTCAAGGTGCATACATGGATCACATCATGCGCCTCCCCCCCCTTGTAGAACAAACGGGAATCCACCAGAATTTTCTCCGCTCCGGTGCTTGCCCACAGGCTGTCGAGAGACAGCTCAAAAGTGTGGGAATACATACCCGGACCAACTAAATGAGCAAAGGAGCCCGAATGGGCTTCGCCTTTTACTGATCGAGATACATTATTGAGGCCTCCCGGTTCAAAATTGAAATCAGCGGAGCCAATAATTTGATTTTCAGCTGATAAGCCTTTTCCAAGAATTGCTTCCGTAAAGCTGTCTTCAGCTTCCCCAAGAGTGATCGTCTTGAACTGCAATTTTGGGGAACCGGCTTGCAAGGAAGTTTCTGTTCGCAAACGTATTTGTGTTACTGCTGCCCCTGAAAATGGGCTTTGCAATTCGTCTAGCCAGGGCGAAATCCACAATCCATCTACCGCATTTTCCGGTATGTACCTGTAAGTACGTTCAGCCCCATCTTCAAATCGGTAATCTATGTAATAGGGAGCTGCTTTGAAGAGAAAAGACTGCAAGCCCCCTAGGAGGTTATGTGAAGAAGCCACTTTCACCCATATCAAGTCTCGACTATTCTTCGGTACATCCATCCATTCTCCCCAGGCACCTGCTTGCTCAATTGCTGCGGTTTCTACAAAAGTGTTGGCCTTTGGCAGCTTCTTCCACAAGATGTACTGATGATCCTGCAGGACCGGTCGGTAGTGTTTCAAAATCGCAAGATTGGCTCTGGGCAAGGAGCTCCAGAAGTATCCATCATCAATTGCCGCAAAGCTGCCTCCATATTGGTCTATCATCAAATGCTGAAGCAAAAAGGTCGGTCCGGAAGCAAAGCTGTCCGCCTCATCTTGATCATAAGCTTCATTGAAGCTCCAGGATTGCAATCGAGTTCGTGGCTTCCATTGCAGATCATTTGCGGCAACAATGGCTAGCTTCCAGGGTATGATATCTACCTGTTCCTCTCCTATTTCCACCAGGAATTTCTCTGGCAGTCGCTCGATTGATAAGCGATCCTGATTGATCTTCGCATGTTCGCGATGAAATTTGGCAGGATGGAAGAAGACAGCACTAAAGTATTTGAAGCCTGCCCCTCCCCTATCGAAACCTCTGAAACCATCGATTCTATTGAAGTTGTCTCGCAGCAGGAGAATACTGAGGACGGGAAGTAAATACATCGCAATAGACCGGCGCTTTGCGCTAATGAAGATGATCGCCCAGGCCAGGATTACAAAGTAAAACAGCGCCAGACAATGGCTCGAATCCTGTCGGGTGATTCCGTGTTTCCAGGCTGCGAACAGCGGCAGAATCATAATGGCCCAGGCAATACGTGCATCCTTGTCCTTGATGACAAATGGCACAACTAGTACACTAAGTGCAAAAGCCAAAAGCATCCATCCGGAGGTCTCTGGAAACAATGCTACAGCCGAGGAATAACTCATTACCAATTCCACCGAATTGCTCCAATAGGCCAGTAATTTTCCGAATGACTGATAGACCAGCAATCCTATTATTGCCATTGACAATACTAATCCTGCAAGATAAGAAGTCGTACTTTTCCAATCGCGATTCAAGTAAAGATCCAGTAATGTGCCAGCTCCCAATGCAGCAAGACCATAAACCGCCAAAGCTGGCTTGATGTACAAACCGAAGGCACTAAGCACCGCTACCCAAAGCATGTAAGGAATCTTCTTTGTCTGTAGGTAAAGGCAAATCGCCAGTACAATGCTACCCAGAAAAGCATGATCGAAAGCCATGTAATAACTGGTGAACAAAGCCAGGAGGATATAGCTGAAGCGCCACCTGCCCGGACTGGCAATATGAGCGAGTGTCAAGAATAACCAAATATAGCTCAGCTTCAAGCCAGAGAAGCAAAGGGTGGACCACCAGAAGTTAAAGCCCTCAGCTATAGGCTTTTTTAAAAAACCCAGAGGGCCAAAAGCAAATAGCAAATTTCGCAATTGATCAAAGTCATGAATGGCCAGATGATTCAAAGCCCAAACATAGGAACCATCCAAGCCTGTCCTAAAGATCGGTAAGCGCTGAGGATAGGTAAACATGAAAATCAACAATACCAAGAGCAGTCGAAGCCAGGGAAACCCGGGCTTGTCTGCATTCATCACAATATTTGGCTTAAATTTCAACATACATACTATTCAACAAGATACATCTTGAGCACAGCAAAAAGCTCTTCTATTTGCCATGCTTTCCTCCCTGAATTTCCAGCGCAAATACATCACAAAGACCCTGCCCAATCTGTGTCTTTTTGCATAATAATTTGGCGCTAATTTTTTCTTCTGCTAAGGTACGATTAAGATTACTAATGACTGATGACTCCGAAAACCAGTAACTTTCATCAGTCACTTGTCATCAGTCATCAGTAAACAGTAATCAGTAAAGCGATCGAGGGACGGTGAAAATTAGCCCCGGGTGAAGCGGAACGAAGTGCCTGTA
>JAHDDV010000435.1 GCA_020629205.1 Chitinophagales bacterium | reverse complement strand
GAGTGACCGAAGCGGAACGAGCCGCCGGGTAGGGCGACTGAGGCCTGGCTGATGGGGGCTCGACGATAGGAGAGACCCCAGCAGCCAAGAGCCGAAGCGACCTACCCAAGGTGAGTATTAGCGGAGGCCACGACCCGCAATGAACGAAAGGCGCGCGATAGCGCAACTGTAGTGAATGGAGGGGCATGCCCAAAATAAAATCCAATCGCTAAGCCATCAAATCAAAATCACCCAAAAGGATCTTATTGTAATTTCCTGTACGCCAATTGAGCTTCAAATCCCGGATCAAAGGGGACTTGCCCTGCTTGTAGCGACGAACGATCTCAAGGTCCTTTTTCTCGGCGCTGAAGCGAGCCATCAACTGAGGCATCGCCAATGACGTCCGGTGATCCTCAGGATACTTGGGAAGCAATCGAACACGGGCACTTCCCTTCATCTTCGACTGTTGCTTAGCCTCCGGATTCTCTTGCAAATGAATGCCTTCTTCGGTCTGCAGGATGCGATAAGCGCCGAAACCATTGAAGGACAAAGCAACCACCATGCGATCATCGATTTGACTGCTGCCAAAATCATGCACCGTGATGTTGCGCTTGCGAGCCCAGGCGAGATACATCTTGCGAAGCGACTCCAGAAAGTCCTTGTGTTTGTACTCCGCACTCAATTGCATGTAGGTATCCTGTGCCTCCTGCTTTTGATAGGACTGCAAGGCATTGCCCAGCAGATAAATGCGCGTCGCCAACTGATTGATCAGGTGTGGATTGTAATTGACCCGCACATTCTCCGTGCCATTCAGCCGCTCAAATATGCCATCGATATTGTCGAAGGTCTCCTGTACATTATCGATGAACTCCAGATCCGCCAGGGCAAAGTGGCGGTCATCTGTATTCCAAAAATCCGGGGCAGACATATCGCTCAAGATATCCTCTTTCTGTCCTTGCAAGCGCAAGGCACCAACCAACTGACGTAAATCTTCATTGACATTCTTGAGCACAACAAACTCCGATAGCTCTCCCTGGGCCTCTGACACAATGTCTTTGAGGCTGATCTCTTCGACCTTCTTTTGCTGATTTTCTATGACCACCTGCTTCTCCTTCCAGGTGATTTCGGGCTCCTCGGCATCGATGAAGTCTACCTTCAAACCGCCTTTGCCATTGGCGGAAACAAAGAGGAATTGATCGCCTTCGGGAAACTGATTGTTGACAATCGTGATCGCCAATGGAGCCAGCAAATGCTCTTCGATTGCACGCTTCATCGGCCTTGCACCCATATCCGCCGAAAAGCCCTTCTCCATCAAAAAGTCATTGGCAGAATCTTCGATCTCCAGAGCCCATTCCCGCTGTCGCAATCCACGACGCTTCAAGATATTTTTCAATTCCTTTTTGAGGATCTCCTTGACGACCGTTTTGCTCAAAGGATTGAAGGATACGATGCGATCGATTCGATTGAGAAACTCCGGACGGAAGGTATCGCGCAAGGTGCGACTCAGCTGAGTATCACCATTGCCCTTGGATCCATTGGAAGAGACAAAACCGATATTGGAACTGGTAGGTTTACCTGCCCCCAGATTGGAGGTCATAATGATGATGGCATGTCGAAAATCCACCAGTCGCCCGAGCTGATCAGTCAGACGCCCATCGTCAAATATCTGTAGGAAGAAATCCCAAATCATCTGATGCGACTTCTCAAACTCATCCAGCAAGATCACGCAGAAGGGATTTTCCCGAACCTGATTCACCAGAGCAGTGCCTTCGGAACTATCATTACGATCGCCCAATATCCGAGCCATGGATTCATAAGTCTGAAACTCACTCATGTCCAAACGAATCATGCGCTTCGGAGAGTTGAACAAGAACTCCGAGAGGGCCTTGGCAATTTCTGTTTTTCCCGTACCAGTGGGGCCCACAAAGAGAAAAACCCCTGATGGTTTTTCCGGGTCAGTCAGACCTGCCTTGATCATTGCAATACGGTCTACCAGCGTATCGACCGCCTCTTGCTGCCCCATTACGCGCTGATTAAAGAAGCTGCGCAACTCCGCCAGATCAAGGCGCTCGCGATCATCGAGGATATTGCTGGGCAGTCCGGTAAGGTTCGACAAGGCTTCCACAAAATCTGAGAGCTCTATTGGGCGATTGGTTTCTTTTTTGGCCTTGAGATGATTCTTTCCCTGCTTTAAAAAATCAATCAATCCGCCGGGACTCTGCTTGTGTGTCTGATAGTGATCGACCATCGAATAAAGCTCCCGAATCATCGGTTCCTTTGTCTTGGACCAAATCTTTCGCGGACGATCCTTTTCGATCCACTCCTTGGCCAGTTGCATACATTCTTCTTCCGTGGCCTCCGGAATGCGTATGATTTCCACAAGATCACGCAACTGTGGACGGTCACGATCGAGCTTCTCGAGATATCGGCTCTGGATTTCTCCCACCACACAAATCTCACGTTTGTGTAAAGAGGGCATCATTTGGTCCAGAATGCTATTGGGATTTCCGGTATATCGTCCCAGATAATGCAGGTCCTGAAATTGCGGGACCTGCCAAAGCAGCTTCTTGCGACTCTGTAGCGTATCGATGACGGACTTTACATTGCCCTCCAATTGGCCAATATAGATTTGCCCGGCCATTAGATTCACCGCAGGCAAGGTACATATTTGCCAACCTGCACGATGCAGATCACGGGACAGACAATGCAGCATCACTGATTTTCCTACACCAGCTTCACCGACCACCAAGAGAGATTTTGGCTCTTCCTGATAAAGGTGTTGCTTGGCCTCGTCAAGCATATCCTTGATTCGTGCCGTGACAATGAGATTTTCAGGTAGGTCTGCCTTTTCCCAAAAGCTGCCAAGATTTTCCAGAATTTCCATCTACCGCTTCTTAATTTTCTGTGAAAATACACATTCAGCACGAATGACCTATGTAGAACCATGCAGACTGTCAGATGGCACCTCCTTCACAGGACAGAAGAGGTCAGTTGGTTCGATTTGAATAGTATCATACTTTATAATTCATCCACGCTAACAAAGCCTAAGTGCCTGATGCAGAAATGTTAAGTTTGTACAAGGCTGAATTTAATATTTGTATTAACGCCGAAATTAATTTACTTTGGTGTCGGGGTACTTACAATCACTTTCATGGCGGCTATGTTGAAATGATTTTTATTCACTCATTAAAGCAGACCTATGAAAACTCGTTTATCATTTTTGTTCGTTGCGATGGCACTGCTATTCTTTGGCTGCCAAAAGTCGCAAGAGACCCAGATTCTCGTCTTACCAGATGACCCATTTGAAGCATATCCATTTGTGAAGCACGTTTCTGTTTCAGATATCGATGGAGCCAATGATGTTGTCCTTAAAATCGGTGCAAGAAGTCAGGCAGAGCTAGATAGCTATGTTCCTTCAGACTATGTACTGATTCCAGAATATGAACAAGTACAAGCTGAGCATTCAGCAGGAACTACTTTGGCCGGCAATGCTGCGCCACCTAGCATTCCTGATGGTGTTCTGATCAAAGTAGTTGTTCAAAATCTAGGAGAAGATGTACAAACTTTCCGAATCCAGCCTAAAGACATGGAAGTGTCTACGACTGGAAAGAACAACTCAGAACCAATTAGTTTTGAAATCAGAGAGCAGTACTTGGCAGCTTGGTGTATGCAGGGCTCATTCTACGCATATTACTACGTCGATGACGTGTATCGCTATGCAATATTTATGACTCCTGGTCAAGCGGGCTACGGTCTGGACTACAGCCAACCATACGAGCAAAGAGTTGACCTCTATGTTTACGAAGCTCCCGCGAAGGTGCAAATCTACGCAGAAGGAGAGCGAAAGGACTACGAACTCTAATGCAAATTGCTTAAGCAAGTAAACGGCGCAGATTCCCACCTACATTAGCGATAATGAAAGTGTGAATTTGTTGCCGTTTTCCTGTTTTAGGACCCTTTGTTTTTCTTTTTTTTTGGAGCACAAGTGCATTCAGCCGTGGCAAGGGTCTGCCCGTGCTCCACTCTCACTCGGCACCCGGCTAGCTGTTCGTTGCACAGCCTGTTG
>JAHDDV010000038.1 GCA_020629205.1 Chitinophagales bacterium | reverse complement strand
CACTAGGGCGTATCCCTCCGTTCCTTCCATAGGGGCTAAGGCCCCTATTCCAGTCTCTTCGGGCCAGGCTATCCGCTAATACTCACCTTGTGGCTAGCGGTTCGGCTATGTGCTGTCTGTGGTCTGCTCGTTCCTCACAGCCCCCATACAGCACGCCTCACACGCTATCCCCGGCGGCTCGTTCCGCTCCTATCCTTTACGCATTTGCCCTCATACCCCATCCCCCAGGTAGAGAAAGTTCACGAACTTTCCAAACACGCCCCGTCCCCTGGCGACTCGTTCCGCTTCAATACACTACCCTGGATTATTGGCATCCCAGGGAAAAAATCTTACCGCGATCGACGGTCGGTGATGCATAGCCGGGGGCGCAGCGGAACGAGGTGCGCTGATAGCGTGGTGAATGCCGGAGCCAGGGTGGCTCGTAGCGCAGCGGAGAGACGCACTGGTCCGTGCATGAACAGCTAGCAGGGTGCCGAGTATTAGCGGAGCACCCGTAGGTAGGTGCGCGACGCTGCGCCCATGTGCTCCAAATAAAATTTGTAACTTTACGCCACCAATCTAATAATACTTGTCGCAGATATTGCCCACCAGCAAGTCGCCTTTGTAGCATTGCCAGCCACAGAGCATCAATGACTTTTTTAACTTATTGGCGTCTTTATTACGGCTTGCAAATAATTGCAGGACAGAGAGGTTATGCTTAGACGTTTTTTACCCCTTTAATACAGGTCAGCTAGCCCCTTTGCACAATTGATTGAATAATGAAATGAAAGAGATTACCCCTCTGCCTGGCCGGCAGTTCCTTTTGACAATGGCATTTATGCTGTCTGTGCTCTGCTTACGGGCACAATGTCCTGAAGTTACTGATGCTGGCTCTTCTGTACCTGCTTTGTGTGATGGGCAAACGGTGGATTTGTTTGTAGATACCACTGACCCAGTTGCCGCCAACATTTATTGGACGGGGCCGGATGGGGATGCCTTTCCGGCCGGACAACAACAGTTTACGATCAATGTAGCTGTTAATGTAAGCTCGGATCCCAAATGTGTGCAGATACTTGAATATGGATACGAAGTCTTGTGTGCTGAAGATGGTCAGTTAATTTCCAGCGGAAGTATACCGGTTACTGTGTATGCTGATGTACATGCGGAATTGGTTCAAGAAGGGGCTTGCATGGCTGTCGTTTCACAGCAATGCGAAGAATTTTTTGCTAGCTGGGAAGCCGACATTGATAATGATGGGACGATTGATGATGCTGGAATTGGATTTAGCTATACAGCACCTGAAGATCAAGTGGGAGAAGTCATATTTGCAGTCTCCCAAACTACACCGGGAGCATTGGGCGAGTGTGGAGATGTGGAGTATTTTATAGTTCCTTTTGATTGTAGTATTGAATGTCCGAATTTACTGTATGCCAGTAGCGATGGACAAGATGTATGCGATGGGGACCTGGTCAATTTTGTATCGGCATTAGATACCGAAAATGCAGATCCTTTTTCCTTAGCGGAAATACAATGGTCTTTCCTGGGAGAAACAGAGATTCTCTCTACTGATTTCAACTTCAGCATGGAGCTAAACAGTACTACCTGTACAGACTTAGTCATCGTACACTATGAGGTTTATTGTGCAGGTAATGGAGATTTTATTACGCTGGGTAACATTCCGATTTATGTTCACCCCATTATCACCAGCACGGTAGAACAAACCGAATGTGGCGTGAGCTTCAGTCAAGACTGTCCGGATTTCACTTCCTTTTGGCAGGATTCAGAAGGCAATGTAGGATTGAGTTTTGACTATGAAGCCATGGAAGGCGCGGTAGGAACCATCACCAATACTATTGAAAATCCGGAAGCACCACCCTCGCTTGATTGTTACGGTCAGGAATTCAGTACGTCTTACAATTGCAGCGCTGACTGTCCAGTGGTGATAAGTCCAGCTGCGGGAGCGCAACACTTTTGTTCTTTGGATGCAAGCGATCTCTCTGACGCAGCTACGGGTCTGGCCTATTCGAGTCCGGCAGCAGGCTCGAATTTAAGTGTAATTTACACCCTTGATAGTGCAGGCGATCAGCCCTTTACCTCAGGAAGCATTTCGGCAAGCGATGACTGTACGGTAGTAGAACAAGAGCTCTATTGCTTTCTGCAATGTGATCTAAATGGCGACGGCTTTGATGGTGGTGCTGATGATACCTGGATAGCTGCGGGGAACCTTATGCTCTATGTATACCCTGAAATTCAAGCAAGCATTAATGTGCAAGACTGTTCAGCAAATGTTGATCAGAATTGTGACTATGAAATTAGCTTCATACTGGATTCATCAGGAACGCTGACCGAAGGCACAGGCCAAGCCATTGATATCTTACCTGGAGAGCAAGGTAGCATAGTAGTGACTGTTTCAGACACCAATGAAAATCGTCCTGAAGGATGCAGCACATTGGAAATGACAGCAAGCTTGACTTGTCCAGACATAGTATGTCCTATGACCAATGATGATCCCTCAGAACAGATACTCTGTGATGGGGAGAGCCCCACACCTGTGGCAGTGAATTTGATTGATGATAACAGCGAACCTGTGCAGTGGTTTCGCGACAATTCTGATCCCACAAATCCTAGTGATCTTTTTGACTGGAACGCAGCAATGTTGCATGATGCATCCTCATGTGAAGCAAGTACCACAATTTTACATGCATATACGCGCTGCGATACAGATGCAAACGGTAGCTATGAATGGATTGATCTGGCCTTGATGCACAGTATCAAAGTGTATCCAGAATTGCAGTTCTCCGAACAATCATCGGCTTGTACGGTAATCGTGAATACAGATTGTGATTATACCCTCAGCTTCAGCGCAGTTTCAGATGGGGCAAATGATGGACTACAATCTTCAGAACCGATTATCTTCAACGAAAACGAAACAGGCAGCATCATTATCGAAGTGACTGCAAATGATGCTGATCATCCTACCGCTTGTGCCATTTTCGAAGTCAGCCTCGACCTTGCTTGTCCGGCTTGCATTCCACCCATCGATCCCCTGATTGATGATCACAGCTACTGTGAAGGCGCCCCGATCCCTGGTATTGAATTGCCGGAAACAGGGGATGTTTATATCTGGTCTTCTGATGCACAGCTATCAGATACACTGCAGATTGGAACGACCTTCTCGGCGCCTTCAGCGGGCACGTACTTCGTACAAGCATTCTCGGCATTAGATAATTGTCCTTCCGAAAATGTCCTTTCTTTTGCCCTAGTCGAAGAGCCATTGCAGACGGCCAACTTCGACTTAGAGCAGAGCTATTGTCAAGGACTGGGTATGGCTAGCCCTGAGCTTTTAGGCAGTACAGGAGGTGAATTTTCTGCCAGCAATGGCCTTGTCATCGATCCTGTTAGTGGGAGTTTTGATCTTGCACTGGCTGAAGCTGGTACCTATACCATTACTTATGCCAATCAAGGATCCTGTGGGGAGACTATTAATCAAGAGATTAGCATTGCAGCAAATCCGCAGCTGGAAATTGCTTTACCAGAGTCGGTCTGTTTGGGGGAGGTGTTTGAAATTGAAGTGATTACTTCGGCCTCAAATGATGCCCTGGCCACCTGGTTTGTAGAAGGAGCGGAAATAAGTGCCGGATCATTGGAGGAATGGCAGGGCTTGGCCCTGAGCTATGATAGTGCAGGCACTTACAATCTGCGACTAGTCATTGAGGACGCCGCTTGTGTAGAGGAAGTAGAGGCCGAAGTCTTGGTGAGCGATCTTGATCTAAGCGTGACAGCAGCCGCAACTATATTTGTAGGAGAAATGACTTCACTGGAGAGTACCGTGATTTCTGATTCTCCGGTAAGCTATCAATGGTGGCCAGACACTGGCCTCAACTGCAGCGATTGTCCGAATCCAACTGCTGCTCCGAGCGAGAGTACCACCTATATGCTGACAGTAGAAAATGAGCAGGGCTGCCAACGCTCAGAAGAAATAGCCATTATCGTGGATCAACCACGACTAAACATTCCCAATGCTTTCTCTCCCAATGGCGATGGCATCAACGATGTTTTTCGTTTCATCAGCAACAACGAAAGCCAGGGAGAATGGGCCGTTTATGATCGATGGGGAAAGCAACTTTTCTCGACCAGAGACCTCGATCAAAGCTGGGATGGAAGTTTCCAAGGGGAGCAATTGCCGATGGGCGTTTATGTTTACTATGGACAAATTATTTTGCCCAATGGCGAGCAAAGAGAAGCCCGAGGGAATGTGACCCTGTTACGTTAGGCAGCAGTGGCTTTTTTGTGAAATAGGCTGCTCTCTGGAGTTGTTTGCGACCTAATCATTTGAATTGCTTAAGCTCAGACATCGTTTTGCAGGCAATTAGGTACTTTTAAGAATGGGAGCTTTTCCTATTTACCATACCTATAAGCCGGCAGTATGAATAAGCAGCTGTTCCAGATCGCAATCTCTTGTTTTATAGCACTGATGATTTCGAGCATTGTCCAGGCTTCGTGCGACTGCTCCAATGCAAGTTTGGAGTCGATTATCGAAAACCCACCGGGTAGTGGGATCTGGGAGGCATCTTTCGAAATTTGTGTAGGAGGAGACAATTGTCCAGGTGGGTCTTTTGGGAGTACCTCTTCTCTTCGTATTTCAATAACGGGAGCGACTGTCACCGGCTTTAGTCCAGCTTCCATTGCCGGTACTGACGGTAACGCTGCGGGCAGTATAGGATTTGGTGGCTCCTTTGTGCAGTGGCAATCCGCCAGTCCCTTTGTAGAAGTAGCTGGGGTCAATCAAGAGTGTTTTCCGGGTCTGACCTTGACATTGGATGCTTATCCCTCTTTTTGGTCTTCTGCGGAGCATGAAAGTGGGAATTGCCCGGATACAAATACTCCGCCCGGACAGTTTGGAGGCAGTTTCCCTGAGTTGTGCCAAGTGGATGTCGGCACGCTAAACACCAGTGGTCCAATCACCCTCTGTTATGACAATGACAATAACGGTCAGCCGGACTTTGAGAGCTTGAGCAATACTGGCTTTATTCCACCTCCCGGGCCTGATCCCTGTCTTGCCTGGGGCTTATGGTTGGCAGATGATCCGCTCGGGGTCCATACAGAGCCTACTGGATCTGCACCCAATGATGATGACCTGACAGATGATGCAAATTATGTTGGGGTTTATACGGGAGTGCTGGGAGAGAACCCCGATTTACCCACATTGGCAAATGGAGCGACCTACTATGTTGCGCCCATCACACTCTCCGACTGTGCAGCCTTGAGCTTTGATCCAAGTTGTGTACAGATTGGCGAAGCGATTGAAGTGTACTTTGTGCCGGAGATTGAATTGACTTATGAAGTTCGTTGTATAGATCCAACAGCAGGAACGCTGGCTGTTGGTTTTGCGATTGCCGGAGGGGATGGTCTGGTGAATGGAGCTGGATTTACCGTTTCCAATAATGGGGATGGTACGGCCAGCGAAACCACTACCGGGAACCCTGGCCTTCCAGCAGTATTTGATATTCCAGATGGAGGTACAGTGGATGTTACTTTCACAGATGATGCAGGTTGCACGGCCTCTGTATTACTGAATTTGGATGCTTCAGATTACTGTGATGATTCAAGTTGTGAGGCGGATGTAGGAAACATAGAGGTCACACATTTGGTAGATGGTGTCGCACAACCGGGAAGCGGAGTGAACGCACAGGGCCCATTTGTAGTCTGCTTCGATGATATCCTGGATTTGGCGACTCAGGGTGACTATGTTCCTGCACCAGGTGCATCAGCTGTGGCGGACGGATTGTACTATACTTTTGCGAATGCAGCGCCTTCGGGAAGTATCATTTCAGACCCGGCATTTGTTGGCGTTGCTTGGACCGGTGACAGTTACGAAATTGTCAATGATGGTAGATCGGTGATCGACATCCTGATCAATTGCTTTTCCGCCGGTATTGTAAACAACACCGTTTGGATAGTGCCTTTCACTCCTGATACCAATACGGGGGGCTGGGCTGTTGACAACAACAATGATGACTGCTGGGATGAGGGTGCTCCCATTCAAGTTACTTTTCTGAATACAATTTCTGTTGTCCCACTTCTAAATTGCTTTGGAGTGAGTTTAGAAATTGAAGGCGGTTTTCCTGAGTTTTTTGGTGGCACTTACAGTATCAGCAACACTGGATTGGGAACATTGGAGAGTGGTGTGGCAGGTAGTGGTGAATCTATCTTGATAGATGGTCTGGCTGATGGCGACTCCTGGTCGATTGAGATATCGGATGCCAATGGATGTACGCAAAGCTTCTCCGGAATCTATTCCTACCCTTCTCCGGATGAGAATCCGACCTTTTCGGGATTAGATGCAGGCTATTGTGTTGGTCTGGCAGCAGAAGAAAACCTCATTCCGATATCAGGCAATCCCTTACCAGGGACTGCCGATCCTTCAGCTTATTTTACCATGGAGTTTACCTTGGACGGCTTGCCAACCCAAACGACTTGGGAAGTTTCGGATGCTAGTGGAGGCTTGCTTGACTCTGGTGGATTTACAGGCGCACAAGCTGGAAACTTTGTCAGTATCCAAGCTGGGCCATATGATGCAGCTGACGCACCTTTTGAATTTTGCATCATAGACTCAAATGGACAAGACACCTGTACGCCAACTCCAGGAAGTACAACTCAGGTTGTGGGCCAATTTACGGTGACAGACAACAACTCAGGATACAGCGAATCTGTAGCGGGAGACACTTGGACTGGTTCTTCCTGTATCTCGATGACGGCTCCCCCGCCTGCGGTGATTACAGCCGAGTTTGTCGGCCCAGGAGTATCCGGAAACGATGGAGCTGGTAATGCAGTGTTTGACCCCTTTATTGCAGGGGTCGGCAACCATATGATTGTTTACATAACCACTTACGACGGTAGCTGTGAGTACTCAAGTATTCCCTTTGATGTTCAGGTCTACCCATCACCAGATCTCGATCCGATTGAAGATATTACTGGTTGCGGCGTATCCTACGATGCAAGTGGCATCGAGTTAACTGGAAGTGCCATTGCAGCGGCTTCCTTCGACTTCTATGCAGGAGCAGGATGTAGTGGCCTGCCACTAGCCGATTTGAGTGATCTTGCAGGTGGGACCTACTCTGCTCAGGCCGCCAATTTCAATCCGGGAGGTGTTATCTGTGCAGACTGCGAAGATTTCCTGATTGACTTCTTTCCAGAGCCTGATCTCGTGGCTCCTACCGAAGCAGCTGCGTCTTGTGATGAATATTTGCTGAGCGACTTTGTTCCCGAAGATGCTGCCATGGTAGACCCTGCCGAAATCACCTTGAGCTACTGGACGGATGATCCAGCAAGCTCAGGAGTCGAGATCACAGGGGCTGACCTCACAGTGACAGATAGTGGTACCTATTGGGTACTTTCCGAAAGCGTGTCCGGCCAATGTTTTGATTCAGTAGCCTTTGATGTCGAACTGACTTCCACGCCTCCGGCTCCGACTGCTGAATCTCCTGAGCCCGACTGCGCTTTTGCCCCGGTCCAGTTGACAGCTGCCGCCAGTAATGGTAGTAGCCAATTGTTTTGGTACAGTGATTTTCCCGGTACCTTAGACCCCGCATTTGAAATTGGAGTAGGTGCCAGTCTTGACCTCGGAGAGCCTTTTATTGATCTAAGTATACCTACAAGTAGCCCAATTTCCTTTTGGGTAGCTGAAATATTGAATGGCTGCCCCAGTGAGCCTACTGAGGTCTTTGTCGAAGTGCTCAATTGCAGCTGTCCGGAGGCAGATACAGAGGCCAGTGGTGCGCAGTTTTTCTGTGACAATGATATAGACCTCGATCTCGACTTAGGGGGAGGTACCGGTCTTCTTGTGGACCCAACGGCAATTGGTCTTGATCTAAATGATGATAACGTGGATGGAGTGGACTGGTTTGAAACAACAACGCCAGCCATTGGCGATATCCCCTACGTTCCTGGAAGTTTCTCTTCAAGCGACCCATGCAACCCAGCGACCCTAAATTTGCAAGCTTTCCTTCGTTGTGATCAGTTGGGCGATGGCTTTGACGGTGGTCCTGACGACAGTTATGTGCCAGCTGGAAGTATTGACGTCGTGGTTTATATGCCATTAACCGAGCCCGTGATCGAAGAACAAGGAGAATGCGAAGTGACCCTGACGGATGATTGCCCGGAAACTTACAACTTTGTGTATACCAGCGATGTCGAGTCAGGAGGAGGGGCTAGCTTTACTGCTCTTCCAGGGTCAAGTGGAGAAGTGATTTTTGAGATAGGCTACGCAGACATCTTTGGGGCTGCTGCTTGTCTTCCGGTTTTTGTCACAGGGAATTATGATTGTGCGGAAGCCTGTCCAGTGTTAGACGATGTGCTCATTGATGCAACAGAGGTTTGCGATGGTCAGGAATTCGAAGTTGAAGCAATCGTCGATAATGAAGAAGGCGCTACAATACTTTGGACCTACCCTGACGGCAGTACTTCAGATCTTTTCTTTAATCAGATCAGCCTGCAAAGCCAAAGCGGATGTGAAGAAGAACAGGAGATTCAATACTCCATTACCTGCGATGATGATGGTTCGCTAATTGGGGAAGGGACGCTGAGCTTGACCGTCTACGTTCCCATATCCGCAGAAACCCAAGCAGAAGGCAATTGCCTCGCCCAAATCAGCATGGAATGTCCGGAATTTAGCTCCTCTTGGGTAGATCAGGAAGGGCAATCAGGAGATGGGTTCAATTACAATGCTACCACTGCAACAGCTGGAAATGTAACCTTTACGGTGACCCATGAAGATACACCTGATTGTCTGAGCGCAGAAACATTCACGCTTGCTTATAATTGTGAAGCGGATTGTCCCACAGTAGCAACTGAGGTCGATGGAGCAACCGATCTCTGTTTGGGAACAGCGGTGGAGCTCAGTCTGGATGTTAATGAGCCAGACAAGGCTTCCATTGAATGGACACTTGTAGCTGATGACTCGGTTTTATCTACTGATTTTAGTTTTAGTGAAGTACTAGGAGATATTGAAGCATGCTTTCAAACCATCGAAATTGCTTATGAAGTGATCTGCCTGGATGATGGAAATGTGATTTCGACTGGGATTGTACCAGTAAACTTATACCCGGATATTGCGGTGGAACCGGACGGAGCTGCATGCACCATTTCTATCGACGCAAATTGCCCTGAGTTCGAAATTTCCTGGGAAACGGACTCGGAATTTGGAGCAGGCAATAGCTATACGGCACAGCCGAATACGGAGAGCGAAGTAACTTTTACGGTGATCAATCCAGATTTTGATTCCGGTTCTTCTTGTGGCATTTTTGAAATCACGCTGCCTCTTATTTGTGAAGCGAACTGTCCCTCTTTGCTAGAAGCCACCGTCAGCGAAACAGCTGTATGTGATCTAGGCACAGTGGCATTCTCTGTTGAAGTTTCGGATCCAGATCTGGCCACGATCGAGTGGACTTTGCCTGATGGATCCAACTCAGATCAATGGCAGGTGACAGATTACGAAGTAAGTCTTGATGGTGGATGCAGCAACACTTTAAACGCGAGCTACCTAATCACTTGCAACGAAAATGATGAAAATACAATCGCGGGCGATGTAGAAGTTTTGGTTCATGCTCCTGCAAACGCAGAGCCGGTAAATGGCGACTGTGTTGCCAGCCTGACGGCCGCTTGTCCCGAATTTGAGATCACTTGGGATGATGGCACAGAGACTGGTATCGGCTCGACCTACAATGCCGAAACAGCAACCCAAGGTACTGTTAACTTTACTATTACGAACCCAGATGCTGATGTCTCATTGAGCTGTGCTACCGCTTCTTTTGATGCCAGCTATGATTGCGATGCGGTTTGTCCGGCCTTCACGGGAGCCGATATCAGCCAGACTGCCATTTGTCTAGGTGAGACACTTGAACTGACGGCAGATTTAGACAATGTTTCGCTGGCAGCAATTACCTGGGCTTTGCCTGACGGTATGACCTCCAGTGACCTGATAGTTGAATACACCCCGACCACTGCTTTGGCCTGCCCTGAAACTCAAACTATTGAACTTCTAATCATTTGTCTGGACGATCAGTCAATTATCACCGATCAAACCTTCGAGTATACAGTTTTTCCTGTGCCGGGCTTTGTAGTCGAAACCGAAGACGAGTGTCTGGCTATAATTGGACTAGATTGTGAAGCATATGTGGTAGATTGGGTGGATGACCTGGGCGAGTCCGGGACAGGAGTAGAATATGCAGCAGTAGAGGGTACAGCCGGCACGGTCGCTTTCACCATAGAAAACCCCACAGCTCCTGCAGCTTGTAATCAAACAGAGACCATACTCACATATGATTGCCCAAGTGAATGCCCGATTTTTGTTTCTGATTCCATCGATCTCACCGAAGTCTGCGAAGGAGAAACAATAGCGGTGGCAGTCGAGGTCGATGATAGTGATCTGGCTGAAATTGTGTGGACATTCCCAGATGGTAGCACAGATACCGCCTTTAACAGTAGCTATCTGGTAAGCTCCCAAACAGGTTGCTCAGAAGGGCAGGAAATTAGCTATGAGGTGTTTTGTATTGGTGATCAATCCATAGTAGCAACCGGTGTTTTACAATTCAATGTTTATCCGGACTTCAATGCGGAGCTATCCGGTACCGCCTGTGCCATTAGCCTAAGCGTGCCCATCTGTTTTGATCTGGAAGTTACGTATGACATAGTATTCGATGACCTAACGACTGATCAAGGCAATGGAAATGTCTATAATGCCAGTTCGGGAACAGCGGGTTCTATTGAATTCACTATTTCAAATATGAGCGCACCGGATCTTGCTTGTGGGAGCACGACCCTCAATACTACTTTTGATTGTGCCGCAGAATGTCCACAATACCAAGGGGCATTGGCATTTGTACCCGAACTGTGCCCCGGCGAATCCACCGATCTGGTCGTAGATGTAGTCGATGAAGATTTGGGAACAGTTACTTGGACACATCCAGACGGAACGACTGAAGAAGGATATACCATACCGGTATTCCCGGTATCGGCTTCGGGCTGCACCGAGCAGGTCGCTTATGCCTATGAACTAGTTTGCAATGATGACCAAAATGTGCTGGCCTCAGGAGAGTTGATTGTCACCATCTTTCCAGAATTGAGCCTCAGTGTAGAAGATGGAAGCTGTGGCCTAACTGCTATTCCAGAGATTGATTGTGATGAGTTTTCTATTTCCTGGGATGATGGAACCATACAAGGAGAAAGCCCCAATTATGAAGCGGCAACTAACACAGCAGGCTCAGTCACTTTCACCCTCCAGAATGACTTCGCTGCAGCAAATGCTCCCGACGACTGTAGCTTTGCCACCGCGACAGCTAGCTACGATTGTCAGGCAAATTGCCCGGGCTTTTCGGATGCCAGTATTTCCCTGAGCGAAGTTTGCAACGGCACAGAAGTCATTCTGACCGCCGGGGTGACTAGTCCTGAGCTAGGCATATTCGAATGGACCTTACCGGATGGAAGTATGGATGTGGGAACGGCAATAAGCTATCAGGCTACGACCACTGAATCATGTGCAGATCAACAAACAATTAGCTACACGCTCAGCTGCGCTGAAGACAACAGCCTGATAGCATCCGGAGAACTACAACTAAATGTGTTCCCAGCAATCACGGCAACAGTTTCGGAGTCTGACTGCTTCGCCAGCGTCAGTCAAGATTGTGTCGAGTATGAAATTTCATGGGTCACAAGTACGGGACTCAGTGGAGTAGGGCCTATCTCTGACAATGTACTTCCGGGAGAATCCGGAACGATCGATTTCACAGTCACCAACCCCATTGCACCGGCTGACTGTGCCACTGAGGTTTTTCAGGCCAACCTTGATTGTCCAGAAGACTGTCCAAGCTTCCTCTCAGCAGATATTTCTGTGGATCAGGTATGCAATGGATCTCAAATAGACTTGTCTGCTGAAGTCAGCGATCAAAGTCAGGCGAGCATAGTTTGGACCCTTCCAGATGGAAGCACAGCCAATACATTTTCAACCAGCTTTGAAGCAAGCCTTCCTGCAGGTTTATCCTGTGCTGAAACACAAACAATTGGCTACATAATCAGTTGTATGGATGCCTCCCAAACGCTGGTATCTGAAGGCGAACTTTCCTTCACAGTTTATCCGGAGATCATTACATCAGAGACAGCTGGAGGGTGCATTGCTTCCGTCAGCGCCGATTGTCAGGAATTCAATAGCACCTGGGATGATGGCACAGATAGCGGTTCTGGATTCGTATACAACGCGGTCCAAGGCACCGATGGAACAGTTGACTTCACTATCACGCAGGACGCACCAGCTGAATGTGCCTCCGCCACTTACTCGGTGGCCTACGATTGTCAGGCCAATTGTCCGGAATTAGTGAGTGTAGATGCTCCAGAGCCAGTGCAATGCCAAGACGGGCAAGTGAGCTTTCAGGTGAATGTCTCAGATGAAGCACTGGGAGAACTAACCTGGACCCTTCCAGATGGAACGACAAGCACTGGCTACCTATTAGCAAACCTCCCTTTAGAGGCAACGGATTGCCAGGAAACATTCACGATTTCATATGTCCTCACTTGTCTTGCAGATAATTCTATCGTAGCTACAGAAAGCTTCGAAATAACTGTTTTTGCGCCAATCAGTGGAGCAATAAGTTACCTTGATTGTGCCTTGAGTCTGAGTGAAGATTGTGCTGGCTATACAGCCACATGGGACGACGGCCAAAACACCGGAACCGGCTTTGATTACACTGGCGAGGCAGGCCAATCTGGGACAGTTAACTGGACGGTAAGTAATAACACAGCTCCGGCCGATTGTAATACCAATACCTTCTCGGCCATCATAGATTGTGGCGACTGCCCATCCGTGACCAGTTTTGTTGCTGGCGAACAGTTCTTTTGTACACAAGATCTGACAGAGCTTAGCGATGCAGTAACAGGTCTTGTCTACGAAGCACCCGAGGATCCAATACAAATCAACACCTTCTACGCCATCGATGCACTAGGGCAAACGGAGTTTGTCCCTGGCAGCATTGAAAGTGCCGATGACTGTCAGGTTGTGCAACAAGAAGTCTACGCCTTCTTGCAATGCGATCTCGATGGGGATGGATTCGATGGTGGTGATGACGACTCACTGATTCCGGCTGGCTCCATCACCGTTACCGTTTACCCGGATCTCGTTTTACAACAAGTCACCGGAGGAGATTGCACTGCTGCCATCTCTGGGGATTGTGGCTATACCGTAAACTATAATGTGCTAACCGATGGAGACACGCCAGCAGGTGTAGGGACAGAAGTAACGGTCACAGACGGCGAATCTGGCAATGTCATCTTCACAGTTAGTGATGACGATCCCAACCGTCCGGATGACTGCAACGACCAGACCATCATCATAGCAGTAGATTGTGATGACATCGTCGTACCCTGTCCTTCCTCTGATAGCCCTGATACGGAAGACCATCTATGCGCTGGAGCTATACCAGCTGAGCCTTCATTGAACATCATTGATGACAATACATTGCCCATACAATGGTTTGCCGACATTAGTGATATAATGGATCCACAAGGTCCGATTGATTGGTCAGTGCCTTTGGATTATCCCACTGCCGGCGATGGATGTAATGCTCTACCAATACAGGTATTTGCTTTGATGCAATGTCAAACACCCACAGGCGTAACCATCTGGGTGGATCTAGAGGTAATGCATACAGCATTTATCTACCCTGAGATACAGGCGACCGTCACTCCGGGAGGCTGCATTGCACAACTAAATCAAGACTGCGACTTTGAGGTGAGCTGGGAATACGATAACGGAAGTGTCAGTACAGGCTCTGGAAATGAAGTGGAAGCCACCACGCTCGGAGAATCCGGCTCCGTCACTTTCACCCTCAGCAGCAACGATGCAAATTGGCCGCAAAGCTGCAATTCAGCTTCCTTCGAAACGGCGATTGATTGCCCCGCGGTGTTGTGTCCAACTACGGATGATCTATCGGGAGCAGAAGCCATTTGCGATGGTGAGGCAGCTACCTTACCAGCACTAAACATAAATGACGACAATGGCAATACAGTAGAATGGTTTCAAGTCATAACGGATCCACAGAATCCAGCTGAGCCCTACACCGAAGGCACAGCTATCAGCTATGATGGCAATGGCTGTGATCCCATAACCATACAGCTCTTTGCTTATATTGGATGCGATACAGATGGTGATCAAAACACTGCAGATGAGTACATAAGTCTCGCTTATACCCATAGCATCAATATCTATCCAGACATCATTTTCGAAACCGGTACCGAAGCCTGCGAAGTACTGATCACAAGCGATTGCACTTATGATATCAATTACACAATCAGCGGAGGTACACTGGATGGGCAGACTGGAAACAATGCCCAAATTATCCTAAATGCCGGAGATGCAGGCACGGTCAATTTCACAATACAACAAAGTGATGTTAACGCACCTACTGGTTGCAATAGCGAAGACTTCGAACTCAGCTTCAATTGTCCTGCCCTTGATTGTCCAAGTACGGAAGATCCCGATTTTGAAGAGTATGTTTGCGATGAAACAGCTATCGCACTAGCAGCACCGGCTTTGTTCAATGACAATCAAGCGGCCATCGAATGGTATACCGACATCAGTGATCTACAAAATCCTATCGGTCTATTCAATGATGCTGATCTGGCCCTATATCCTCCCACAGGCAATGGCTGCGATCCCGAAGAACTAGTGCTCAATGCAGTGATCCCCTGCGATGATGATGGCGATACAAACACACCAGATGTCTACATCAATTTGGCTTACACCCATACCGTTTGGATCTATCCAGCGCTTCAATATACTGAAGTGGCAGGCTCTTGCACCGCCTCCATCTCCAGTGATTGCGACTATGAGATCACGCATACCGTAAGTTCCAATGGCCCAAATGATGGAAGTACAGGTGCTGCAGATTCGGCCCAATTTGAACAAGGCGAATCCGGTATCCTCAGCTTCACCATCACCGACTCAGATCCCAACCGTCCTCCGGAATGTCCTGGAACTGTGGTCGTAGATATCATAGTAGATTGTCCCGCATGTGTGCCAGCCGCAGATCCAATTGGTACGGATCAAAGCTATTGTGAAGGCGCTGCCATTCCTAGCCTCAATGTTCAAGAAACAGGCGACACCTTTATCTGGTCTTCTGATGCGGCGGGCTCGGATACGCTGGCCATTGCTGCGAGCTACTCGCCGGATCTTGCAGGAGTTTACTACGTACAGGCTTACAGCGCCCTCGATGAATGTCCTGGCCTCAATAGCCTGCCGATAGAACTGATAACATTGCCACAGCCTGACCCGAACTTCAGCTACGCTAGCAATACCTATTGCAGCGATGAAGGCATTGTGCTTCCAGAAAGTATTGCCGAGACAGGCGGTAGCTTCACGATTACAGACGATCTGGCTATTGACCCAATTACCGGGGCCTTGGATTTATCTCTACTCCCAGCAGGTACTTACGACATCCAATATAGTTTTGCCGGAGACTGTCCTGCAAGCAGCCCGGATTTCACGATCTCGGTTATTGAGATTCCTACTGCTAGTCTTACTGCTCCTACTAGTATTTGCATTGGCGATGTAGTTTCTGTAGAGCCATCAGGAACTGCCACTGCAGACGCCAATATCACCTGGAACACAGACGGGGCAAGTCTTATCTCCGGTGATCTCAATCAGTTATCTACGCAAGAATTGTCATGGGATACACCGGGGATTTATAGCGTTTCTCTAGCCCTCGATGAGGCAGGCTGTCAGGCCCAGGCGATGCTAAATATCGAAGTGTCAGAATTGACGGTCGAAGCTAGTGGTGGCGGTACCGTTTTCATCGGCTCCGCCATCGATCTCAATGCAGAAGTTTACAGCTCGAATACAGACTACAGTCTTAGCTGGTCACCCGATACAGGCTTGACTTGCACGGACTGTGCAAATCCTTCCGCCGCTCCACAAGAGACCACTGTCTATACGGTCACAGCAACGGATACCGCCGGCTGTGTAGATACAGATCAAGTCACCGTAATTGTGCAAACAGATGTGATCGTCAATGTGGCCAATGCCTTCTCGCCTAATGGCGACGGAATGAATGATAGCTTCCGAATCATAGCCAATCCCGCCGTCTTGTCTGGTGAGCTCAATGTTTACGATCGCTGGGGCGTCCTGATGTATACTACAACGGATGTTTCTATAGGATGGGACGGTACCTATAAAGGAGAGGCCGCACAGCTAGGCACCTATGTTTACTATGCAAAAATGATCCTTGCTACAGGAGAAGAGTTTGATACCAAGGGAAATGTTACCCTAGTCAGATAAATACCAGCACTAGACACTAAAAACTAGAAATTTATCAGGAGCACAGCTGCATTAGGTCGCGCTGACTACTGCGCGCTATCCGTTCCAAGCCCGGCACTATGCAGCGGCTTCGCTGCTGTGCTAGCACTGTCTCTCCTATCGTCGAGCCAGTCCTAGCACAGCGACTCAGGCGCTGCATAGCACCGGGCTTTCCTCTTCTATCACGGCTATTTCTCACCTGCATTTGCCCGTATTGCAGCAGAAGTAGTCTAAACTCCAAACACAAGGATTATGGGATGACTCTGCTCACACACTTTGTTCAGGCAGCATTAGAATATCGGATAAGGTCAAGCAGCAGACCTGAAGCTAGGTGAATACTTGCTTCGTAGAGTGTACGTTTGCCCGACTTTTGGCCTCTATTTTAGGAAAGGGTCTTATCTTAGCACAAACCTTCCAAAACCTGTCGTCCCCTGAGAAAAGTATATGCCTTAGTGTTCTTGCTTTTTGCACTCTCATATAGCTATGTGCTTGAGGCACAGGAGGTATGCGCAGATGCAGATTGTGATTTTGCTTCATTGTGCGGCATTTTTTCTGTTACCGCTAACAACCCTGTCAACGAGCTAGGCTATTATCCTCCGGCTACGGTGTTCGATGTATGTTTTACCGCCAATTCCTATGAGAATATTGGAGGCAATTGGCTGCATGGAATCGTCCCGGTGCTTGGACCGGGTTGGCAGGGATTTGCCCAGGGAGCTGATCCAGGTATTAGTTGTGGTGGAGGATGTGATTGGACCTGGAATACCTTTGGAGTGATAGGTACTGGAGTTTCAGCTGTAACGATCAATCAGCCGGGCTGGTTCGTAGAGTCGGAGACTACAGGGGCAGATATGCCGCCGAGTTTGCCCAATGATCCGGGAGACAATTGGGGGGATAGTTCGATAGATGGGGAGACCTTTTGCTTTACGGCGACTGCAGCCCCAGAAGGACCCGCTTGTCTGGAGGATTTGACGTTTCAATTGCAGTTTTACACAGATTCGGAGACAGGATCGCATGAGTCAGAGGGCTGCTCCTTTGCGCCGCTTGTTTATGACTTGAGCATACAATGTTGCCCCGTTTTTGTCGTCGCTAATTCTGGGGAAACCATTTGCACGGGGGGCGATTTTCAACCGGACATCAATATCTACGAACCTCTGATGGGTACGTATAACATTGTTTGGTCTAGTAATCCACCGGATTTGGTTTTCTATCTGACCGATCCAACGACTCTTCCACCAACACTGAACATTCCATATGGTGCTGCTTCTGGTCCAGTGTCTTTTACAGCCGAAATCACGGACGGAGGTTGTGGCCTCTTTACAGAAGTGTTAAACTATACAGTCGAGGATGCCTACTTTGAGCTTCCGGAATCTACCTGCGTAAGCTATTTTGAAGATGGAGTGGCGACTTATGAAAATCTAACGATTGTTGCTGGTGAAAATCAAACCTCAGGGGGAAACTACGAAGTAAATCCAACCGCTAATGTAAATCTGGCTACCGGGACGATCTTTGGTGTCGGCCTAATGGAAGGGTCCTACACGGTAGGCTATACCAGTCCCTCAGGATGTTTATATGAAACCAGTTTTTCGGTCAATGCAAGTCCGACTCCCACGGCAGCCTTTAGTTATTCGCCAGCGGCAATTTGCGCTGGCGAAAGTAGTAGCCCCGTTCTTCCGCCCGGTACTGCTCTCGGTGGTACTTATGCAATAGCCAGTCCCGTCAATGCTGCAAGTGTTGATCCTATGACTGGCGAATTTAGTTTGAACGGAGCCCCAGCTGGTGAATATACCATCAGCTATACCACAACCCCATATCCCGATACCGGCTTTTGTAGCGGAACGATGAGCAGCACGCTAATGGTACAAAACAATAGCGGATTCTCTTATCCATCGAGTTTGTATTGTGATAATGATTTGTTTTCAGATTTGCCTCTGCTGGATGGTCCTTCGCCAGATCAGCCATTCAGTATTTCCAGCCCTGGAGTGATTGACCCCTTGACAGGTGTGATCAATTTGATGGCTAGTGGAGCTGGAGATTTTACGGTTACCCTTGGCGGGGATTGTGGGCAGAGTGTGCAAATGTCGATTTTGGAATCGGCCACCGCAAGCATAAATCTTGTAGGCTCCAATGCGCTTTGTCCAGGTGATCCACCTTCACAGATATTGCTGGAAGTTTCCGGAGGAAGTCCCTTGTATCAGATTACCTATATCGATTTTGATGGAACGGAAGCAATGGTCAGTCTCACCGGTGATTCTTTTATGTGGACAGTCGAAGCAGGAACAGTGGGAGATTTTATGGTGCAACTTGTGGAAGAGGCTAACGGTTGTGTCTCCAATGTCGACCTCGAGGTCAGCATGGCAGGATGTGCCTGTCCAAGTGTAGATGATTATGATCTGGAATCCTTGCAAGTGATTTGCGATGGGGATGCCTTTGTGGGCTCCGTATCGGTAGACCCAAGTACCCAGATCAATTGGTATCTCGATGGGACGGCGATCGGAACTGGAGCCAGCCTTTCTTATAATCCTGCAGCAGTAGATTGTACCACGGAATATGATTTGTCCGTGGAGGTGATTTGTGCGGATGATGGATCGTTGATCTTTTCTGAGACTGCCACTGCTGTTCTGGTGGCAGATTGGCAAGCAGAGTATGATATGGGAACCTGTATCATGGCTATCAGCAATTTGTGTGATGGCATGCAGGCATCCTGGGATGATGGCAATGCCAGTGACATCGGAAATATATATTCAGCTGCTGAAGGAACATCAGGCACCGTAACCTGGACGGTGACTCAACCTGCCCAGCCTGTGGCGGCTCTTCCTTGTTTGGAAGACTTCGTTTATAATGAGCCCTACAGCTGCGCAGCAAACTGTCCCAACGTGCTTGACTACGGAGTCAACAGCAATGTTGTTTGTGATGGGGAAGCATTGAATTTTCTAGTGAATGCAGATGACATGACTGGTCTTGAAGTGCTTTGGACGACGGCTAGTGGTAGTTTCACAGATCCAAATACAACATTGGTCTTTAACTCGATATCCGGCTGTCAAGAACAGCAGTCTATTACTTGCCTGATTACCTGTCTGGCGGATGGCTCTACACTTGTTGATGATACATTTATTGTGACAGTCTATGGGGACGTAGCTGCAGAAATAGAGGTAAGCGATGCCTGCACAGTGAATATCAGCCAGGATTGTCCTGAATACACAGCAAGCTGGTCGGATGGCTCAACGGGAGGTAGTGGCTTCAGCGCCGACTTTCAGCCCGGAGAATTTGGTCAGGTAATCTTCACGGTAGATAATGCTGGTGCACCTTCAAGTTGTTCAGATTTTGCCATTATTGTCGACTATGATTGCGCGCAAGATTGTCCCACACTGTTTTCTATTGATTTGGATGTGCAGGAGATATGTGATGGCGAAACCATCGCAGGATTTGCCAATGTCTCAGATGAAAGTCTGGCAACGGTGATCTGGACGATCAATGGCAACACGGTCGATACTTTTGGCTGGTCGGATGTGTTTAGCAGTGCAAGTGGTTGCAGTGAGGAGATTGTCATTTCGGCCGAGGTAAGCTGTATCGCTGACGGCAGTATTTTGGGAACAGAAAACTTTATTGTGACCGTCTATCCACCCATTGATGGAGTGGTAGTCAATGGCGGTTGCAGTGCTTTGTTCCTGGGAGATTGTCCCGATTATGTCGTGACTTGGGAAACCAGTGAGGAAAGCGGAACTGGTTCTTCTTATACCGCTGGCAGTGCAGAACAAGGAGCTGTAAGCTTCACGGCAAGTCATCCGGTGGGTACTGATGGATGTGACACCGAGGTCTTTTTGGCAAGCTACGATTGTGCTGCCGAGTGTCCTGTCTTCATTGGAGCCGATAGCGATGCTGATGCTTACTGCAATGGCGATCAAGCTATTTATACTATAGAATTGGATGACGAAAATTTAGGAGTGATAACCTGGATCAGTCCAGATGGTAGCATTAGTCAAGGTCCACAGATCAGTCAAACTGTACAAGTAGATACAGACTGCCCGGATGACTATCTGATGCAATACGAGGTCTTATGTAGCGGCGACGGAAGTCTGATTTCAGCTGGATGGGTAACAGTGAGCGTATATCCTGAGGTCATGCTCAATATCAATGAAACTGGTTGCTCTGTAGCCATAGAATCAGACTGTCCAGACTATGTGATTTCCTGGTCTGATGCGGATGGCCAGGAAGGTTCGGATGACTATACAGCCGCTCCTGGAAGCAGTGGTAATTTGGATATTGCAGTAGCCGTGCCTTCGGCGCCAACAGCTTGTTCAAGCTACACTTTTGACGCT
Organism: Chitinophagales bacterium; assembly: GCA_020629205.1. Taxonomy (GTDB): domain Bacteria; phylum Bacteroidota; class Bacteroidia; order Chitinophagales; family UBA2359; genus JAHDDV01. The sequence continues at coordinate 3,839 of JAHDDV010000038.1, read as the reverse complement.
ACTTACGATTGTCCAAACGATTGTCCTGTACTTATCGATGTAGCAGCTGCAGCTGATGCTTTTTGTGAAGGTGAGCCTATATCCTTGCTTGCAGAACTGAGCGACAGTACACAGGCGCTCATTAATTGGATTTTGCCCGGTGGGGAGAATTCGGATTATTTTGATCTTAGCTATATGCCATCAGGGCCGATTGGATGTAGCCAGACTTTCGATTTTTCCTATGAGATATTATGCCTTGGTGATGGAAATATCCTCGGCGAAGGGAGCCTGTCTGTTGAGGTAATTGGGACTTTGACCTATAGTGTGATCTCTACTGATTGTACTATAGAGTTGAGTCAGGATTGCGCAAATAATACAGCTGTCTGGACCAGTGACTCTTCCACCGGCGATGGATTTGTCTATGAGGCGGAAGAGGGTAGTACCGGTGCCGTGGAGTTTGTGATTACCAACAATAGTGTCGAATGTCCGGAGACGGCCTCGGTAAGCATTGAATTGGATTGTGGTCAGATTTGCCCCAGTATGATAGTAGGAGATCTGTTGGATCCGATGCTGATACTTTGCGACAGCGCGTCCTTGGATCTTTCCTTCTTTGCCGCTCAGGTGGAGACCGATTTGCCAGCAGCCAGTGTGTTTGCATGGTACGATGAAGCAGGTGATCAAATTACGGATGTCAATCAAATTATTGAGCACAGTGGTCTGACTTGTGAACCCGAGCTATTGAGCTTTTCTTTAGAAGTCAATTGTGTGGATGACCCTAATCTGTCGATAGATGCCGGAACGGTATCCGTCGAGATCTATCCGATTCCGCGCGCAGAGTGGTTTGGACTTACTGCACCCGAGTGCAGTTTTGTTGTGAATGACTCCTGCTCAGTAGGTTCGCTGAGTATTCAATATTCGCTGGACGGCGGGGCTACTTTTGGTGATGAATCCATCTTGCCTTCCGATTTATCAGAGGGAGACGAAGATGTAGCTATGAGCGTTTTGATCGCTGTGCAGGGCGCTTCTCCGGCTTGTGAGTTGGTGGGCGAGTATGTGATTACTTGTCCTTGTGATCGACCGGACGCTCCGGAGGTAGGTCCTTCGTCGCTGTACAGTTGCGATGCAATAAACATGGAAGCTTTTGAGGTGGAGGAAATGGCTGGCCTGGAAATTCGGTGGTTCAATGATGAGGACGAGCAGGTGGGGGCGGGGCCTTCTTTTGTGCCTACAATTGCTGGAAACTACTACGCGGTTTATGTCGGGAACGAAGCCTGCCCGAGTTTCAACAGCTTAGAAGTTAGCCTGGAGTACGGTGAAGTTTCCGAAGACTTTATGTTTGATTACGGAACCTTGACTTATACACAAAATATTGATACCGACCCAGCACCGGTCATTGCGCAGGTTAGTGGCGGTAGCTATGGGTCTGTAGCTGGCCTTGAGATAGATCCTGTCAGCGGAGTCATAGATTTGGAAAATTCACTTGCAGGAGTTTACGAGGTGGTTTATATTTCAGAAGATATCTGCGCCAGCAGTTTTGCTCAGTCAATTACCATCTTACCGGAGCCGCGACCCTTTGTCCTAATTCCGAATGCTTTTTCTCCTAATGGAGATGGAGTCAATGATGTTTTCAAAGTCATTGGTAGCAATATCGAATCAGCACAATTATTGCTTTACAATCGTTGGGGCGAATTGTTGTTTGAGAGCTCGGTGATTGGTGAAGGTTGGGACGGTAGCTACAAAGGAGAAGCACAAGAACTAGGTGTCTATGTGTATATTGCCTACGTTAAATTGCTGGATGGTGAAGAAGAGATGCGTCATGGCAATGTAACTTTGATCAGGTAACTGATATAGCAAACGTGCCTTGGCTAGCGATGCTGACAGGAATCTTTGAAATTTGAAGGAATCACTTAGAACATGAGTTATATCATTCTCGCATTTCCGGTATTCTTTTTACTGATCGCTTTGGAGATCATTTTCGACCGGCTAAGAAGGACAGAGCACTATCGATTTAATGATGCCATTACCAACCTTAGCTGTGGATTAGGTCAGCAGGTGATTGGGGTCTTACTTAAGACGGTCATTCTCCTGGGCTACACGTATCTGTATCACAACCATCGATTGTACGATATGCCAGATTCGGCCCTTACCTGGGTGGCCTTGTTTATCGGCGTGGATTTCTTTTACTACTGGTTTCATCGGCTTGCCCACGAGATTAGTTTTCTATGGGGCTCCCATGTAGTTCATCATCAAAGTGAAGAATATAACCTGACAGTTGCATTGCGACAGAGCTGGGTTCAATCTGCCTTTAGCTGGGTATTTTATCTGCCATTGGCAGTAATGGGTTTTGATCCATTGCTCTTTGTGTCCATCAGCTCTCTGCAGACCCTGTATCAGTTTTGGATCCATACTAAGGCCATAGATAAACTGCCGGCTCCCTTGGAGTACATTTTCAATACCCCATCGCATCATCGGGTTCACCATGCGGTGAATCCACAATACATCGATAAGAATCATGGTGGCACGCTGATCATCTTCGATCGCATGTTTGGCACCTTCGCCAAGGAAGAAGAGCCAGTAGTCTACGGAATTACCACTCAGCCCAAAAGCTGGAATCCGCTGTGGTTGAATCTCGACTACTGGGTCTGGCTATATGGAGAACTCGGTTTGGCCAGCAAGTGGTCGGACAAGATCAAGATGCTGATCAAGCCTCCGGGCTGGAGGCCAGCCGAGCTTGGTGGTCCGTTGACGGCAAGTGAGGTGAGCGTAGCCAGCTTCAGAAAGTATGACACGGAAATTCCAATGGGACTCAACTACTATATACTACTACAGTACACTGTGGTCATGTTGGGTGCGACCCTGTTTTTGATGCAAAGCAGTCTTCTGGGGAATGAACTCAAACTGCTGATCATTTCTCTGGTCATTCTCTCATTAGTCAATCTCGGCGGTATCTTCGAATCCAAACGTTGGGTACTCTATTTGGAGATCGCCCGTCTCGTAGTACTGGCTTGTATTTTGCCATTCCTGTTGCCCATGTGGGTTTTGGGAGGCATTGCCTCAGCACTGATGGTGATATCCTTGCTTTGGTTTTTACAATATCGCCATCAGTTTTCGGTCGCCTACAGTAGCAATGCAACATGAAGGCATTAAGCATTCTCTACTTCCTTTTGTTGATACTTGTGCTTCTTTCGAGGCTGACTCCGGTCCTGGAGTCCCTCGAGTTGTTGGCCAAACCACTGTTGATGCCTGCCTTGATTCTGATCCTGCTCAGTCAAGTCAAACAGCGAACGGGACTCTTCTGGTTGCTGGTCGTATCGCTGATTTTCTCCTGTGCGGGCGATAGCTTTTTAATGTTTTCGGGTGCAAATTTCTTTATCGCCGGACTGGCCTCCTTTCTAGTAGCGCATCTGTTCTATATCGCTCTCTTTAGTCAAGCGGCAGATAGCAAGCCCGGGCCGATCACGCAGAATCCCTTGAAAGCACTACCCTTTGTACTCTACGGGCTTTGCTTGATCTTTGTGCTTTGGTCAGGTTTGGCAGACATGAAAATTCCCGTGATTTTCTATGCCCTGAGCATCCTGGGAATGGCCTTGACTGCTTACAATCGAAAAGGACGGGTATCAACACTTAGCTATCAACTGGTCTTTGCTGGCGCTTTGCTCTTCCTGATCAGCGACTCTATGATTGCCATCAACAAGTTCAAACAGCCAATCCCTTTGGCGGATATCTGGATCATGGTTACTTATGGGCTCGCGCAGTATTTGATAGTGAGGGGGATGATTGATTGGTATTCCCCACCCCCCCGCATGAGTGACCGAAGCGGAACGAGCCGCCGGGTAGGGCGACTGAGGCCTGGCTGATGG
>JAHDDV010000434.1 GCA_020629205.1 Chitinophagales bacterium | reverse complement strand
GTTCCTAATTTCAATTTGTTTGCATCAGGAAATGATGCATTTTCGTGTCAATAAAATTCTTTGTTGATGCTCAAGAAGTTAATCAAAGTAGCTGGGGGCTTGCTTCTGGTATACTTGAGTTCGCTGGCCGTATTGTATTATGCCCAGCATATGATTTTGTTTCGTCCTTACCAGTTAGAGGCTGACTATCAGTTTAGATTTCCCAGGGCCTTTGAGGAGGTCAATCTGACTGCACAGGACGGTACTAATATTCATCATGTTTTCTTTCCTGCCGAAGATTCAAAAGGGGTAGTATTATACTATCATGGCAATGGAGGCACGGTACGCGAATGGGGAAACCGGGCCGGCTTGTTTACCATGAATGGCTATGACGTATTGTTTCAGGATTACCGAAGTTATGGAAAGAGCGGCGGCAAGATTGAGAGTGAAGAACAGATATTAGCGGATGCTCAGCTCGCCTATGACTATTTGAAAGAGCGATATTCAGAGGAGGACATCATCTTGTGCGGCACTTCAATGGGAACAGGCGTGGCGACGCAAATTGCCGGGAAGAATGAGCCAGCAAGACTGATTCTAAACTGTCCATATTCCAGTCTTGACAGGCTTGTTAGAGAGAAGGTACCGGTCATTCCATCGGCCTTGATCCGCTTTAAGATGCATACGGAGGAGAACATTCTAGCCGTGAAATGTCCCATTCACATTTTTCATGGATCAAAGGATCGATTGATTCCACATCGTCATTCCCTCCGGCTCAAGGAGATTGCTCCTCGAGCTGAGCTGCAAGTCCTGGAGGGTTGCGGTCACCGTATTGGCAATATGCGTCCGGATTACAAGGCGGGAATGGCTTCCATATTGCTGTAGAAAGACAGGGCCAGTGCAAAGTGTTAATCACAAGCACCTTCTTCCATGCTAGCAATCCATTGGGTGATTAGCTCTACTCCTTCGGTATGAATTACGGAACGGGCTAATTCCGGCATGGCAATGTCGATAACAGAGGAGTTCATTCGGTAAATCATGATAGAACTATCCGGCTTGCCAGGGAGGATATTGTATTCAAAGCCTCCTGAACCACTACCTGCCGCTACAGGGGATTTGCATATGCCAAATTTGGCAGGATCCGTTTCTGTAAAACGAAGGAAGAGACCGCTATTCTTGGCTGGCCCCTCTGCTCTGTGGCAGTGTGCGCAATTGGTATCAAGATAGCTTCTTGCACGAAGGTCGAGGTCTTCGGACTCGTCTTGCCAGAGGGCAGCTCTCGTTGCTTGTGCCGGATCAGGGGCATTTCTCAGATAGCCCATTTCCACCCATTTAGTGATCTGATTCATTCGACCTTCCGGATAGTCGAAGTCTTTATTCAGGCTGCGAGCTGTAGGCCCAATGGGGAATAGTTCCGAGCTGATATTGTGGCAGCCCTTGCAGTCGTTCTTATTGGGTATCAGGTAGTTGGTACTTCTCTCCGAACCATCGTAGTGAATCCAGGAAACAGCTACATTGTCACCAATCACCGAGAAGCTGGCTTCCGTCTGCTCTTCGTTCCATAGATAGCTGAAAGGCTCCCAACCATCTGAAAATTTAACAAGCAGTCTTGTTTCCAATACCCGTTTTCCAGCTCCAATATTGCTAAGATCATCTTCGAAGTAGAAGGTCTTAATGATCACCGTTCCCACGGGAAAATCGAAAATTTCTTCTTCTTGATAGTTGGCACTCTGATCCGGAGGCATGTAGATAAATCTAGCCTTCTGCGCGTAATCGGAAAAGAGAGGTGTTGCCAGATCATAGGGCAATACCCCTTCGCTTGGATTCATATCCTTGAGGTCTCCTTCGAAGAAATCGTAGTCAGTTAGATTTTCGTAAGGAAGGTGGAAAAGTTGAACGGTAGGCTTTAGTGGCTCCTTGTCATCAGAACAATTCGCCAGCCCAAGGCCTACCGTTAACAAGACCACCAGGCACAGTACTGTGTTGGAAGTCAGACGCATAAAGTAATGGCATTATGTTTATGCTACTCTGGAAGAGGTGCATTTACTGTAACTGGTGCGAGGACCGTTCCTTCACAAAGGAAAGGTGTGATATCGTCATTTTTATTTTGGAAGAAGTTAGTGATATCAGAGGCACCGAATGTTACATCGGGATCTTCCTGAATACAGAACTGCTTTTCTCCTGGTGCCAGATCAGGATCAACCTGACTGTCCCAGATAATATGTGGCATGTCTTCTGGATTTGGATAGCCATAGGCACCTGTTAGAATTCCACCAATTTGGTTCATATCTTCTTGATAAGGAACGTCTTTTCGGAAGTCATTGTCATGGATGTAGATGTCTTTGCAGTAGGGCTTGTAATCCTCATCGTTGAGATTTTCGCCAGCCAGGGCAACAAGGGTTGTAAAGGATACAATTCCTACACCCATGACAGCATTGTCATGAATCTCATTGTTGAAGACCTCAATAGAGCTGTTAGCCAGACACATGATCCCGCATCCTGGAGGAACTGCCTCCACCATATTGCCTGGAGGAGCAAAGTTTCGGTGGTTGTTGTTGTGAAGTTTATTGTCGTAAACTCTGGTACGCAAGCCGTTCTTAATGACTGGAAGACCAGGTAAACTGAAGACCAGGATACCACCTGTGTTGTTTCTACAGGTGTTTCCTACTACCTCAGCATCTGTACAGTTTTCTACTTCGATTCCAGCAACATTTTCTTCACAAAGACTGTTACGGACAATTACCTTGTCGGATTGTCCTACATAGATCCCAGCATCAGATGCGCCGCGAATGTAGACATTGTCAATTAGTACGTGTGTTGAGGTAACCGGGTATAGGGCGTAGGCACCGTTTGTTTCATCAGCAGGTCCTGTATAGACCGAGGCCATGTCCATGAAGGTGATTCCATCTGAATCCTGAATTTTGATGTTATCTCCAATCGCATCTCTAACAGTCAGATCATGCATAAGGAACATGTCCAGGTTTTCTCCAAGTATCCCTTCAGCTCCTGCCTGCTGGCCAGAGAAATCGAGAATGGTTTCATCTTGACCAGCCCCACGGATGGTAATATTGTTTTTGTCTTTGATGCTAATTGAGGAGTCAAAGTTGTAGGTACCGGCAGCCAACTCAATCACAGTTCCATTCTCCATCGTGATCAAAGCAGTTTGCAGATCATCCTGAAAGGTCTCAGAAGGGGAGAATTGCATGACCCCATCTTGATTTTGTTGCTGTTGCTGGTTGTCATCATCATCGTCATCATCCTTGCTACAGCCGGTAAAGGTGAGCATCGAAAAAGTCGCCAGGAACAAGGCGATCAGTGAAAGTTGCAGGTATCTCATTGTTTTGCTTTTGTGATACAAATGGAATAGCATTTTCGTACGAAGCAGTAAAATACAAATTCTGCAACTCGGAAGCAATTTGCCTTCCGATCGGCACAAAAAAAAGGCACCCTCTGTAGCGAGGGTGCCTTTACATATAAAATACTACTGCCCAATAGTCTATTCAATGATCAATTTGATCGTCTTTGTACTAAGTCCGTCTGAGAGTTGTGCCAGATAAATACCTGGGCTAACATCCTGCAGTTCTAACTGCAATTGTCCTCCGATCATTATTTGCTGAAGGATCGATCGTCCCTGAATGTCCCAGATGGCTACTTGAATCTCTTCCTGAGTATCTGAGAGGATCCTGAAGTTACCATTTGAAGGATTTGGCTCAGCGGATACTTCCAACTGCATCTCAATTTGCTCATTCGCAGTGCTTGTGACCACTACTGCAGTTCTCAAATCAGTAAAACCTTCTACTGGAGCGAATGCCAGGAGATTTGGTGTATTCTCAAAGAGAATCGGGCCATGGGAGAAGCAATCGTAGATTAGGCTACCGCTATAGTTTTCGAGATCGAGATCACCATAGCAATTAGCTCCCGGGCCGCCGAGACAAACCACATTCCCTTCACAATCGTAAACCGTTGGTGCCAATGCATCATCGCAACCAGCAACGCCATAGGCAGGATCAACGTAGAAGTAGCTGTCTACACCATTGTCATAATGATAGATTCGGTTTTGATTACAGCAATCTTCTGCAGCCACCA
>JAHDDV010000433.1 GCA_020629205.1 Chitinophagales bacterium | reverse complement strand
TGATGATTCTTTCCCTTTGCTGTGCCGCTCAGGAATGCGATGAGCCAAGCCCTTTCTTTTGCAATACTCGATTCTATCAATTGGCTTTTGCGCAACTGCAGGTGTACGTACAAATGGAGAGCGAACTCGAGCTTGTGCCGGTCGGTCCAACATACGAAGAGCTCTATTCCTCTGTCAACAGCGCCGGCTACAATGTGCTCGACAACTTCATGTATGGTACGGGATCTCTGGCCTCTGAGGCCAATACTTTCGACGATCAACTGGTGCGCATTGATGCCAATGGCATCTTCTGTAATCTGGGAACTATCGAAGGCATGCAGGCGGTAAATTCCTGGAAAGGAGACTTTGATTTGAACGGAAGACTGCACATCATCGATGATGAATTGCTTTTTATTGTTGATGTAGAGAATGTGCTTTTGGAATCTGTTGTAAATCTCGACTATCCCACTTCATCACTCAATGACATCGCCTATAATCCGGTCGATGGCTTATTCTATTCTTTATCTTACGACGGCACCTGGGCTGCCAGCATCGACGCAAGTACTGGAGATGTAACTGTACTACCACTCAGTCCTCCGGCAGAGAATTGTGGGTCTGGATTTGGAAGTGTTTGGATAGATGTCACCGGTGAATTCTTTGGCGTTTGCAATGTTTCTGGTAGTATCTCCAAAGTTGATTTGCTTTCCCTTTCTGCTGCTGTCATCACCGGTCCAAATGAACCCAATTTTGACAATGACGGGATCAGTTGCCCCTTGGCAGAGGACATCTTTAATGATTCTTGCCCATTCATTGAAGCTATGAGTCCCGGTCCAAACTATGGCTTGGATTGCGGAGTCTTTTCCCTTTCTGCAACGGGCCTGCTAAATATGACTGAAGATGAAAACGGGGAGCAGGACTTTGGGATTCAGTTTGTGGCTTTTGAAATGCCGACCGCAAATCCTTATAATGGAGGAGTATTGCTAGGGGAGGTGTCACAGGATGCCCTCGCTGGCTCAAACACAACAGCAACAATAAACATCGATCCAGCGAATCAGCCCAGTGGGCAGTACTATGTCTATGCGATTCTCGATACGCCTTCTGGACAGGATGATTGCTTGCCCCTGGCAGTGCTCATTCTTGATTTTGCTTCCTGCGACTGTGCAGGCGTCTTGAACGGCTCTGCGATAATTGATGATTGCGGCGACTGCAATGAACCGGATAGTGCAGCATTCAATCAATCCTGTCAAGACTGCTTTGGAATCCCCAATGGCGAAGCTTTCATCAACGACTGTGGGGATTGTGTCTTACCTAATGACCCGACGGATGTTGATTGTTTGGACTGTGCTGGACTCCCCAATGGTCCAGCCATCATCGATGATTGTGGTGAATGTCTAAGTCCACTTGACCCATCTTTCAATACTTCCTGTCTGGATTGTGAAGGCACAATAAACGGTTCCGCAATAATCGACGAATGCGGAGAATGTTGGGACCCCAATGATCTGGCTTTCAATCAATCCTGTACGGATTGCGCCGGTGTGATCAATGGTACATTTGTACTAAATCTTTGCAATGAATGTGTGCCAGCAGAAGAGGCACAGCTTGATTGCCTACTTCGTTTTCCCACTGCCTTCAGTCCCAATGCCGATGGCAAGAATGATTACTTTGGCCCCAAAGTGCGTGGCGTAGAATCTATTCAGTGGTCGATTTACAATCGATGGGGAGAAGAGGTCTTTATGAGTCAATCTGTCGATGATCTTTGGGATGGAACCTATAAGGGCGAAGCACAGGAAATGGGAGTGTACCTGCTGCAGGCCAGCTTTACACTTAAGTCACAACTCGATGAGATCACTCAGCTGAGGCAAAATCTCACCTTGCTACGGTAGACGATGCTGTTGATTGTTTATAGTAGATAATTTTGACCATTTAAATCAACAATCAACAATCAACAATCAACAAAGGCACCATTCACCATGCACTCCTGCCCACCATTTAGACGCATGCAATGCCTCTCCACAAAAACAAAACACCTTGCACCTTGATCTTTGCGCCTTGAACATCTATGCACCATTCACCAGCGGCACCATCCTCCCACACTATCTACTGACAATAATCCAAAATCGCCCGATCCGCCCGATCATCCCCAAGAGCCTTCGCCTTTTCCAGATCAGCGCAACCAGCAGCTTTCTCTCCGAGATAGGCACGAAGCATACCTCGGCTAAACAGCGCCTCCTTGTTGTTTGGATCGAGTTTGACTACCTGATCAAAGTCGACGATAGCCGCCTCATACTGTTGTAGATCGCTCTTCGAGACACCGCGTAGAGAGATGGCTTCTATAAAATAGGGATCTAATTCAATGGCTTTGCTATACTCGATGATGGCTTGTTCGTGATTTCCCATTCCTGCCATACTGCAGCCCCTACCATAATAAGGTCTGGCTGCATTTGGGTCTAGCTCGATGGCACGGTTGAAATCAAGGATCGCAAGGTCGAACTTTTGTTGGTACATACGCACCGAGCCTCGATTGAAGGCCAGTTCCATATTCATTGGCGTGAGGGTGAGTGCTTTTGTGTAGTCTTTTTCTGCCGCTGCATATTGTCCCGATTGGTCATAGGCATAGCCTCGTTCATAGTAGTTTTCAGGATTGCTTTTGTCCAAACTGATCGCCTGATTGCAATCTTCTATTGCTGCCTTATAATTACCTTGAGAGCTGTGGGCCTGGGCTCGGCTGGTGTACAGAATAGCCGTATTAGGGGACAGTTCAATCGCTTTTGAGAAATCGGCTTCTGCGGAAGCAAATTCCCTGGCCTTGAGTTTTTGATTTCCACGTCCGTAGTAGGCATGGTGATTCTTGGGGTTCAGTGCAAGGCTTTGATTAAAGTCGCTCATGGCTCCATCAAAGTCCCCCAATCTTGTTCTGACAATGCCGCGATTGTGGAAGGCATTATCCAAACGTTCGTCTTGAGCGATAGCAGCACTCAGATCCGACAGGGCTGCTTCTAGATTACCCAACTCAGAATGAGCAATTCCACGATGCATCAAAGCGACCACGTCACGACCGTTATACTCCACCGCTTTTTCAAAGTCGGCCAATGCAGCAGGGAAGTTTCCCTGATCCAGCTCGATGATTCCTCTCTGGCGATAGGCAGTAGCATTCTGAGGCTCGAAGGCAATGATGGCTGTGTAGTCCCTTTTTGCTTGATCCAAAGCTCCTAATTCATAGTTGGCTGCACCGCGAAGGCGAAGGGCAATTTCGCTTTTTGGCTCCAGCTCAATGGCTTTAGAGTAGTCCATAATCGCCCTTGAGAGCTGATTGTTGAACATCTGCGCATAGCCACGATTAACATATGCCATATGGTTAACCGGGTCCAGTTGTATGGCCTTGCTGAGGTCAAGGATAGCACCAGAAATGTCTCCTGCTTCTGTCTTATTGTATCCGCTTTCGATGAGCAGATTGGCTTCGTTTCGCTTGTCCTGTGCTAGTGCAGCAAGTGAAAATAAGACAGACAAGCATATGAATAAAATAAGCTGTTTAAACATTATTTTGATTTGAAGGCTTCCATTGACAATAAAGGACTTTTCAAGATAAACAAAGTACAGCTACTGAGGTGCAATTAAGTTTTTTTGTTATTTTAATTTCCTCAAATCAAGCTTGTGCAGCGGAATGTTTGTTTGCTGGGTCTTGATTATAATTCTTAAACACCCAAATCATGAGAAAAATCACCCTTTCACTATTGATTGGCCTGCTTGTAGGAATCAATCTACAAGCCCAATTTCACAACGACTGGATTGCAGAATCCGGCTACGACCAACAGTATTACAAATTTCCGGTTTTCGCTGATGGTGTCTACAGGATTGAGTCCAGCACATTGGACGAAGCCGGATTCGATATGGCACAATGGCAAAAAATCAAGATCTATGCAAAGGGTGAGCAGGTACCCTTGTATCTTGCCGAAGACTATGTGGAGTTCGTAGGACATCGCAATGATGGTAGCATGGACACTGGACTATTTCCTGTGTCTACCTGGCAGATTAGCGATGAACGAACTTTGTTTACCGATACCATCCATTACTTCCTGACCTGGGATAATAATGG
>JAHDDV010000432.1 GCA_020629205.1 Chitinophagales bacterium | reverse complement strand
CTCAATTACCAAAAGCAGCTGTATTACCTGCGGGCAGCATTAGAAGCAGATACTACCAGTAGGTATGCTGTTTCTATCTATGGTTCTTTGCTAGAGTATTACTACTATCAACAGGATTTGCCCAAGGCTTTGAAGACCTATCGAAAGGGATTGAGATACTGCGATTCTGCCAAAGACTCTGCACGCTTGAACGTACTAGGTGCCTCGGTCCTGATCGAGATGGCTGAGGATACAAAATTGGCAGAGCCCCGATTATTGCGAGCTATTTCGTATTTCGAATCCGTAGAAAGGGAAGAGGAATTGATCATTTCCTTGCAAAGCCTTGCATCCGTTCGAATGCTACATAGTAAGCAGGAAGAAGCAAAAGAAGCATCTCTTCGTGCCTTGAGTATTGCGGAAACATTCTATCAAGGGCGGAAGGATCGCGAGTTTGCAAAGTTGTTGCATGATATTTCGGTTTTCTATGGAGATATGGGAGACATTGAGACGGCAATGTCCTTTGTGCAAAGAGCCATGATCCAGGTCTATCCAAATTTTGATGAAATAGATGTCAGCAAAAACCCCATGGCGGGGGAGGTGCCGATGGAGTCCTGGGCAATGACGACTGCATCCCAGAAGGGACAGCTTCTTCGTGCTCGCTATGAAGAAACCGGAGATCCGGCACTTTTAAGACAGGCTGCGCAGTGTTTCGAACTCTCTTTTCTTGTGAAGCAAAAGCTGGAAGAATCTTTTAGTTCGGATCAGGCAAAATACTATATCAGTGAATACAAGCAGGAAGATCTGGAGGCGGCAATTGATACTTACTATCAATTGCATCAGCAGTATGGTGAAGAGGGTCATCTGGAGAAGCTCTTTGACCTGATGGAAGGCAATAAGGCAGCTGTGCTTTCGCAAGGTATTCAAGAGAATAAGGCACTTCAAGGTTTGCAGGAGGAACCAAAACTGAGAGAACGAACTCAGGAACTTCGGGACGAGATTGCGTCTTTGAGATTGGCGATCGCCGGAAGTGAGACGGAGCAGCTTGATGAGGAGGTGAATATGCCACTTAAGGCCAGATTGGCAGCTCTGGAGGAGTCCTTCAAGATGATCCTGGATAGCATCAATAGAGCAAATCCGGATCCCCTGTTTGAAGAAAGTCAAATGAAGCGAGTTTCGCTTGATCACCTGCAGGGAAGGTTGCGGGGCGCGGCTCGCAAGACAGGTGCTCTAATGTACTACTTTGGAGAACGCAATTGTTATGTGCTCTACGTGGATGCAGAGGAGGCTAACTGCTTTCGAGTGGAGAACAGTATGGGTCTTCGGACTACTTTGCAGGACTTCCTTCGCAATTTTGCTGAAAGTGGCAAGCGATTGCACAATGACAGTCGTGAGTATGTGAAACTTGCCAATGGCTTATATGAGCAGATTTACAAAACCTTCATTCCAGAGGGCATGCAGCGTGTCTATATAGTACCAGACAAGGAGCTCTGCTTTCTGCCTTTCGAAGCACTCTTAACCGATAGTGCCACACAAGTTGTCGATGCAGAAAGTCCATACCTTATCAAGCAGCAACAGCTGAGCTACGCTTTTTCTGCCTCGCTGTTATGTCGATCTGCGGAGAATACTGAAAGCAGTAAAAAGGGCACGATTGCGTTTGCTCCGCTCTTTGCTGATTCGGCTAGAGGTTTGTCTCCATTACCGCATAGCGGGAAGGAATTGAATGCAATCTCGGAGCTTCTGCCTGAAACAAATATGCTGATCGCCCAGCAGGCTAGTGCAAGTAATTTCAAATCTCATTCTGCTGATTATGGGATACTACATTTGGCGACACATGCCTCGCCTCAGTCTGAATCTGGTCTGCCAAAAATTGAGTTTAGCGATTCCGCGGTGTACTTGCCTGAACTATATGCTATGAATTTTTCCGCAGATCTAGTAGTGCTCAGTGCTTGCAAATCAGGGATCGGTAAACTACGTGCCGGAGAAGGTGCGATGTCACTGGCTCGTGGCTTTAGTTATAGTGGCGGCAAGCATCTCGTGTCTAGTCTTTGGAATGTTAATGATGCCTCAACAGCAAAGTTGTTTAGCTTGTTTTACGAGCAGATAAACAATGGTCTGGATCCCGGCTCCGCTTTACACAAAGCCAAATTAGCCTATCTAAAAGAGAGCAGCCTTCGGGAGTCCTCCCCATTCTTCTGGGCAGGTTTTGTTTGCCTGCACAATCAGAATCCTGGCTTTGATTTTGTTTTGCCGAATAGAGCAGGAAAAGGGGGTAAATATATATGGATGGCCCTGGCTTTGCTAATGCTGCTAGTTCCAGTTGTGTACAAAGTGATCCGCTAATTTTACTGCTCATCATCAGTCATCAGTCATCAGTCATCAGTCATCAGTTATCAGTCGTCAGTCACTAGTGCTCACATATTAGCGGAGAGCAGGACGGGCGGTGCTAGAGTGAATGACTCTTTGCTCCAAAACAAATCAACCGCTTCGTTCTACTCCACCAGGACAAAAGATCCTGAACTATGAATTTCGGAATCGAGTAAAAGCTGCATCTGATACAGGCCAGCCCCCAACTGCTCACTCAACCTTCCCATGTCGATCTGATAGAATTGTTTTGCTTCTGCCCGGCCTAATGATAAATGCATCAAGGACTTGCCTTCTACATTGAAGATCTGCAAACTTGCCGTACCGCTTTCGGACAGTGCATATTCGAGAATCGAGCTTTGGGTGATCGGGTTCGGATGAATCGATAACTCACTTTCTGTCAAATCTCCCGATTTGAGGCGACCCGTAGATCTTGAATACGGGACCCAATACCAGCCCTGTGTGTAGCTGCCATCTGCACAACTTACAGTGAGGGTGTACCAACCACCGGGGATATCTGCGAGATCCTCTGTCTCGGGGGAAGTGATTGTCCAATCTGCAGGACCATCCCAAGTGTAAATGTATGGTCCACCATCGCAGCCGGAAACCGTTACGTCAATTGCTCCTGGAGCAGAATCAGTGACGCCTGTGATGATGGCCTCGTCGATGTCCAGTAGATAGTCGCCGTCTACTGCGCTTGTATTATCACCATCGAGATTGCTGAGGATGTACTCGCTAGAGCAGCCATTTGTATCGGTAATGGTGACTGACCATTCCGCATTGTCGGCATATAGGATATTGACATTTCCTCCGTCAATTTCCCATCGCACATAGCCGGTTCGATCCCAATCGAATTGGTATAGACCGCTGCCACCGCTCACGCTTATCTCGTGATAGTTGTAGTAGAAGGGAGTAACACCGCCATTGCTTCCTTCGGAGATATTACCCGGGCCGGAATCGATCACAAGTGAGGTGGAGGATTCGATGTCTACGAATTGCTCGCAAGTACAGTCATTGGCATCTCTGATCAGTAGTGAGTAGCTTCCGATTGGAAGATCTTGGTAGAGGTTTTCATTGCTTCCAGATGTTGCTGAATTGCTGCCGATCAAGGTATTGCCATTGTACAGTTGGGTGCTGTATGGTAGTGTGCTGATTCCACCAGAGAGGTCTAGGTTGATACTTCCCAATTGCGCGTAGGAACCGTCTGCTTCAGGGCATAGTACTCCACTTGCTGAAGCAGTACATTGCAGCGGCGATGTAGCTGTTAAGTTGATCTCGGCCGAGGTACTGCAACCGCTGTCGTCTACCACTGTTAGGCCATAGGTGCCGGCATTGAGTTGGCTGATGTTATCATCGGTTTTGTCATTGCTCCATTGGTAGCTGTAGCCAGGAAGGCCGCCGGATACGATTGCTTCAAGGCTTCCGTCGCTTGCACCTTCACAACTGATTCCATAGCCGTTGTAATCGCTGCTTACAAACTCGATGTCAATCGCATTGTAGGTGACCATGAAGCTACATTCACTCTCATTGCCCCAATCGTCGCTGGCAGTAATGAGTACTTCTGTGCTGCCAGCTTCGAATATCGATCCAGATGGAGGTACCACAGAGACAATCATCGCTACTCCACAATCATCACTAATCGTTGGCATCTCCCAGCTGACTACTTCAGTACAAGTGTAGATGTCTGCAGGGCAGAAATCAAAGCTTGGTGCTGTTCCTGCTCCATAGCAGGCTCCTGTACAATCCGGTATATTGTTTCCACCGCA
>JAHDDV010000037.1 GCA_020629205.1 Chitinophagales bacterium | reverse complement strand
CTGTAGTGTCAACTTATAAGTTGACACTACAGAAGGCTTGGGACAGCAGCCAACTCCGGGCCGGGCTCTCCGCTCTTATTCACCTTGTGGGAGCTGCTTCGGCTTGTGCCTGCTGAGGTCTCTCCGCCTTCGCTTCGAGCCCCCATCAGGCATGCCTCAGTCAGCTCCCCCGGCGGCTCATACCGCTGCGATCCCTCACGCATCCACATGTCCACACAAAAGCGTAACTTTAGGGGCAATTGAGCAAGGAGCAAGGAGCAAGGAGCAAGGAGCAAGGACTCCGCAGTGATAGAACCAAGAATCGAGGAGCTCTTTCCTGAAAATCGAATCGAACTTTGGCAAGCGCAAGACGACTTTCCAGGTTACGAGGATTTCTTCGAAGGAGATATTGAACATCCCCTTGAGGATGAAGTCTATGATATGTTGGAAGAAAGTGGAAGGTGCAGACCCGCCGAAGGCGATAAACTCTTTGGCTGGCCATATTGGGTGCAATCTCAGGAATACCCATTCGATCGACAAACCGGCACAAGAATGGAATTTCTATTTCAGGTAGATTACGAAACTAATCTACCCCACATGTTTGGAGAGAGTGGTGTTGCACACCTGTGCATTAGCCCGGATAATCCTGATGAATTGGGATTTGCCTGGGCCTGCTGCTAGACAATCCAAGCAAAAGAAAAAATAAGAAACGATAAATACAATTATGAAATTGATCAACAAAGGAAAACCAAGCTATGCAACATGGATGTTGGGGCTCTTGGTATTGGTGCTTGGCACATTCGTGGCCTGTAGCTCGAGCAAGAACAAAACATCCGCTTCTCATGAGCATGAAGGACATGAGCAGCATATGAAATATTATGAGATTACCCTGAAAAAGGGAGTGAATCCAAAGCTGATAGAAAAGGATTTTGGCAATTTTGATGCTAGAAACCTGGGCAAGGCATCCAAATCGCAGGAGATATACAAGTACTCCTTCCATATCCATGAAGGCATGGAAGCGAAGTTTAAGGATGCCCTAAAAGACCACCCAGGCATTGCAGAATATGAGCTCTATGTAAACGATACGGATGGCAAAGCCACCAAGAGTACTGGTACCAAAGGAGGCAAAGTCAAGATTGGCAAATAGTAGACATCGGCCCTTCAAGGATTCTTCATTAGTGCCCTGGGCACTAGCACTAGACCAAAAACAAAAATGGGACAGAAGCATAAATCATGCTTCTGTCCCATTTCTTTTTCTATTTCAGCTTGCTGTCAGTACTTTCTGCTCGGGCGGCTCTGATTCTTTTCGCCTCCAAACATCTTCCCATAGCCAAACATAAATAAGGCCAGCAGAACAATAAACAAACCGACCAAAGTCTTCATGCTTCCGAAGAAGACCACAAAAATGCGCATCTTCTGCATCACCAGCATAACCACAAAAGTGGCTGCTACCATCATCAGAAGTCCCGACAACTTGGAGAATCCTGGCACATGGCGCAAGGCTACTTTACGATTAATCAGTAGCAGTGTAGCGACCATTGAGAGGAACGGCAAAATGAATATCAGCACATTGAATTGCATGATACTTCGATGCTCCACCATAATCATATACAGCCCTAGCACCACAGCAAACATGCCGGGTACCGCCGCACCATATACCAAAGTGGAATACAAATATTTCCAAGGGCTTTCTGCTCCCTCATCACCGGCACCAATTCCAGCAATAGCAGCTGTTATCGGCAGCATGGCGAAGAATCCTACCAAGAGATCCGGATGATGGCTGGCACTGTCAAATAGTTGTTGTAGCGTCATGGTCTAATACTTATTCTTTCATCAATTTCAATGCCTTCTCGACATCTGTAACAGGGAATTTACAAACTTTTTGTTGACAGACATATATAGTCGTCTGACCTTCAATTTTCTTGTTCTTCAACAGTTTCAAGCTCCCTTCTTCCCTTCCACCGGACAACAGCACATGGGGCAGATAGGTTTGATCCATTTCCTTTCTCAATGCTTCAAAATTGTCTCCAATTATGGCAACTTCATGCGGTTCCCTCACAAAGTAGGTCATCAACCAAGACCAATTGGTAAAGAATCGCCCCTGCCGATAAAGCTGTTGCTCCATATTGCTGAGCATCTGCCTGGAGATATCCTGATACTCATTATCATAGAAATATAAGCCTAATTCGTAGAAAGCCTTGGCGATCACGCTATTAGAGCCTGGTATTACATTGTCAGATAATTCTAGCTTTCTCGTTAGCAATGGATCATCCAGATCGCTAGTATAGAAAAACATGCCAGAATCCTCGTCCTTAAAATGTGCCAGCACATATTCTCCCAGACTCTTGGCTTTCAAGAGCCACTGTTCATCGAAAGTAGCTTGGTAGAGGGCAATAAATGCGTCGATGGTGAGGCCATAATCATCAAGGAAAGCATTGATGTTGGAACTACCGTTCTTGTAATTACGATTGAGTCGACCGTCCTCTTGCATCATGTTATTGGCAATGAAATGACCATTCTTAAGTGCTGCTTCCAGATAGCTGTCATTGTTAAACACGCGATAGGCGTCTACATATCCTTTGAGCATCAAGGCATTCCATCCAGTGAGTACTTTGTCATCCAGACCGGGTCTAACTCTTGTTTCTCTGTGGGCATAAAGGGCTTTCTTACCTTTTTGCAGTATTTCTTTCAAATCATTGACATGGATCTCATTGCGCTCGGCAACTTGCCTGAATCCCTTTTTCTTTCTTAGGATATTTTTCTCATGCTCCCAGTTTCCTCGCCCTATAATATCATAGGTCTCAGAAAACAGCTGGCTGTTGTCCCCAAGCAGGCTGTCGACCTCTTCTCTGGTAAACACGTAGTATTTGCCTTCTTCTCCGTCACTATCGGCATCGAGAGAGGAGTAGAAGCCTCCTTCATCAGAAGTCATTTCACGAGCGATCCAGCCCAGGGTTTCCTCCACGACCGACTTGTATAGTTCTTTTCCTGTGAGTTGATAGGCTTCTGAGTATAGGGAGACTAACTGTCCATTATCATAAAGCATTTTTTCAAAATGAGGCACGTGCCAGTCTGCATCGACGGAATATCTGGCAAAACCTCCACCGACGTGATCATAAATTCCCCCATCAGCCATATTGTCCAAAGTAATTAAGGCAGCCTTGAGCGCATCGTCATTTGGGGCAATATGCTGGTAGCGAAGCAAATAGAGGTAGTTGTTGGGCATAGGAAACTTAGGAGCTCCTTTCTTACCACCCTTTTGATAATCAATACTGCTTTCCCAACCTCTAAAGATTCTGTCCAGATCCTCAATTCTATAGCTGCTGACGGGCTCGACTTTGGGCACATTGTCCATGTTGCGGATACCATTCACCACTTGCTTCGCCATCTCCTCAGCGGTACTGCGATCATTCTTAAACTGCTTCTGGTAGTGATCGAGGATCTGCAGCCATTGGTCCTTTTTGTAGTAGGTGCCCGCAAAAATGGGGCGTCCATCTGGCAATGCAATCGCATTTAGGGGCCAGCCTCCTTGTTGATTCATCAGATGACAGGCATCCATGTAAATCTGATCGACATCTGGTCGTTCTTCCCGATCTACCTTGATGGGTATAAAATGCTCGTTCATAACTGCGGCCACGGTACTGTCTTCAAAGGACTCATGTTCCATTACATGACACCAATGGCAGGCTGCATAGCCCACAGAGATAATGATCAGCTTGTCTTCCTCCTTTGCCTGAGCCAACACTTCAGGCTTCCATGGCTTCCAGTTTACTGGATTGTGGGCATGTTGCAGGAGATAGGGACTGGTCTCATTGATTAGATCATTGGTGTATTCGTGGTCTCCCATACTATGTTTATCTTTAGCTCGATCCTGTGCATTGCAGGCCGTAATTGCAGAAAGAAAGAGGCAGAACAAAAGGTATCTGTACATAGACGTTTCGGTTCATTGATGCCGCAATTTAAAGGAATTTTACCGGCTGCTCTAATTTAAACGACGATGTTAGAAGCACTTGAGCTACCACAATCCAGCATTTCCTATGATCCGGACTTTCTGAGTTCCGAGGGAGCAGATCACTATCTGCAATGCTTGAAAAGAGAATGTAAGTGGAATCAGGACAAGATCAAGCTGTTCGGGAAGATGTTGTTGCAACCCAGGCTGAGCGCCTGGTATGGAGAAGCCGATTATAGCTATTCCGGATTGACGATGTTGGCGCAGCCCTGGTCAGCTACGCTGATGGAGCTCAAAATGTTGGCTGAAATGTCCACAGGGGCGGCATACAACAGCGTTTTACTAAATCTCTACCGCGGAGGACAAGATAGCATGGGCTGGCACAGTGATGATGAAAAAGAGCTAGGGCCGGAACCTTCGATTGCTTCGATCAGTTTGGGTGAGCCGAGAGTTTTTCACTTTCGACATCGGAAGGACAAGAACCTGAAGCACAAGATACTCCTGGAGCATGGCAGTCTGCTTTTCATGAGTGGCAGTACGCAGACCTATTGGCATCACCAATTGCCAAAGACCAGGAAAAACATTGGAGAACGAATTAACCTGACCTTTAGGTTTATCTATCGGGCAATCTAGATTATGATGACTGGAGTAACAAAGAAGGCCTATATCAAGAGTCCTTTAGGCTGGATAGAGATTATCTCAGAGAAGGGCCAGATTGCTAAGATCGCATTCTGTGAGAAAGCGCAGGCCTCAGATTCAGGCTGCAGAAGTCTACAGCTTGCCTGCGAAGAGCTAAAGGCCTACTTTGAAGGCAACATTCGGGTCTTTTCGTTCCCGATGCAACAAGCCGGCACCAGCTTTCAGCAAAGCGTCTGGGAAGCACTTTTGACCATCCCTTTTGGACGGACCTGTTCTTATTTGGACCTGGCTCTGAAGCTGGGTGATAGCAAGAAGGTTCGGGCTGTAGGAACAGCAAATGGCAGCAATAGACTGGCCATCGTTGTGCCCTGTCATCGGGTGATTGGCTCAAATGGTAAACTAGTCGGATATGCCGGTGGTTTGGACCGCAAACGGTGGCTTTTGAATTTTGAACAGAATCAGTACAGCGGGCAGTTGCAGCTTTTTGATTAGAAGGACTTTCCTTGTAGTCTGGATCAAAACTGCTTCACTTGCCGTCAGACTGAGCAAAAACCCCTTTGCAATCAATTTTATGTCAGTGCACACTGTCATAATCGGAGCCGCCTCCGGACACTGAGCGGAGTCGATTGCCCGGTGATGGCGGGCTAATCCCCTTGACTCGCAGCACTAGCCCTTTTCATGAAACGACAAACCCAAATAGTTTTTGCTCAGTCTGCCGTATCTTCACGGCATGAAATGGGGAATGATTTTCTTTGGAGTATTATTGGGCAGCTTGCATGGCTTTGCCCAGGTCTGGCAATTGCAGGATTGTCCTGATGCAAGCGAGGCCTCTTTATCTATTACGGCTGAAGCAGGACAAGGCAGCTATCCACGACCACAGATGCAAAGAGCTCAGTGGCAAAGCCTAAATGGCCTTTGGGATTATGCGATCACGGAAGCAGATGTACCACGTCCTACAGAATGGCAGGGACAGATTCTGGTGCCTTTTGCCATTGAAAGTCCAGCCTCGGGTGTGGCTAAAGCCTTGAAACCCAAACAGCGACTCTGGTATCATCGCAGCCTTAGCCTGCCTGATGATTGGGCTGGTAAAGAAGTCCTATTGCACTTTGAAGCAGTGGATTGGGCCTTTGAGCTTTGGATCGGGGAGGAGCGAATTGCCACTCATACAGGTGGTTTTACCCCGCTTACTGTCCCGATAGGGGATTATCTCAAACCTATGCTTAAGGTAGACTTATACGTGCAGGTTTCTGATCCTACGGATGCAGATCCCTCTCAATTGGTTGGTCGCCAATCTTTGAGCAATGACCATGGTAGCTTGAAGGCTAGCAGTGGTATCTGGGGAGCTGTATGGATGGAGCCTGTCAATTCCGATCGCTACATCGAAGAGATACAAATCGATACCCGCATTTTTGAACAAGTGGCTCGCGTAAAGGCTACCGGTCCCGGTATCGGTGAGCGTCAGTATCTGCGCATGACAGTGAAATCTGGCGTCCGGATCGTAAGTGAAGTTGTCGTCAAGGGAAATGAAACTGGAGTCCTGCCTATGCACGGGCTGCGCACCTGGTCTCCGTATTCCCCACATTTGTATGATCTGCAGGTGCAGTTATTACATGAGTCAGCAGTCGTCGATAGTTTGAGTTCCTACTTTGGAATGCGAGAGCTCTCGATCAAACCCGATGCACTAGGAGTGAAGCGCTTTCGCGTGAATGCCGATGATACCTTTCTCAATGGTTTGGATTACGCGCATTACTGGCCTTGTACCATCTACACTCCCCCCAGTGACGAGGCGCTGCAATCAGAACTACAATTGATCAAGGACTTGGGTTTCAATATGCTTTACATTGATGCGACTATTCCCTCTCGACGATTCTACTACTGGTGTGATCAGCTCGGTTTGGCCGTGATACAGGGATTTCCGGCACTTAACTACAGTCAAGAAGATTCAAGTAATGTGAAGCTGGCCGCCAAGGCTTTTATGAATGTTGTTGGCCTTGCAAAACCAATGATTCAGCGAAATCGCAATGCTCCCTCGCTTATTGCTTATCGTCCCAAACCTGATGAACGGGGTGTCGACAAAGCGGCAGCTTATCAGACGGTAATCCTTCAATATGATAGTACTCGCTTGTTGATTCAGGACCAGGCAGCAGGTAAAGCGGCCAAAGTGTTATTGAGCAAAAATGTGGCTGACGATGCGCTTCAATGGGATCGAACAGAGGACAAGACAGCCTCACTGTGTTTCTTCAATGGAGATCTTGGATTCGATGCCAATCCAGAGGAACAAAAGGATCAGTACGAGGTACAGTTGTTTGCGCTTTACGATCGCAATTATCACACGGGCCTCAGTGGAATTGTGCGACGAAATTTTCTAAAACTGCCGGGAGTCGATCAGGGTATTCTATCTTTAGATCGTCAGGAGATGCTTCTGGACCCGGATGAAGCTGTACTCATCAACAAAGGCTACCTGCGTCCACAAGTCAGCACCAGGCAACGCAAATTTGAAGACAGTCTGGATGTGGACTTTGACCCTTTGCCCAAGGATGGCGGCATTAGCTACGTGCTACGCGATTTGGAAGGAAAGGTGCTGTCCAGCGGAAAATATGAAGGCACAATTCAGATCCTGCAATCCTGCACAATGGAGGTCGAAGCGGTCTACAAAAACAGAACAAGCCCCAAAAGAATTGTTCATTTCGAAAAAGTGAAATAGCTGCCCCTATGAAAGAGCGTATCCTCTTGTTAAGCCTTTTGCTATGCCTGAGCAGCTTGTGTCAAGGGCAGAGCGATCATTTACACCGAAGCCTTCTGGTCCTGTGCATGCAAGAGGAATTCACTTGCAATGAGCAGTACGTGCCCGGCAAGCTATCCGATCCGATCCTGCTAAACATTAACCTCTTGGCTGAGCATATGAAGGCACAGAAAATCCCCATTGTCTACACGCAGCAGGAAGGGGAGCAGCCTTATGAAAGAACGGGAGTCACCGTACCCGATTTGGACCTCAATCTCGTGGTCTATGGCGGACGTCGTTTCATTCAGCAAACTGATAATGCCCTTGCCAATCAGCTATTGTTAGATGATCTGTTGGAGCGGGATCTCCGGGTATTATATGTCGCTGGCCTTCATACCGATAAGCAAGTGTACGCCACTGTAAGAGCCGCACTGAGGCATAAGTTCACCGTTTATCTCATCACAGATGCAGTTGCCTGCAAAGACGAAAAGACACAGAGAAAATTCTTGCGCAAGTTGGCTCGGAAGCGCAGCATTCACTTGATTAGTACTGAGGAGCTACTTGCTAGAGAGTTTTAGTTTTTAGTGTCTAGGGCTTAGAGGAAAATGTGAAATCACCCAAGTGGTAAGCCATACCGGCCCAATCCTAAGTTGCAAGCGTGGTCAATAACCAGAACAAAAAGCAATACGAAGAAAGCTAATAATTTATTTTCAACAATCAACAATCAATATGCATCATTCATCAGTCACTAGGCATCAGTCACCAGTCTAGTGCGAACTTAGTTTGCGGAGCACTAGTATTCCCAAGCAACAGCAAGTGTCAAATTAGTACTACTTTCTGATAGGAATACGACGATAGGCAAGTCAGAATAGTACCCACTTGGAGTAAAGTTAATGCTGGCCGCCAAATCATCCGCCGAGGTAGTGTCAAAATCTCTAACCTCTATAGCATATTGGCTGTTCATATCCATGGTGAAATTGCAGTTGTAATCGTATTCTACACCGGTCTCGCAATGATCGACCCTGTCACTCTTGAAAACCTCTTCACCTCCCGAGAGAATGCGGACGTAGAAATCTGGTTTTCCCCCGAAGGGATCCCAATCATTACCATCATGTTCACCAGGCCAGCTGGTGAGTGTCACCACCTGAAGAATCATTTGTGTAGGTTGCAGTAGTGTCTCACAGAACTGTCCGGAGTATCCTGTTGGACAAACACAGGCTCCATTTTCGCAATAGCCATTGTTTTGACATGTAATTGATTCACAAGCTTCAATCGCGATCTCGCATAGTACACCAGTAAATCCTGTAGGACAGACGCAGATGCCTTCGACACACTGGCCATTGTTTAAGCAAGGTAGGTCCTCACATGGGTCAGATGCTGTTTGGCAAAATTCTCCTTCAAAACCATCTGGACAAATGCAGGTGCCTTCAAGGCACTGACCATTGTTGAAGCAGGTAACGTCATCACAGGGTTCGGATTTGTTGCAGCCGATTGCAGTGATGATAAGTAGGCATAGCAGTAAGGGGTAAAAAGTGGTTATCTTTTTTTGCATGGTAAATAGAGTGTTAAGAATCTATTAGTGAAATATATCAATGTCATGTGTTGGTGGCACATGAGCTAAATTCTCTATTAATTGCAAAAGGAGATCGGAAAAGAAAGGAGTGATACCTTGAATTTACCCCTAATATCTGGCAAATACAAGATTGGGGTCTGGTTTGGGAACTACCTTGTTGCCTGATAAGCTTGGTGTGGGTTCATTGCCACGCCCGAAAGAAGGTGATGCATAGCCGGGATAGAAATGGAAATGGAGGTGCTATACAGCGACTGAGTCGCTGTGACGGGGCTGGCTCGTAGCGCAGGCGGAGAGACAGAACCGGCGCAGCAGCGAAGCCGCTGTATAGTGCCTACATTGTAATGGATAGCCCGTAGATCATTGCCACGAGTCAATCTCCTGGGCTCCAACAAAAAGAAGCTATATTTGAGCCCAATGAGCAGACTAAATTCCGAATTGTTCGAAGTGATGTTCGATATGTTTCTGGAAGAGGTTGCTCCATTGCTTGCTGTTAAGTGGGCCGAAGGACAGGTTTTCCAGACCCTCGAAATGTGCTGCGCCCAAGGTCTCCGTTTTGTTAATGTTTTCTTTGAGGGCGGCCAGTTCCTTTTGGAAGTCGCGCTCATCCGCGATTACAAATTGAGGAGCTGTGCGGTTGTTTTTTGCATATGGTTTTTCTCCGACGACGACACCTTTGACAAACATCTTGAGCATAAACCTGGTGAAGAAGCCATAGTTTACTGGCAGTTTGCCATAGGTCATATCGTAGGCAACATTGAGATGAGCCAGCATTTGAGCGGCATTCATTTTTCCCCATTGCGGTTGTGTATCGGGCTGAAGTGCCGACAATCTTTTGAGGACAGTCTTAGTAGTTTCTCGGTCAAAGATATTTGAATAGGCCATTTCTGGGATTGATTGATTTGGCTCTAAGATAAGGATTTTGGCAGGAATGCATTCATCTTAAAAGTACATTAATGCCTGTCTAAATTTGACAGAAAAGGCTATTGGATTTTTGCAAAGTAGTAGCCTCCGCTTCGTTTTCTTCCGCAGCGTAGAGCTGTTTTTCGCGAGGCATGGTTGGCGTATCCGATGGTGCCCCAGATGATGTCATCTTCTTTCCAGTGTAGTTTCTTATACATTTCTGATTGAGCAAGTGCCGCATAGCCGTTTCCGCGATGGGCCTCTGCTATGGTAATTTCCATCATGCAATAGCCGTCAAAAAAGCGATCGACCGATCGTTTGCAGGCGATAATTCCTGCCCACTGTCCATCAATATTGATAGTGAAGATGGGAGATTTGTCTACCTGATCTTGCATGTCCTCTCTGCTTTCGATCCACAATACTTCTTTAAGTTCCGGCTGCTCTTGCAATACGGAATGGCAGGCCGCATGATATTTGTTGTACCAGCTGATGTCTGTAGCGGGCTCGATATGAAGATCCAGCTCTTTGGGGATTTCCAGTTGCTTCAATTGGCTATGATGGGCAGCGATAAATTCGTTGTCAGCGAAGATGAGATCTCCATCAGTGAAGGGGATAGGATCAGTCGCAAAGAATCGAATCCTTTTGGGTGAAAACTTAGCATAATGTGGCTTGATTTCGGCGGCAAGGTCTTGCAAGATCTCTTTGGAATTGAGCGGGAAATTTGCATACATGATTTGGATGTAGACATTATTGATATCTCCACCGAGCGCACGATAAGAGGTCATTACTTGCCGCTGATCCTCTAGATCGATCACCCGCAAATAGAAATCTTCGGGTACCGCGGTGTCCACCTGACTGAACTTTACCATGGATTGGCCAAAATCCTGGTTGTCTCTGTATTGATCTAATTGCTGTACGGACTTGATTACCAGATTTTGAAGTTTAGCAGGGGAGATGCTATCGCGGAGGTGTTGAGGGACCAATGCTTGTTCAAGTTTAAGCAGGTCTTTCTTATTGCGTAGATCGTATTGCATGATCAAAGATAGCAAAGCATTAGTGCCCTGGGAACTAAGTGATGGATAGTTTGAATGAGCTTATCTTTCTTGTGAGCTGAGGCGCGAGGAGGGATTATAGCTAAGGCTACATGACCGACGAGTAACGAAAGATGGCGTAAAGAGCAGCCATTCAAACTGTTCAGAAATTAGGTCCCCTAAAGCTAGTGAAAAGGCCTCCTTTCGTGGGGAAAGGAGGCCATGGATCAGTACCTATCAGCACCAGTACTATAGACCGGAACTAATTGCGCAAAGGCATTTAAGCTTTTGCGTAATCGTGTTTGAGATTTGTAATGGGTTCTTGTCGTCTTGTGCCAGAAAGAAATCTGGCATTTCCATACGTAGCTTTAGCCTTTCACAGTTGCGGCCGTGAAGGGAAAAGTATAGGTAAGTTACCTACAGGTATGAAGACCTGAATTGATTAGGAAGGAGGTTTATCAATGCGGTAGAGACTGGAACCTCCATATCCCGTCTATTCAGGACAAGAATATATGTAAGTGATCGTGTGTCGTCTTCAAAGGGATTTGCTCCCTTATAATTGCCTGCAATGGTTCGTCACAGGCACACCCAAAAGAGACAATATCTGTGCCAGATAGCTAAGAAAGCGACAATGTAGTTCTTTAGTAGGGATGAATGTTTGCAGCAGGTTCGGAGTTCCAAGGGATGCCATGCAGGCTTTGCTCAAGCTGTTTCAATTTTAACCCGAATCTCGATCGATCCCTCGTCATTGTATCCGGCAATTGTGTTTGGCTCCGTTTTTCGGGCACCGATGCAGTAGGGGCCGATTTCTTGCAGTTCCTCCACTTCCAGTGTCTGATAATTCAACCAGATTAGATGGCTGGAGTATTCCTTGCCTCCATAAGACTGCGTAATTTTTTGCAACAATACTCCGCCATCAACTTCGTATTTGAAGAGGCTAATCATGAGGTTGTTTAGTGCGGGAATATCGGGTTGTGTGGCTGCCTTGTAAAGGTAAGTGCCTTCGTGGTAGTCGATTCGCTTGTCCCAAAAACTGAACAGGTTTCGATACTTTTTTCGTGAAAACTCATTGAGTTTGATGATCACCTGATCGTTGTTTATGAAAGGCAGGCCAAGCCGGGGCTTCCTGCCTGCTTCCTCTTCCATACGCCAGCGGTAGCTGAGGTACCAGATCCCAAAAACCGTCAGGGGGATCAATAATACAACGAACCAAAAGGGGGAGATAATAAACATCGGGCTAATACAAAGGGCGGCACCGATATAGTAGTACCTTTCTACGCTTGGGCCCTCCTTCGGGGTCTTCTTGATTTCGAGCTTAAAGTTCATGTGCAATGTTCTGGAATGCAAAGGTAAGCAATCCTTTTGCAGTGTACTCCTCAGAGAGGAAGCTAAGCGCTAATGAAAACATCGGGATGTACAGATTGATGGGCTTGCAGTGGCAATCCATCAGATCTGTAAGCCGTGATTTGGGTGCTGGCCAGGTGAATACGCAGACGGCTGTATGGCAAGTCGAAGGCAATGGGATTGCCGGTACAGCTAGGACTTCCACCAGTACTGCTGCCATAAATTTTCCCTAACTGATTTTGCTGAAAGAGATGTGCGAAGATCACGCCAGCAGAAAAGGTGTTGGGCCCAATTTTGAGCAACAACTCGCAGGGGAGGCAAGGTAGTGATTCGATTTGACTCCTTTCACTGGCTTCAAAGCATTCTTGCTGTGTCTCTTGCTGAAGGGCAAAGTAATATTGAATGCTACTTGGGGCGATCACTTGAATACAATCGCAGACGATTTGTAGATCTCCCCCTGTACATTCTGTTAGGTCCAGGAGTATAGTATCCAGTTCTTCAGCATCTTCTTTGGAAAGGGCAGCGCTAAAGGTTTGCAGGGCACTGAGGCTAAACTGCCTGAAGAGCACGTTCATTTGGTCACTCCCCGTCAGTGTTATCACGCAGTCTTCTTTTGCTGCTTTAGTTTCGGACTGCAGAGGTTTTCCTTGAATCACTATCTGCTCCTCATCCACAAACCGGATAGCAAAGTCGTCCGACATGCCATATAGCACGTACAAGAGGCAACTAAAATCCTGAAGTGCCTGTTTTTGCTTATCGATAATCGTGTCGCCGCGACTAAAGCTGCTCATGACTTTCAGCAGCTGTTCTACAGGATACCCATTGATTTTTTTGACTTGTTTTCCGGCGAATTGATCGTCGCTGTTTTCACTTATAAAGTACTTATCGGCCTGTTGGATGAGTGTGTAAGGAAACAAGGCTTGTTGAGCGATATAGGCATAGATATCCTGCTCAGACCAGTTGATGCCGCTGTGACCATCTCTTAGATTGCTCAGCTTTTCGGAGAGCAGAACCGCGAACTCCATCTGACTCATATCGCTTTCCCATTTGCGGCTCATGCGCTCTATGCTGCCTATGCAGCTTTCCCAATGCAAATTCTTACGTGGGTATTGATGCAATTTGGAGGAGAGAAACGCTAAGTCCTTCTTCAGTAATTGTCCATCGATGAAATCGAGATCACCAATTAAGGGGATATGGGTTTTGCTTATATAACGCAGAACGAAGGTGGCAAACAGCGTGATGACGGTGGATTGTATTAGCAGATTAAAAAGCTGGTTGGCGACCAAAGGGCTATCCCAAGGGGTCGAAAGTACCACAATCGGAGTGTCTTTAAATAGGAAGGACAAAATGCAAATATTGACGCCAATGATGACCTTCCGAGGGTTGTCAAGAAGCCAGTTTAGTAGCGAATACAAGCGTTCTCGACCGATTTGTTCCTGATCGATGCTACTGCTTTTACCCAGTCGATATCCAATGATTGTATTTAGCCGCATTCCAAAAGGGAATATAGCGGCTTAGTCTCAGTGCTGGCTGAGAAATCGAAAAAGCTGTACAGTATGGACAATGTTAAGTGTCTGCTTTGTCGCTCGTTCTTCAGTTTGAATTTTTAGTAGATGAATCTGACAGCACCACTTTTTTTCATATTGGATGTAAGACCTACACGTCGACGGAAATTTTTTCCGCAGCGAACTTCAAGAGCAGCTGTATTTGGGGGTTGTTTGCCTTCATTGTGTGCGAACAGTACGAGATAATTATTGGCGTCTTTTGTCAGCTTTACTATCACCTTTTTCTTGCGCTTTTTTAATGCGTAGTTTCTTAGCACCCAGGTGCCATTGATATAGAGAGAAATGGTGTCCCCATCCACTTTATTGTTGTCCCAAACAGTAAGCTCAACCGTTTCGCGATCGACCACCATGGTCTTAGAGGTTTCGACCTTTCGATCACCAAGCTTATCTGGTATTTTGTTGTCAGAAAATGTAAGATCAATTTGATCGAGGTCGGTCTTATTGCTGGTGACAGTTTTCGATGAGCCTTTTTTTGCAGGTGGCTCGTTCTGATCTGCAAGATCTTCCTGCTTTTCTTCCTCCGGGGACTTTGGTGGATCACAAATCTCCTTGAGTTTTTGAGAAGCTGAAGTGATCATTGGTGTCCACTCCACCTTTTCCAAAGAGGACTCGCCTTCTTTGAAAGTGTAGTTAAGTACCTTGGTTTTCACTTCTCTGGCCTTAATTTCATTGTTCATTGTTTGGCAGGCAGGGTCTTTGCCATTTGTGGCACCAGTTACCATGTAGAAATCCCGATCACCTGCACCGAAGTCAGTCGTGGCGCCGACGGCAAGATACTGAGCGTTCCAAATGCAGAGGTCTCGAAGGCTGGTTTGTGCATTGCCTCCGAAACTGTGATCAAAAGTCATTTTTCCGTTGTTGTTGATTCCGAAGATATAGGCACCACAATTTCCCTTGTTCAAACTATGATTGGCAATGCCTAGAAAGCCGCGTGCGCCATTGGAGACAACTTGAAAGGTGCGGTTTCCGGAGGGATGGGCTCGGATGACCTTTGACCACTGTAGCTCTGCGGTTTTGGAGAGCTTAACCAGAAAAGTCTCATTAGCCCCATTTCCCCAACTCCAGGTATTACCACCCATCAACACTTCTCCCGTATTATTGACCGCAATATTGTGGAAACTATCATTGTTGTCGCTTCCGTATACCTTGGACCAGGCCTGATTGCCTTGCTGATCCAGAGCCATTAGAAAGGCATCATGTAAACCAAAGGGGCCATTGTAGAAGCTTCCTACTACAAGAATTTCATTTTGCGCGGAAAGCGCAAGATTGGTTCCCCAGGTACTGCTGTTGTGTTTGTATACCTTCTGCCACAGGATGGTACCTGATCGAGACACCCTACACACCAGAATACCCCGTAACTTCTCAACGCTTCCACTGAAGACAATATCTCCATTGGGTAGTTCGATACAGGATACAATATGGTCACTGCCTGGGTTTTTGTAGCGCCAGGAACTGATGATTTCTCCTGATAGTGATTGGCGGTGCAGAACGATATCGCGCTCTCCCTCTGCCTCATCTGCTATAGTTCCAGCGACTAGTACATCTCCAGAGCTGAGTTGCATCACCTCAAAAAGATAGTACTCCTTAGGGCCACTAATCTCATTGGTCCAAACAAGTTTGCCTGCTGTATTGAATTTGTAGAGTAATCCTTTGACGTTTCTGGCTGCATCTTCTGTAATGCCTCCCATGACAAATCCACCGTCTCGAAGCACGGCTACACTTGGGTCTCGTTCAAGGTTTTCTTCTCCTACGTACTGATGGAGCTGGGCTTGCGCCTGACAAAAACTGGCTGCTATGAAGAAGAGCCAGATTATGGTAGTTCTTAACATATCTGTGGAATCTAAGGGTAGTCCTGAAATTTCGTGCCACTTTAATGTAAGCAAAAGTGGAGCACTGGCAAAATTATGTGGTAGCGGACTTATGGGTTCAGTATTTAGGCCTATTAGCCTAAGAAATGTTGATTAATGCATATCTTTAGAGAAAAATCTCCACGTGAAAAAGCTCTTATCTCTCGTTTTGTTCCTCTGCAGTATGCATTCTGTTAATGCTCAGCTGATTTCTTTTGAATTATTGCAATCCTATTCTCTTGAGGATTTGCAGCAAGTACTCGATGATGTAGGTGTCCCTCCCGGCCTGATAGATCCCATTTATCCGGTTGACTATTATCAGGTTATTTACGAGACACCTTACTTGACAGCAGATAATCTTGTGATGGCCAGTGGAGCCATTGCCGTTCCCCAGAGTGCAGGGTGTTCCTTTCCGATTGCTGCTTATCATCACGGTACGCAGTCCAGGAAGTTGAGTGGAGCCAGTACAAGGTCAGGAGCACAATGGGAAGTAGGTTTGATCTTCGCCTCAACGGGCTATACGGTAACAATGATGGACAATCTGGGGCTGGGACTTGCAGATGACAGTGTGCCGATTCCGCCTTATATCCACACCTTTTCAGCCGGAAATACCAGTGTTGACCTTTTGCGTTCTTGCCGAACAATGTCAGATTCTCTGGGCTTTGAATTGAATGGCCAGTTGTTTTTGTTTGGTTATTCGCAGGGAGGTTTTGATACCATGGCTACACAGCGAGTGATTGAAGAGGATTATCCGGATGAATTTACCGTTACAGCTTCAGCCCCAATGTCGGGTCCTTACGATCTCGTAGAGGCCCAAGTAGACTTAATTGTTGCAGACTTGCCGTATCCAACACCTGGCTATCTGCCTTATATTGTGCTGTCTTACCAGTCAATCTATGGAAATCTCTACAACGATATCTCGGAATTTCTGGTTTCTCCCTACGATACCTTGATTCCGAATCTCTTTTATTCCGGAGAGTATTCTATTGGCCATATCAATAATCAATGTACGGAGGTACCGAGGGATATGGTTCCTGATTCCACCTTGCAAGCATTCATTAATATGCCGGATCATCCACTTCGAGAGAATCTTAAAGAAAACGATCTGGTGAGTTGGACACCAACAGCTCCTGTCAAGCTGCTGTACTGCTTCGGTGATGATCAGGTTTCCTATCTCAACTCTGAAAACGCCTATGATGCCTGGACTGCCAATGGTGCTCCAGTCGAGAAACTCGATTTGGGCGATGCTGATCATAATGGATGTGCTCTGTTTTGCTTCTTGAATGGAAAAACCTATTTCGATAGCTATAGAATTGGATGTGGAGGAGTGCCCGTGGAGTCGATGATCAACTTCGAACCATCACTTTACCCAAATCCCAGCGACGGTCGATTTACGATTAGCGGTATTGAGGGTCGATTTGTTGTTGACATCATGGATGTGATGGGTAAGACAGTACATCAAATAGCGAATAATAGCGAGATCGGGTTGGAGCATCTTAATGCAGGGACTTATGTTTGTCATATCACGGCTGAAAATGGACAACAGTACTCGGAAAAGATAGTACTCTGGTAAGGCAACATTTAGTCGGAATCGCTGTTTATAGCTTAAACGATGCATGATAAGGAAGTACCTGATTATGATGCTAGGCTTTAGCTACGTGCTGGCCTGCAGCAAGGATGATCCAGAACCTGTTTATATTCCTACGGAGGTTTGTGTAGCCACAAAACATCATTCCTATCCGGTTCCGAATCTGAATCTCTACATCAAGTACAACGACAGTATCTTTCCTGGTATCACTGATTTTTCGGTCTATGATACCATCATTAACATGGGGCCACCAGCTTATACCTGTGTGGAGGACCTACCATTTGGTACGCACATGTTTGTTGCCTATGGCTGGGATGCTGCCTGGAATGACGATGTGATTGGCATTCGCAAAGTTGAAATCAGTCTTGCGGAGACAAGAATCGACTTTGACATGGAGGTCAATGAATAGGCAATCAATTTGAAGAAGATAGAAAACGCTATTGGATCCTTATTGAACCATGGGCGTTTTTTTTGTGCCAAAAAAGCCTAGGTAAATACAATGCATGCATTGTATTTTGTTTATTTTTGCATAAAAGAACCAACAAATGCCAGAAGTAGCGACAAAATCTAAATTACAAGGTGCCTCTTTCCTTACTCGTGATACTGATCCACAGGATGTCTTTATCAGTCAGGAATGGAGTGAAGAGCAAAGAATGATTTTCCAAATGGTGCAGGATTTCTGTCTCAAGGAGATACAAGAGCCCATGCTGAAATCAGGTAAAGAGCTAGACGCCGCAACAGATAGAGAGCAGATCATAGCTCTCCTGGAAAAGTCCGCCCAGCTAGGTCTTTGTGGTATTGGAATCGAAGAAGCATACGGAGGTATGGATCTCGACTTCAACACCGGCCTCCTGTTTTCGGAAGCCATTGCTCAAGGTTTTTCCTTTGCTACGACCATTGGAGCACAAACGTCTATTGGCTCACTACCCATTGTATTTTATGGGAACGAAGATCAAAAGAGTCGCTATCTGCCGGGCATCGCAAGTGCTGAGCTCAAGGCAGCATATTGCCTCACAGAGCCTTCAGCTGGTTCAGATGCAAATAGTGGAAAGACTAGCGCAGTCCTTAACGAAGAAGGCAGCCATTACCTGCTCAATGGTCAGAAAATGTGGATCACAAACGGAGGTTTTGCAGATATCTTCATCGTATTTGCCAAAATCGATCAAGACAAAGATCTCTCCGCCTTTATAGTAGAGAAGGAATTCGGAGGAATCACCATCGGTGCAGAAGAGCGAAAGTTAGGTATCAAAGGCTCCTCAACGGTGCAAGTCTTCTTTGATAATTGTCCCGTTCCAGTGGAAAATCTGCTGTACAAGCGAGGGTCTGGATTTAAGATCGCTCTCAATATCCTCAATACTGGTAGGATCAAACTAGGAGCAAGCACCAATGGTGGCTGCAAATTTGCCCTGACAAGAGGCATTCAATATGCCATCGATCGAAAGCAGTTCGAAAAATCCATTGCGGAGTTTGGGGCAATGAAACACAAAATAGGGGAGATGGCTTCACGGACCTACTGCATCGATGCGGGGATTTACCGCACGGGTCATTTGATAGATCAAAAAACAGAGGAGCTCAAAATGGATGGAGAAGCTCCTTCTATGGCTAAGATCAAGGCGGTCAGGGAATTTGCAATTGAATGCAGCATCCTAAAAATCAAAGGCTCTGAAAACATCGACTATTGCATAGATGAAGTCTTGCAGATTTTTGGGGGCATGGGCTATGCGGTAGAAACGGGCATCGAAATGGGATATCGCGATGCCAGAATTACCCGAATCTATGAAGGTACCAATGAAATCAATCGCCTGTTGTCTGTAGCAGAACTAACCAAAAGAGCTTTGAAAACCAAGGAGTTGGATTTGATGACTGCTGGAAAGAAGATTCCAGGCTCGGTCCTCAAGAATCTCTCCCCTTTCAAAAGAAGAAAAGATCTTTCTGAAGAGGCACGATTGGTTAACGGCATCAAACAGTCCTTTCTACTCATCTCGGGTTCTGCTGGCAAGAAGCTGCGCGAAAAGCTTGTTGATGAACAGGAAATCGTAATGAACATGGCTGACATCCTTGCTGAAGCATTCGTCTGCGAGTCCGCTCTGCTGAAAGTTCAAAAAGTGCGCGCCAATAAACTGGAAGACAAGCAAAGACGCAAGATTCAAAAGAAGATGGTGCAGCTCTACATCTATGAAGCACTGGATCGTGCCCGTAAATCAGCCAAAGACGCCATTGCCAGTTATGCAAAGGGATTGGAAAAGACAGGCCTCAACCAATTGATGGGCAGACTATTGCCAGAGTATGATGTAAATCCTAAGAAGCTGCGTCGACAAATCGCAGACTATGTTATTGCCAACAAGGGTTTTGACTTCTAAAATCGATTTCTATTTGGCAAACAAGGCCCACAAAAAAGTGCCAGCTTAAAATGAAATACTGACTAGCAAATACCTATCTTTGCAGCCAAATCCACAATCTCGGCTATGCTCAGTACATCAAATTTAGGACTTCAATACGGCAAAAGAGTGCTCTTCGACGAAGTGAACATCAAGTTCACTAGGGGCAATTGCTATGGAGTCATCGGTGCCAATGGGGCCGGCAAATCTACCTTTCTAAAAATTCTCTCTGGCGAAATTTCTGCCACAAGAGGGCATGTTTCACTAGAGCCGGGCAATCGAATGGCTGTGCTGAAGCAAAACCACTTCGAGTTTGAAGAAGAAGAGGTGCTGAATACCGTCATCATGGGGCATCGTAAGATGTACGATATCATGGTCGAAAAAGATGCGATCTACGCCAATCCTGAAGCTACAGAAGAAGAAGGAATGCGTGCCGCAACATTGGAGAACGACTATGGTGAGATGGGCGGATGGACCGCTCACAGTGATGCCGCTGAATTGCTGAGCAACCTGGGCGTAAAAGAGCATCTGCACAGCAAGCAGATGAAGGACTTGAGCGGTGCCGAGAAAGTAAAGGTGCTGTTGGCTCAGGCCATTTTTGGCAATCCGGATATTCTTTTGCTGGATGAGCCTACCAACGATCTAGATGCCAAGACCATTACATGGTTGGCCGACTTTCTGGCTGACTTCAAGAATACCGTAATCGTTGTCTCTCACGACCGGTACTTTCTCGATATGGTCTGTACCCACGTGGCAGATATTGACTTTAATCAGATCCGCATCTTTACCGGCAACTACACCTTCTGGTATGAGACCAGCCAGATCATGTCTCGTCAGGTGGCTGCCAAAAACAAGAAGACGGAATCCAAACGTCAGGAACTCATGGCCTTTATCGCCAGATTTAGCGCCAATGCCTCCAAATCCAAGCAAGCAACCTCCCGTAAGAAAGCACTGGATAAGCTCAATCTGGAAGAGATCAAACCTTCCAGCCGAAAATACCCTTTCATTTCCTTCAAGCCGGGCCGAGCCCCAGGTGGCCAAATTCTAAATGTGAAGGACCTGAGCCTGCGTGACACGGAAGGAGTGCAACTGTTTGGCAAAGTGTCTTTCACCGTGCAGCGAGACGAAAAGATTGGTGTTCTTTGCGACAATGCCGTCGCACTTACCGCTTTCTTTGACGTGATGTCGGGAAAGCGTAAGCCTGATCAAGGCATAATCGAGTGGGGCCAAACCATTACAACAGATTACCTGCCTAATGAAAATGGTGAATACTTTGAAGGAGACAATGATCAGGACCTGATCAATTGGCTTCGACAATTTTCAGAGGAAAAAGATGAGCAGTTCATTCGAAGCTTCTTAGGTCGGATGCTATTCTCAGGTGAAGAGGTTAATAAAAAGTCGAGCGTTTTATCGGGAGGAGAGAAGGTGCGCTGCATGCTCTCCAAGATCATGCTCAACGAACCCAACTTCCTGCTACTTGATGAGCCAACCAATCACCTGGATTTGGAATCGATAACTGCACTTAACAAAGGCATGTCTGATTCAAGCTGCAATATGTTGTTTACCACGCATGACCACGAGCTGATGAACTCCGTGGCCAATAGAATAATAGAACTTACACCAAACGGAATAATAGATAGCTTGCTGAGCTTTGATGAGTATCTGCAATCAGAAAAAATCAACCAGCAAAGAGCGGATCTCTGGGCCACTGTGCCCACGGTATAATCTCCTTTTCCCAGATCGGCGGATTGTATTGAATATTCACAAAGTACCTTGGTAGGGTGCTTGTTAGAGCAAAAAGGCTCAGATATAGCAGTTGGCATTATATCTGAAGGTCATGATTTGTCAGATTTGGCCAATATGCGTCAAAAACTGAAGAATCTTGCTCGTATATTGTGACCGCAGCATGAAGAAATCTTTTAAAACACTCCTCGCGGCGCTTTGCGTATGTACGCTTTGCAGCTTCCGTGTAGCGGATGGACATGGAGCATTTGCTGCTCCGGAATTAGAAAATGACCTGCCTCGTTTCGAGATGGAGTCGATCCCTGAACCACCTTCTACAGCCACTGTGCAACAGCAATATGTGCGGCTCAAGGAGACCATAAAGCGCAAGAAACGCTCTTTCAGAGATCTTTTCAAATGGGATCGTGGCCGGGGAATTCAAGAGAGCAAAAGCTTTCTCTATCACGCCCTTAATGATTCTATTTTCCACTATTGGTATGGCACTCCATGGGATTTCAATGGCACCACTCAAGAGCCCGGCAATGGACTGATTGCCTGTGGGTATTTTGTTACAACGACCCTCCGAGATGCGGGCATTCCGCTTCAACGTGTGTATCTCGCACAGCAGAGAGCAGGTGACATTATCAATCAGCTTTGCAAGCCCGCCAGCATCAAGACCGTCTATTCCGGTGAAGCATTGCAAACCTATCTCGATCAATATCCTGACGGCAGTTTACTGCTAATCGGTCTCGACAAGCACGTCGGATTCCTGAGCAAAGAAAATGGTAAAACCTATTTCATTCACGCCAATTACCTCGGCGACCGAACGGTTGTCAAAGAGGAGATCGGCGATTCTGAAGCCATTTTTCATTCCAGCATTTTTGCCTTGGGAGATATTTTGGGCAACGACAGGTTACTACAGCAGTGGATACTGGAGTAGTCTTTATCTGATTTAGACAAATATAACTATTTGGGCGTGCCCCTCCGCCGTCTGCCCAGCCCATCAGCCAGTGGTAGCGTCAACCCATAAGTTGACGCTACCACTGGCTGATGGGCTGGGCATCCAGCTCCGGGTCGGGCTATCCGCTATTATTCACCTTGTCCATCCTGCTTCGGCTTATGCGCTCTGTAGTCTCTCCGCAAAGCTGCGAGCCTCCATAGCGCATGCCTCAGTCAGGCTGGCCGGCGGCTCATACCGCTTCTATCCCTCACGCAAAATACCAGTGGAGACAAGGACTGAAGCACAGCTCGTTCAAACTTTCCATAAGTTTGGCCCCTAGACATCAGGCAATCATATGCCCTCCATCAGCAGTGAAGACACTACCGGTACAGTACGAAGCTGCTTCAGAAGCCAGGAACACAGCTAAGCCAGCCATTTCATCCGCGTCTGCCATTCTGCCTGCTGGCAAGTGATTTTTGATTTGTTCCATGATGGCATCGTTTTGCCAGATGGCAGAGCTAAACTTTGTCTTGATGAGCCCAGGACAGATAGCATTACTTCGGATCTTATATCGACTCCATTCTTTAGCCTGACCTTGGGTAAGGCTGATTAGAGCTGCCTTGCTTACGCTATACAATCCCAGCCCATAAGAGGGCTTCATGCCTTCTACTGAGGCGATGTTTATGATAGAACCTGCGCCTCGCTCTTTCATGATCGGATAGCAAAGATTGGCTAGACTGAAACATGCCTTCACATTGACATTCATGATTTTGTCAAAGACCGCTTCCTCGGTAACATGTAAGGGGCCAAAGACAGGATTTGTGGCCGCATTATTGACAAGAATATCTACACCACCATACTGTTCCTGCGTTTTAGCTACTAAATGCTCTAGCTGTTCCTTATGTCCCACATGGCAGGCAATACCGATGGCTTTCAGGTCCTCGGACTTGAAGTTTTCTGCCACGGCATCCACCGCTTCTTGCTTGCGGCTGCTGATGACCACAGAAGCACCATATTCGGCGAGTCCACGTGCGATGGATTCGCCAATGCCCTT
Source organism: Chitinophagales bacterium (assembly GCA_020629205.1). Lineage (GTDB taxonomy): Bacteria > Bacteroidota > Bacteroidia > Chitinophagales > UBA2359 > JAHDDV01. The sequence continues at coordinate 1,673 of JAHDDV010000037.1, read as the reverse complement.
GCTGGCGCCTGTTACAATGGCTACCTTGCCTTCAAGATTAAAAAGCTGTTTTATTCTTGTCATGGAAGCAAGATAAGGCTATGAAAGCACAGTACAAAATGCCAGATTTTAGTGATTATCATCCAATAAGCAACCAATGGGATTCGTTATTCGAATATCCCTTTGAACCCCCAAATGAATAGGTATGATGAAATCGCTTCTATCCCTTGCTTTGCTTGTCTGTTGTTGTTTCTCCCTTAAAGCTCAGGCTGTTTTCTCGATCGGTCCTTATCATGAGCAAATATTTGTTAAGCAGCCGGACTTTCTTGGCATGGTCCCGATAGAGAACACTTTCTCGAACGCTGCTCAAGGGCTGCAATTCCGAGTGTTTGGAAGCCGGAATTTTTCCTGGCAAAACAGGGTAATGTATCGGCGCCATCAGTACCAAAATAATCATGCATATGGCTGGTGTGAGGTGGTATCTACTCCGGGTGGATCTACAGCAAGTACCATGTTGCGCTATAGTTGGCATACAGTCGATATATCAAGTCTAGCCATGTCAAGTTTATTGCGCTATGGGATTCCAATAGGCAGACTAGAGCCATTTGTGAATGCTGGATTTGACTTTCAGCACCAGCTCTTACAGAGCGAAAACGGTGGTGACAAGCACTTTCCCTCATCTGCTCAAGAGACAAGTACCCTTTCCGGGCAGTTTGCTGCCGGAGCAAATTTGCGTCTCACGCGACGGATCGATCTTGATCTGGAATACCTGAATCGCTTGCGCCTCTTCGGAAACGATGACTTCTTTGCAGCCCGATCCTGGGCACTGGCAGCTAGCCTCGGATTTCGTTTTGGGGCTTAATGCTGCAACAGTTCATAAGTTATCTATAGAAAAATATGCAATATGAAATCGCTCCTGTTATCGGTCATTTTGGTGTTTGGCTGCAGCTCCCTTCAAGCGCAAGCCAGTTTTTCTATTGGTCCCTATCACGAATATGCCTTCGTGGATCAAGTCGACCCCTACTCATATGTGCAACACTATATTGATAATACCGCTACTTCGAATGGCTTGCAAAGCAGGCTAGACGGTTTAGGGAATTTTTCGCTGCAAAACAGAATTGTGTATAGGAGCTCCACCTATACAGGTTCTTTTTTCCAGGATGTTTTTTTTCCCCCTGGTTCCACATCGATTTACGAAGAGCACCAACAAGTGATTGCTAGTATAGCCATGTCCCACCTACTTCGCTATGGAGTGCCAATCGGCAAGATAGAGCCATTCTTGAATGCGGGATTTGACTTTCAGCAGCAGCTGTTTTATAAAGATCGGCTTGGAGAATATCATTACCCGGAATCAGCTGAGGATATGATTACGATTTCGGGACAGTTCTCTGCTGGTCTGTGCTTTCATGTCACTAATCGACTGGATCTGGACATGGAATATTTGAACAGATGGAGGCTAATCGGAGACGATTACTATTTTAAAGCGCATTCCTGGGCCTTGGCTGGGAGTATAGGCTATCGGTTAAGCAATTGATGCTGCAATAGTTGAAGTCTTTGCTACTATAGTCCTTCGACAACTATCTAGTCCCTTAGCGCGGGCTCCGGTCGGTGAAAAGCAGCCGTGGGCGCAGCGGAAAGAAGTATTAGCGGAGCACACGAAGAAAGACACGCGGTACACACTGTTGCGCTGCCCA
>JAHDDV010000431.1 GCA_020629205.1 Chitinophagales bacterium | reverse complement strand
GCTGCATGCCCTGGCTTATATCGAAAAAGTGATTCCCACACTTTCGTGCGTGAATGGGTATTGGACATCAGCTCCGGCAGCACAGATGGTTTCCAGCTCAGCTACGATGCTGCTGGTCTATATGAAATTACCTCAGTGGAATGTGCGACAAGTGGAACCAGCGTTAGCGCCAATGTGGCAGATCAAGAGTTCCAAATCACTGGCACAAACTTGCAGGGTGAGCTGCTCATAAGAGAACACTTTGTACTGCTATCATGCGAGATAGAAAACTTTGAAACCAACATCAGTTTGATCTGCCTCGGGGAGGATTCTGCAGCATGTAACGACTACATGCACTCCACTTGTCTCAATGTTTCCCCATCGCCAAACGGCATCATTCGCGATTTCTTCATCAGGGATGCAGCGGGGGATGAGCTCACGCTCGATGTGTGCGGCGAGGATTATTTTGAAGTCCATTACCAATTCCAAAATTCCGCTGCTCCACAAGACCTAAGCGCGAATACCAACATAAAGCGTCTCAAGGAGTTTCACCTCCCTATCGACTTAGGTGTGCTGACGGAATACGAGGCTGGAGCGCCAACCGAAGATGCTCTGATTTTTTTGCAAGAAAACGTATTCATCGAATGGGACAATGGCAGTCAAAGCATACCCCTCGGCAATTTTGCTGGGCTGGATCTGCAGTATATCGACGATGGTGCTGCATATGATGGATTTCATCGCTTTGTACTACTGGACTTTAGCATGGCAACAGAACAAAATAGTCCTTTGATTTCTTGGTTCGATCCAAATTTCCGGAACTGTTTGGCAGAAGATAGCAGGTTCTCAGTTGTGTTTAAAAATCTTTCCTATGAAGCACAGGAGCTGAGATTCTACACCGAGAATAGCTATGAAGGCCACATTGCCAGCGAAGTTACAAGTACCGGTGTATACACCCTTTTTGGAAACAAACATCAGAGCACGGCCCTGTACTATGATAATATGTGTGGAGCTGGCCAGCGACTCTCTGATCGACAGAATTTCGGGAGCATTGGTGGCAATGGCTCTGCAGCCATTACGATGACTAATCCGGACATCTCTTGTGGACATGGAGCCACCCCCATTTCTGCTACAATCACAGTGCCGACGGAAAATCGAGTATGGTCTTTTGCAGCACCCGATCAAGATCCACTTTTCTTCAATGAATGTGATGATAGCTATAAGATCAACATCGAAGTAGGCCACTTTGTTATGTTGCATGAAACTAGTCAGATTACGATTTCCGGACAAGGCAATTCCATTTCCTATGACATTGGAGACTTTGAATTATCGACGGAAGCATTCAATTATGGCCCTAATATTGGCCCCTGTACCAATACAATGCCTGACTGTCTGCCCAGTGAGCTCGACATTTATGGCATTACTGAGACTTACAGCATTGATCTTGACCCTTCCATTCCAGGAGCGGGAAATCAAATTGAGATTGAGCTCAATGTAGATATAACTGTAGATGAATGCTTCCCTTGGGAGCCTGGCATGGATTATCCACGCTTTGCCATAAGTCTCAGTAGCGAATGCGATGAGAGCTGTCCTGAATCGGAGATGATGGTCTGCCGAGATGAGATTTCCATATTCTACCACTGCTGTGGCCCCTGTGTACCGATCACCTGTGAAAGCGAATCAACTATTGGGCCTTTCGATTATGCTGGTTATCCACAGTCTACCTTTGACTTTAACTTCAACCGAATTACTCCTGGATGGACGGATGAAAGTATGACCACACTGGTGGATCTGGAAGACCCCAACACGACGTATTACAGAGAACGTGCCTATGAATTTGATGCCATTGAAGTGACTTCCTCTGGATATCTAAACCCAAGTTCAAAGGGTGTGGAGCAGCTATCCTACCATATCAGATATGAAAACCCTGAAGAATCTGTCGAAAACCCCATGCAGTATTTTCAGTTGCTGGAAGGCAGTTTTTCCCTTACCTTTCAAGACATTGGGGCCATCGGTTTCGAAGTTTGCAATGGTTTGGATGTGGAGCAAAGCGACTGCATTATTCCTGAGCCTCCATTGCTCGCAGATGAGTTTGGCGAGCCCCTGGTCATGCAAATCCCTGTAGAGTTTAGCGAGGGGGATGAGGATTGCGGTGAATGCTCTCTTCTCTTCGACATACCGATCGATCTTGCTTTGCCTCAAGAGGTCCAGGTTCAAACAGGCCTTCAAAATCTCAGACAGCTATTCGATCAAGATCAACATACTTGCACTTTGTTCACTGCAAATATTGACTTCGAGGCAACATTCATGGTACGCGAAATACCCGCTGAGTACGATCGCCTGTTGGATTTTGATGGAATCATTAGAGGGCAATTCATAAGCAATCCGACAATAGATGATGATGAGGAGTGGGTCTATAGTTGTGACGATTGGGGTAGTCTATTCAACATCCTGAATACGCAAGTTGTAGTGGAGCATTCTCTTCATCAGCCCAACTATCTAAACGAATGTTTGGGGATAACGGAAGAAGCCAGCAGTTGCGAGAGCATCTATCACTGCCAGGTATTTCTGGATCAGGCAATACCCGATCAAGACGAATTCCCAAATGAATTCAGGCCAATTTACCGATTCCTGGCCTATCAGCAAATGTCTAATTCTAGTCCCTGGATTGTACACGATATGAATGTAAATTCCTCTCAGCAGGATTGTGAAGCTCTTGCTCCAACGGAACTTTCTGCACAGGTACACGATCAATCCAGTGCCTTTGTAAATTGGCAGACCTTGGCTCTATTTGCTGATGCCGATGGATCAAATGAGGTGACTAACTTCTTCGGAGATTTGCAACTGTACTGCCCTGAGGATGTCAATAAGGACCTACTAACAACAGCCAGGTATTATTACCTGGATAATTTCTATTCGCAAACCAACGTAAACTCTGTCTGCCTCGAGCTTGACGACTGTTCGGTCATCCCACAACCTTCTTTAGCCTGGAGTATAGAACAGCTAGAGCTTGATAAAGATGGAGACATAGTCTTGTTGCCGAGTCAATCATTGGATATCACGCAACAAAATGGTCTTCTTGCATTGGATATTGAGTTTGACCACGATTCCAGAACCTTTATAGAGAACTTCTGGTTCGACTTTGCCACTTCTAGCATTGAGATTAACAATATAATCTTGAACAGCGTAGACGCAGATCTTCCTGACATCTTCTTCGAGCAAATTGATGGATTATTCAGCCCTGTGGACGGTAGCCTCTGGCAAGAGGGACAGGAATATACACTGGAAATATATTATGACATTGCCGATGTGCCTTGTGATGAACTATTGATTGGCCTCGCTTTTGGATATCAGTGTTTTGGAGAGGATGTATGTCAAGAAGACAGTCGCGAATATCAATTAGAAGTTCCCACAAGCGGTCTTGATGTGCAGGTGGAGTTACAGTATGAGTCTGCGGATGCTTGCGGAGACAGTTTTCTGGAAGTAACATATACCAACACAGGCGGCTCAGACATTCAGGAGATTCAGATGCTAAGCGACTTTCCTGATGGAGTGACGATCACCGCCTTTCACGTAGAATCTGAAAACATCAATACCGGAGCAACAGGAATTTCTATTCCTGCAGATTTCGACATCACTCCAATGTTGGGGCTTCCTTTGGCTCCCGGCGCAACGCTCATCTATACCTTTGATCTGCTTGGCACCTGTGACTTGTATGACGTGGAATCAATTGTACAATTTAACTCAATAGCCTCCGACATTTGCGGTCTGCCAATTGATCAAACGAATGGGCTGTTCCAATTTTCAGAGAATATGAGTTTCGATGTTTTTGATCCTTGCCTCAATACTTGCATCGAATGCGTAGAGACTTGCTGTGATGCGCAGATTCTGACGACTTTACCAGTAGAACAGGGCATGGAAGTTTGTCAAGGTGAAGATCGATTTCTTCTTTGGTCAGAACCATTTTACAACGAGATTGACGGGGTATTTTCTGGTGAGGGCATCACAGTTGAGTTCTTTGGGCAATTGGCTTTGTACTACTTTGATCCTTCTAGTCTTGCCGCTGGCAGCCACACCGTCACCTTGACTTATACGCATGAGGATGGGTCGATTTGTGAGGTCACAGAAGAAATCCTGATACATCCGGCGAT
>JAHDDV010000430.1 GCA_020629205.1 Chitinophagales bacterium | reverse complement strand
GCCTCAGTCGCAGTGGCCGGCGGCTCATACCGCTGCTATCCCTCACGCGTGGGGGTAGTACTTAATCATACTCTAAGGAACCAACGCCGCAGAATAACTCCATCTTCCTGCTCAATCGACAAGAGATATAGACCTGGTACTAGTGCTGAAACGTCGAGGGAAGAAGCTTTGGAAGTGATTTCTATCAGCGATCTGCCGAGCTGATCTACGACCTGCAATTTTACGGAATCGCCATTAGTATTGTCAAAATAGAGATGCTGATCTACAGGATTCGGATAAATAGCCAACTGCTGCGGATTAGCAATCGAGGGAACGTCCGTAGGAAAGCAAACTTCCAAAATCTCTACATTGCTATTGCAGCCTGTTTGATTACCTTCAACAAAAGCTAGTTCTTCGTTTTCGGAAAGCCAGTTGCATATAGCTGGTTCACTACAAGAGCTGAGAAGAGGATTATGTTTGAGTTGTAAGCCAGTAAGTGCTTCAGGGTCGATATTTTCCAAGCCGGCGAGAGAAGTGAGCTTTACATTTGAAACCAAATGCAGTGGCCCTTCGATGGCTTGCAGTGAAGACAAACTCAATAGATCTTCAAGCCTTGGATTTGAATAAATATGCAAATGTTTACCAATCCTGTCAAGCTGCTCAAGCCCGTTCAAAGAACGGAGATTTGCATTGCCCTGAAGGACCAGAAATTTACCTATCTGCCGCAAATTTTCGAGACCATTAAGATCCTCCAAATTGTGCTCGTTTAGAATATTGACAAAACCATCAATTTGCTCAACTGACTCTAGTCCTTGAAGGGAAATCAGACCGTTACCCTCAAGGTGTATGTTGCCCACGTACTCGAGCTGTGGCATGCCTTCGAGGCTTGACAAATTTGTATTGTTTCTCAGAAACAGAGTCTTGTCTATACTCTTCAGTTGATCGAAGCCTGGGAGATCATGAATTGGAATGTTATTGACTTTCAAACTTCCACCAATTGAATCAAGCAGCTCCAAGCCTGAAAGTGGTGAAAGAGAATTGTTTGCGATTTCCAGATTTTCGCGAATATATCGGATCTGTGGTGCAACAGTGTCTGAAGCATAGCTTGAGTTCAGGGTCAAGCTCCCTAAAATGTGGGTGCAATCTGGATAATCACTGTGGAAATTGTCCAGTTTATAGCCTTGGTAGCAAGTCAATCCCTGTATTAGACACTCGTATGATTCCAGGAATCCACAGCTATGAAGGAAGCCGTCAATTGCATCACACCCCGGCCCATTGCCGGAAACGGAGCTAGGGATTGGATTGCTATACAGATATTCACAGATGTTAGGCTCACTACAGAGATATAGATTTGGGCAGAATCTAATTGATAGTCCACCCAAATTTAGTCCGTCAAGACTGTCCAAATCATTTACGGAAGTAAGTGCATTATTGTTTCTTATTGAGAGCTCTCCTGCCACTACTTCTACAGCCTGAAGACCGTCAAGTGTTTGTAGGTTATCACAATGTGATATTGCAAGATTCTGCCCAACTGTTTTCAAAGATGAGAATGCAGTTAGATCTGTTAGTCCCGAGCAATCGTTGATAATCAAATCTGTATGCACCGTACGCAAGGATCCGAATGCTTGCAGGCTAGTCAATTGAGTATTGTATTTCAACCGTAAGAGAATGATTGATTCTAGACTGTAGAAACCTGTGATGCTAATCAACGCCGGGTTGTTTTCGATTGTACATTCAGGGATGTCAGTGAGCGAATTGAAACCGTCAATGGTTTGCAGTATTTCATTGTTTCCAATGATGAAAGTGGTACCCGAAATCATCTGAAGCTGCTCAAATCCAAAAATCGACTCTAATCCTAAGTTGTCGGAAATCAGAAAGTTGCCAGAGACTGTTTTTAAGCTACTGAAGCCTGAAAGTTCGAATTGACCTGAGTTCTGTATTATACTAATCTCGTCCAGCTCTTCCAGGCTCTCAAATCCTGATATGCTGATCATGCCGAAGTTTTGTTCAATACTGATCGTGTCAGCCTTTAGACAAGCGTTTGCCCCTGATATATAGCCCAACGATTCGTTCTCCTTAATGTACAGATTTCCAATGCTTGTGATGGCATTTGGAAGCTCAAAACTTAGCAAGTCTCGATTTCGAAATAGGCTTATGTTTCCAATGCTATCTTCAAGATTCGCCAATCCCTCCGTATTTAGCAGCTTGGCGTTGTAGCTAATTGACATATATCCTCCCACCTGTTTGAGAGCACTCAATCCATCGAGATTTAGCAATTCGTCATTGTCTTGCACTTTGAGATAATTACCAACAGACTTTAGGTTTGACAGTCCTTCGATGTCTGCAAGCTCGCTGCAGTGAGAAATTAGCAGGTACCCAGTGATGGTATTAATGCAGCTCAATCCGTCTAGGTTTGTGATAGGGTCATCTTCGTGGGAGTCAATAGTCAGTGAACCTTCAAATACTTCACAATTGGGATTATCCACGGCAAAGGCGTCCACTTCTGCCTGCGAGTTCAAACTCAAGGCCTGAAGGTTCATGTAGACAGCAAGAATGGCTAATAAGGAGATTGATCGTTTGAGCAGATTCATGATTCAGTCGATGGGTTGAAGGGTGATAGCAAGGTAATGTATTTCTAGGAGCAAAATCGGTCTTGACAGAGCTGCATCGATCGAATCGTAACTGCTTTAAATAAAACGATCGATGGCACTTACCCTTTTGATAAGCAATCTCAATTTCTTGTCTGCCAGCAGAGCTTGTTCTAGTTCTAGCTAGCTATCGATTTGACCTTTTTCGATCAGCTTGTTTATGTTTATTGTTGTTTTCACTATATCCAATTCTTTTCTCTTAGCCACTTTTTGATAGTGTTTTTGTTGTTTTTAAATGTGGTAGTGTACTTGTCGTGATCACCGCACCAGACAATGGTAGCTTCACCTTCAGCGAAGACAATCAGGATCATTGTTCGATGATCACTAAGATCAAAAAAGTAGAATCCATCAGCGTGGACTCGGTCTGCATCAGGTCTCGCATTCAGGAGCTTCTGCGATTTTGCCCAGAGTTGTCCAATGTCTTGAGCTGACTGACCATTTTGGTTGCTGGTTCTTACTGCGATTCCGATCACTTTGAAGGCTTCGATATTTACTTTTTGCATCTCAATTTTGTTTTTGTGCTTGCAGCACTTGATTTATTGATATTGCAAATCTAATGGGAGCCAGTGACAAGGGTATGTCAGGGGGACAAGAATCTCGGATTCTTTAGGCCAGTGGGGCATCTCCTCTTTCGATACGGAAATTTATCGTCGCATTCAAAGCGCGAAATACTTTGAGCATAGTCCCGACCGTCACATTTTTTGAGTTGTTTTCAAGTTTGGAAATTTGTGCACGTTGCACGCCGACTAGTTTACCTAGCTGTTCTTGAGTTAGGTTTTGTTCTTTCCGTAGCATTTTGATCTGCTCAGATAAGATCTCAACTCTTAATTCAAGTTCGTATCGATCTCTTCTTTGAGACCCAACTTTTCCAAGCGTTTTGTCTTTGAGGTCCTCTAAACTTGTCGTTTTCATGCTATTATTTGTTTGATTCTAGTGGTCCATCCCAAAAATAGGTGATATCCTAAAATGAGCTTATTTTTTCGTCAGCCGATGCGTGAGGCGGGATAATAGCCATAGCTACTAGACCAACGAGCAAAGAAGGATGGCGGAAAAAGAAGCCATTAGAGGGTCACCTGTTTTTGGGATGGACCACTAGGTACTCAGATTTTAGTTTTTCTGCTCTCAGGATCTCCTTTCTAGGAGTCTTGTTGCTTTTCTTGTCCAGACCATGAGTGGCTATAATCAAGGTCTTTATATCGCCCGAAGTCCAAAACGCAAACACACGGTAGAATTTTTCACTGTCTTTGTACCTGAATTCAAAGATCCCATCACTTCCTTTCAGTTTCTGAAACCAATCACCTTTCAAACCAAGGCAGTCTTGTCAAAAATCGTGAGCAGCCTTTCTTGAACTTTTGCGCTTTGTGAGAGGACATATTCCTCAGCATCTTTCATCAGTCGAACTTCGATTGGTTTTTGCAGTTTGCGCATAAGCAAAGATAATCTATTGTTTCCATAAATGGAACCTTTTATTTTGGGCCTTCTTTTCATTCTTTGAGCACTAAGCACTAGAAACTAA
>JAHDDV010000429.1 GCA_020629205.1 Chitinophagales bacterium | reverse complement strand
GCATCTTGCTAAAGACTCAGATGCATTTCGCTATATCTCCGTATTGCTCACTGCTTCGTAATCATGCCCACGTGAGCTTCTTATTTTTCAGTCGCGACCAGAGGTCACGCTGGGCGGTTGATACATATTGGGCATTCCTTCGCATGTCAAACACCAAAGGCTTTGTATTTTTCTGTTGTGACCTGAGGTCAAGCTAGGCGATGGAGTAATTTTTGGGATTAACCCGAAGAATTAGCGCTAAGTTGATCAAAAAAACCACCTAATGATCAATCGTCTTTTTAGGAGAAAAACTACGAGACTACTTGGACGATAGCAGTAAAGTAGTGATCGTGTTTGGAGCCCGACAAGTAGGAAAAACCACCCTGATCAAATCCATTATCGAAGGTGACAAATCAGCACTACTTGTTAATGCAGACCAGCTTCGATATCAAGATGTATTTTCAAGTAGGGATTTGGAAAAAATGCAGGAAGTGATTGGAGATCATCAATTGATCTTTATTGATGATGCCCAGAACATTCCATCGATAGGACAATCATTAAAACTGCTACACGATGAACTGCCAAAACTAAAGATCATCGCTAGCAGCTCTTCTTCTTTTAAATTAGCCAATCGCTTGAGCGAACCCTTGACGGGCAAATCAATTAAACTAGAACTGATGCCCATTTCCATTGAGGAACTATTGCTCAGTCAGTCCAAATTTGATATCAGACATTCGCTTCCTCGTTTTCTACGCTATGGGATGTACCTTGAGATCCTGACAACAAAGAACCCAGAGCGGAGAAAAGAAAGCCTCAGGGCACTTGCGAACGACTACTTATTTAGGGACATTCTTCAACTCACGAATATTCGATATCCCCTAAGCTTAAGAAGCTGGCTCATCAGGTTGGGTCATTGGTATCTATCAATGAGTTGAGCAATAGTCTGGGCATGTCCCATGATACTACTTCGGATTATCTTGATATTCTTGAACGCGGATTTGTCATCAAGAGATGACTTCGTTGCCATCAACAGCCCAGCTGGACCTCCGGTCAAGGCTGAACCATAAATAGCTAGCGTGGTCATAATTCCTAAACATTTCCCGGTGCTAAGGAAGGCTCCGAAGGACTGCTAAGATCTGAGGCAAATTTCGACATTGCTCTGTGTTGCTCATTGCTTCGCAAGTCAAACATGCGAGCTTTTTATTCTTCAGTCGTGACCGGAGGTCACGCTGGGCGACATTGTTGCTCAGAGTCTCCATCCACTATTTTAACATCTAGCAGCTCAGGATCAATCCATCACTAAGCACTAGACACTAAAAAAATCTAATTCAACTTGTAAGTTGGCACCAGTAAAAAGTCTGGAATCCTGGCGGGAAACTTCACCCCGTTTTTGAGGTTGATCATTTCGTAGCTGCCATTCATTTTTCCGAAGTCCGACTTTAAGAAACAGCCGGAAACATATTGGTAACGATCGCCCGGCTTTAAGACAGGTTGTTGGCCAACTACACCCTCTCCGGATACTTCTCTGTAGAAATGCACAGAGTCAAAAATTTTCCAATGACGATTGAGCAACTGGATGGCATCTTCGCCCTCATTTTCAATTGTCACCCTGTATGCGAATGCATAGTGATCCGCTTTGTCTGGTTGAAAGAAAGTTTCTACACTTACCTTCACACCTTGCGTTACACAAGAAACCATAATCACACGTTTTCGAACTGCGTTCAGTGGATTTAAGGGGCAGTTTAATTCCTTTTCTGAAGCTTTTGCAGCTAGTTAAAAAGATTTGTTGTCGTCCATTTTTGTGGAACTGGATTTGGGCAAAAGGAAGGATTCTACTATCGCCAGAGCTGCGTCTTTTGCGACAGAAAGCACATCATTTACTAAAGTAACGTCAAAGTTATCCTCATATTCCATTTCCATCTTAGCCCTTGCGATGCGCTTGCGCAGGCTCTCCTCTGATTCCGATTTTCTGAGCTTCAATCTTTGTTCCAAAGCCTCAATTGATGGCGGTTTAACAAAAATGGCCAGTGAATTTTCCGGATACTGAGCTTTAATATTTGTGGCTCCTTTCACATCGACATCAAACATAACAATCTTGCCTTCCTGCCAGATACGATCCACTTCACTTCGTAAGGTACCATAAATGGTACCCTTGTAAACCTCCTCATACTCCAGAAAAAGACCTGCATCAACCCTTCTCTTGAATTCAGTTTCTCCCAGAAAATAGTAATCTTTTCCCTCAGTCTCCTTGGCTCGACGTTCTCTGGTCGTGGCCGAAACAGAAAAAGCTAATTGACCGGGCATTCGGCTGAGCAGATGACGCACCAGCGTTGTTTTCCCAGCACCTGAAGGTGCTGTAAAGATGATCAGTTTCTTGCTATGCGCTATTGCTTGCTCCATTTCTATTGCTTCGAAAAACTATAGGATATTCATCAATTGCTCTTTGACTTTTTCCAGCTGGTCTTTCATATGTACGACCTTCATTTGTATATCTGCATCATTGGCCTTTGCGCCAATAGTATTTAACTCACGTCCTATTTCCTGTCCAATAAAACCGAGCTTCTTACCGATACTGTGGGTATTATTTTCCAAGGCTGCTAAAAAGTGCTCACAATGACTTCGCAGTCTAACGATTTCTTCTGTTATGTCCAGTTTTTCCAAATAGTATATCACTTCCTGCTCATAACGATCCTGATTGATTCCAATCTTTTGCGAAATCTCTTCCAAAGATTGCAAGAGCCTTGCTCTAATCACTTCAATTCGGCGACCGGCCAATATTTCCACTTCCTTTCGTTCCTCCAGTATGTTCTCAATACGCAGCTTGATGTCTGTTTCCAAACTACTGCCTTCCTGGGTACGAAACTGATGACACTGCTCTGTTGCTTCCAAAACCAATTCCTGCAAAAGTTCCCATTCTTCTTCAGTAAGCTCTTCTTTGACAGGTGCTGTCGAATTGGGCAAGCGCATAGCCGTGGCTAATATGTCACCAGTGCTGATATCCAAATCTCCGGATACTTCCTGTAAGGTCCGAATGTAATTGCTCACCAGATCCTTGTTGATTGCAGCGCCTCCGTTTTCTCCCAGCAGCTCCACAGCAATGTACATATCCACCTTACCGCGTAATAAGGTCTTGCTGATCAACTTTCGAATCACCATCTCCTTTTCACGATATTCCTGTGGTAGGCGCACATTCAAATCCAGTTGCTTACCATTTAGGGTTCGCAACTCCACACTAATCAATTTTGCATTGAAATTCCTGGCCGCCCGGCCATAGCCAGTCATCGAAATAAGCATATACCAATTTTGCCCACAAGGTACCTTTTTAGCCTTAGTCGCTCGATACTTGAAAAAAAAATCCTCCACTTTTGTGGAATTTGCTCTTTTCAGTACTCTATAGGGTGACTGATAACGAAGACATTGTGGTAATCGTGAAATTTAGAGATAATATTTCGCAAACGGTGAATTCGATCTCGATAAAATAAACGCTGGAAGGCTTAAATTTGTAATGCCTATGATTAGCAATTAACAGGCTGCCCCTATTGCCTTCAGCTGATTAATTAAAACTAACTAAACTTACATTATGGCAGACAAGAGAGACGACAAACTAAAAGTGCTCAACCTAACCGTCGAGAAACTGGACAAACTTTACGGTAAAGGTACCGTAATGAAGCTGGGAGACAGCAAGGTGGTAGAAACAGAAGTTATTTCAACTGGTTCAATTGGACTGGATGCAGCCTTAGGCATAGGTGGACTTCCTAGAGGTAGAGTCATCGAAATCTACGGGCCTGAATCCTCTGGTAAAACAACACTCACTATTCATGCAATAGCCGAAGTGCAAAAGCAAGGTGGTATCGCCGCCTTCATCGATGCTGAACATGCATTCGACAAATCCTATGCTGAGGCATTGGGCGTAGACGTAGAAAACCTCTACATCTCACAACCTGATAGCGGAGAACAAGCTTTGGAAATTGCAGATCATTTGATTAGCTCTGGAGCCATCGACCTTTTGGTAATTGACTCTGTGGCAGCTCTTGTTCCTCGATCAGAGCTCGAAGGTGACATGGGAGATTCAAAAATGGGGCTGCAGGCAAGATTGATGTCGCAAGCCATGAGAAAGCTTACTGGTACCATCAATCGCACTGGTTGTAGCTGTATCTTTATCAACCA
>JAHDDV010000428.1 GCA_020629205.1 Chitinophagales bacterium | reverse complement strand
AAAGTCGAGTAGGTAAGGGGAATTTCACCCCAAACCTCTCACAGAACCGTACGTGAACCTCTCGATTCATACGGCTCTTTGCAATCAACCGTTTTAAGGAAGATACCCTGCTTGCCAGTGTGGAAATAAGTGTGGGTCGCGCTTGGCAATCCCACGTAACCACCGCTGAGCTGCGTAAAGGGATTTAGTCCTCTTAAAGCGTTTAAACTTGCGGTATGCCCATTTGCTGATCCTTGTGTTCACTCGGAAGAAGAAGGTGTTCAACTTGTGCTTGCTAATAGTGCCGTAGTACTGTAACCATCCTCGGATCTTTGGCGAAAGGATTGATGAAATATCTAGCAATGATCTGTTGGACCAGCGATTGATTTTCATCTCCTTCAATTGAGTGCAAATGCGCTTCGAAGATTTGGCACTGATTGCTGGGAGGAAACCTACTGTAACCTTGGAGGAGCTTGTAACTACCTTCCTTGGGCAAAAGGTGAATCCCAGAAAATCGAATTGCCTCCTTTCACCAGCAGGAGTCTTGCTCCTAGCAGTGGGACAATGTACAATTTGGGTTTTGGTGGGGTGCAAGGTAAGTTTGCATTCCAGCATTCTTGTCTTGATCCGTTCTAAAACCCAGACGGCTTCTTGCTTACTCCAGGTGTGCACGATGATGTCATCAGCATACCTCTCAAAAGGGAGTTGTGGAAATTCTCTTTCCATCCACTTATCGAAAGTGAAGTGCAAGAAAATGTTAGCCAGCAGTGGGCTGATTACCCCTCCTTGTGGAGTGCCCTTTACAGGGTTGGCAATCTGCGACCCATCTTCTAGTTGGATGGGGGCTTTCAACCACCGTTTTACATAGGTGAGGATATGCTTGGCTTGTGTAACATGTTTCACAGCCTTCATCATGAGGCCATGATCTATGTTGTCAAAGAAGCCTTTGATATCCATATCGATCACCCATCTAAATTTCCAGCAGTTGGCTTGTGCCTGACGTATAGCTTGATGCGCACTCTTTGCTGGTCTGTATCCAAAAGAGCTGGAATGGAATTGTGGTTCCACAATCTCTTCCAACTCGTTCCTGATCACCATCTGAGCTACCCGATCAGTGACCGTCGGTATCCCAAGAGGACGCATTTTGCCATCGGACTTGCGTATTTCCTTTCTACGCACAGCTGAAGGAAAATAGCTACCGCTCGCCAGTCTATTCCATACCGGGTATAGGTATTTCTTTGGTGCATTACCTACAGTTGGCACAGTGATGCCATCTATACCGGGTCCACCCTTGTTAGACTGTACTTGTTTAAAAGCATCCCACACCTGTCGTTTGGTGATGGGATATGGTTTTGTTCTTTTCAATAAAGTCATCCTTCTAAATCGTGTAGTTTAGAGTTGTTCTACTAAAAATAACTGATTGCATCTACCCCTTCGCTGAGCTTGCATTACACAAAGCATAAGCACTACTACGAGTAGATCCGCCACTGTCTGATTTCTCGATATTTGCCTTACTCTATGAGCTTATGGCGTTCTCTCTAACGAAACCAAGCAGTTTCCCCTGTTCCATACTTGAGCCTGTTCTTAGGTCGTGCCACCTTTACGCCGGACACCCATCTTGCCAGATATGGGTTTACGCAAGATTGATCAGAGGATCGAACTGTAACCCTCTTTTTGAATGTCAATTAGTGATCTTTACGACGCCTCAACGGTGATTTATTCTCTACTCATTCACCTCCTTAGAACACACCTAGGTAAATTAAATTTACCCTTCTCATAACGCTCAATACCGGGCCGTGAAAGCCAAGCACCTTATGGCGGTTTGATAGATGATCCCATCATCTTCCTATCAGAGGGCCACTACGTGCTAGTAGTTCCTCCATCTCAAGTATAGCTTAAGTCCATCTAATTCAAAGAGCTTCTTTGGTACCCAATTGATGGACAGCAGGGCACACAGAAGCAAAAATCAAGGCTTTAGATAGTTTTGCTAAAATTCGAAATCAAAGCGCTAAAACATTTAAACTCGCCTTGAGCTATATATAAATTTTCGATTGCAGGGTGGCTCAAACAGTAAATGTTTCTTAACGCGCCTTGCTTCCGAATTTCTTAACGCAAAGCTATCTAAGGCCGGTCATTGATTGGGTTCTTCCCCGGTACTTGCCCTTGGCAAATGACAGAATTTGCTGCCGAACAAACCATTCAGGACTTGGTTTTCTCCACTGAGGCTTTAACTGATGGTGCTACAAGATCCGCTGCCAAAGAAGCATCATGATTCACAAGCAATTTGCAAGTTCGCGGTAGACTGTTTACTCCAACCATCCTTTACATAGCATTCAGGACACTGATTTCATCAGCCTTGCACCAAGCAAAAGAAGAGCTAAAAAAATGAAATTCAGTAGGTTAGCGACAAGTCCTAGACACAATCCTGAGACACAAGTCCTAGACCCAATCAAACCTACATCTCCTTAACCACCCCAATCATAACCCCAAAACGACCATCCATCTGTTCCACCTCCTCTTCTGGCAAATATGTACGAGATACAAAGCCGTCCAAATAAAGGGCATTCTTACAACCCCTCTGTTTAAAGAAAGTCGCCAGATCGTAGAAGTTTATCTTCTTCTTCGACATAGCAAACAAGACCTTGCCATCAGGCAGGATGCCCACTCCATTTCTGATATGAAGGTTGGACGAGCCTTTCCGGAATTTTGGGTGATAGGCTCCATCGATCAACAACATAGGCCCCGATTGGGTGGCGTAACGGACAGAATCTGAAAGGTAGTCCTGAGTCTTGCAGACGATGGCCTCGCCGGAGTCCTTGACATAGAAAATGCCATTGGGTTGCATAAAAAAATTGCCGTAGCCCTTTTGCTTTTTGATCATCCGAGACAGCTGCTCTCCTTCCTCTACATAAAGACCTTGAGGACTAAAATCTACATTAAACATCCCACCATTGCACAGGAACCTAACTTCACGGCATTTCTCCTCCTCATCCAAAATGACCTGCTCGAAAGTCTTGTACTTTTTGCCATCTTGATCTCTCCAATAGAATCGAATGCTTGCTTCTACAGGATCGACGACATAGGAATAGAGACGATCTTCTGACACCTCATAGGCACTTTGTTGCTGCAGAGACAGCAAGCTTAGCATAAGGTAGAATAGAATAATTACTCCCTCTTTCATCAATTCATGATTACTGCACCAATAACTTCCTTACAGAGGATCTGTTACTCCGTGTTTCAGACACACTAACATAGTAAATTCCTGGGGGAAAATTGCGAACATCAATGTTCATGGCATCTTCAGGTGCCGAGATTCTATCATAGATTTTTTGTCCAAGCACATTGTGCATCTCTATCTGTGCCCCTTGAATTGCTTGATCCAATTCAATAAAAAATACTCCGCTGGCGGGGTTTGGATGCAAACTGAAGGTAGCCTCAATTGGGTAATCGCTTGCGGTAGTTGAGCAATCACACACAGCAGTATAAGTCGTCGTAGCACATTGCTCCTCTGCTTGCAAATTGCTTGCATAGTATTCAACTTCTACTGTGGCTCCCGGAGACAATTCAAAGGAAGTACCCGGACCTTGATTATGCGAAAGAACTACTTCCGGGCAGTCAGAGGTCAATTCATATAGACAATTCGGATTCCCCGAGGAGGGATCATTCTCAATCAGCTCAGCTGTTGGTGTGACAGGGACATAAACATTCAGATCGTATTCCTCCACCAGATTTCCTTCACAGACAAAGACATAATTTACAGAATATTCAGTACTGCACGGCTCGGTATTATCTAGTGGAATACTCACAAAAGAACCCGTGTAAGTCTGGTCTTCAAAATACCAAATAGACTCGGTCGGCAGCTGCTGCTCAAAAACCTCAATCGAAAGTTCAATGGCCGTCGCATCACACATAGCGGTGGCAGTGGGATCCCCTAGCAAATAACCACACTGAGCAATGATATCACATGGATAAACAAACTCCTGACTGCAATCAGGCGGATAACAAGCACTATTTCCGACATTATCAAAAGCCTGAAAGCTTACAAACTCCGCGCCGCCAAGGGAAAAAGTAAAAGCTTCCCCCAGCTCGGACTCATCTAATTCTAGATTTAGGGAACCAGTAATAGTCACCGGTGGATTATCCGAATTGACAAGCAATTCACCAATGGGCAGCTCTCCATC
>JAHDDV010000427.1 GCA_020629205.1 Chitinophagales bacterium | reverse complement strand
CACAATACACAATACACAATACACAATACACAATACACAATACACAATACACAAAGATCAGTCCCCATGCTCAATCCAAGACAAATAGTAAGACGGATCCTCAATCTTCAAAGCCGCCTCAGTCAGCTGTAATGGTCTAAAGGTATCCACCATCACCGCCAATTCAGCCGTTTCCTTAGCCCCAATCGACTTCTCCACAGTCCCAGGGTGAGGCCCGTGCGGAATACCGCCTGGATGCAATGTTATTTGTCCCCTTTCTACGTTCTTGCGACTCATAAAATCACCATCCACATAGTAAAGCACTTCATCACTATCGATGTTTGAGTGATTATAAGGCGCTGGTATGGAAGCCGGATGGTAGTCAAACAACCGCGGTACAAAAGAACAAACCACAAAGCCCTTAGTAGCAAAAGTCTGATGGACAGGAGGTGGCTGATGCACACGACCAGTAATCGGTTCAAAATTGTGTATGCTAAATCCATAAGGATAGCAACAACCGTCCCAACCTACCACGTCAAAGGGATGAGTCGCATAATGGAAAGGATAAAGGATGCCTTGTTTTTTTATCTGCACCAGAAAATCACCTTCCTCATCATGGGTCTGCAAATTCTGAGGTGTCTTAATATCCCGCTCACAGAAGGGCGAATGCTCCATCAATTGACCAGTCTTGCTCCGATATCGCTTTGGGTACTCAATTGGACTGAAAGACTCTACGATAAAGAGACGATTATCAGTGCCATCAAATTCCAATTGATAGATAGTTCCTCTCGGTATTACCAAATAATCGCCATACTCAAAATCGATTTCGCCATACAGGGTTTTCAACTTGCCGCTGCCTTCATGGATAAACAGCATCTCATCCGCATCCGAATTCTTGTAGAAATAATCTGACTTGCGAGAGGTTGGGGCTGCCAATGAAATATGACAATCCTGATTGACCAAAACAGGCACCCGACTTTCAAGGTAATCTGTCACAGGAGCAACAGAAAATCCCTTGAAACTGCGATGTTGCAATTGATACTCAAAAGCCAAAGCGGGACGTATGTCGCGAGGCTTGTCAATCTGTTTTACAAAGGTGGGAGGATAGCAATGATATAGCAGGGAATATTGATCCGCAAAGCCTTCGGTTGAAAACAATTCTTCAGCATAAAGATCCCCATTTTCCTTACGAAACTGTGTGTGACGCTTCTGTGGTATCTTTCCCCTCTGAATGTAATGTGGCATGGAATTTTTGCCAAAGGTACAAAGTCTACCACTGCCATGAAATAGTATTTTCAACTAATCCCGATAGCGAATTTTCGCCAGATTTTGGAAGGCGATGAGGATGCTCTAATGACCAGTAAATCAAGCCATTTGGCAGCTTTGCTCTTTGGTATCATTGACAGTTTCAAATGTTAAAAAGAGCCCTTTTTCGAGTATTACGAAGCTCTTGGGCAACCACTATGAAGCAAATTGCATATTCCCTTCAAATGCTAGCAAATAATTTCTCATTGGGGAGCAGCGTTTTCTGTAGTATATTTAGCCAAAACTACCCCATTTGAAAAGGAAATTTGCAGCATTTTTCTCTCGCAAGGGACTCCTGTGTTATGCACTTTTGGCCTTATCTCTGATGCTCTCTCCTTCCTGCAAAGACATGGAAGAGCATTATGGAGGCATTTTGGATGAACTGGGTGCCACCCAATACGATCTAAAACGTAGCTATAAGAGTGCCGTGTCCGAGCGAGAGCGAGATTACATTGAGCGAGAGGCGCATCAGCATATTTTCGAGACAATCGAGCAAGTGCTGTTTGAAGAGTGGTATGGTACTTCCTGGGACTTCAATGGTACCACAGAAATACCCAATACCGGAAAGGTCGCCTGCGGATATTTTGTCTCCACGGTTTTGCGTGATGCCGGCTTCCCGATTGAGCGAAGAAGACTGGCGCAGCAAAGCTCAGAGAACATCATCAAGACCCTTGTGGACGATGAAGACATAAGCCGCTACAGCGATATCGAAATTGATGCCTTTGAGCAGGATGTAATTCAACACGGAGATGGATTCTACATTTTAGGACTCGACACACACGTAGGCTTTCTGCGAGTGATTGATGGAAAAGCATTTATCATTCATTCCAGCTACTCCTACTGGGGTGGAGTGAAAAAAGAACCCCTCTCCAAATCCGATGTCGTGATCAAGTCGCGCTATCGGGTCATTGGAAAGATCAGTTCAAATAAGCAGCTACTACAGAAGTGGCTCAATGATAAATTACTTAAGACAGTAACAAAATCAAAGAAATAATTAAACTCCCTAAATCTCAATCCTATGAAAAAAATAATACTCTTTTCCCTTTTCTGCTGCTTCATCAGTCACTATAGCAGCGCACAAAATGCCAAAGTCTATGCCTTCACAAATGGCAGTCTGGTGGAAGTAGACCCCTTTTCAGCGGAGACGGAAACCGTTGGGGCGATCGACGGCATGTCGGCCATCGCAATTGGCTCTTCAACCTTCGATCACTATCACCGACGATACATTTGTAGCGGGGGCGGAGATGCTAGTCTCAAGGTGGTAGATGTGGAGACTGCAGAAGTCCTGTATGACAATCCAATCAGCAGCTATCCAAACAACTTCAGCAATGAGCTGGAATACGATCTACAATACGATGTGCTGTACGGAATGAAACCTTTTTTCACACTCAACAGCTATGGCGAACCAATTGAGTCCGAAACTTATCTGACTGTAGTGAATACCGAAACCGCAGAAGAATCATTGATCGCTAAAATCGAGGGACTTGATGCCATCTTCACACGCACCTCGACCTTCAATCCCGACGACACCCAGTACACTTTTATCGGTAGAGACAGTGATCAGGTCGAGCGCATTTTCACCCTGGATGCAACAACAGGAGAGGTCCTTCATAACCCAATCATCACCGATTTCGGCAACATGGAATTGCAATACGATGTCAAGCAAGCAAAGTACTTTGGCATCAAAGGCCAGCCGGTTTCTCTTGTAGAGGTAGATATCGAAACAGGTGATGTCACCCCCATAATTGCCACAACAGCCGACGCGCTCGCTTTGGGTTCCGGAGCCTATAGTCAAGCCCCAGGCCTTTACATGTTCATTGGTATGGACAGCAATTGGGACAAGCGCCTCTACGTCATAGACACCGAAGCCGGAGAGGTCGTTTCTGACGATATCATGGAAGGCAACATCGCTGAACTACAAGCAGACAATACCAACTTTGCCAATGAGCGATACAGCAAAACCGGCGCCGTTTCCATCGAAGATAAACAATCGAATGCGATTGCGATCTTCCCAAATCCTGCTATTGATCAGATCACTTTTGAGATGGACGTGCCAGGAAGGACACAAGTAAAAATCTATAATAGCAATGGGCAGTTGATCATAGATCAGAGCATCGATCAACACACAAAATCCCTTGATATAAGCGCGCTACCAGGAGGTCATTATATGGCATTGGTCACACAAAATGAAAACAGCTACAAATCGCGATTTGTGAAGTTATAAGTTTCAAGTTGTCGTATTGTGTGATCGAGAAAAAATGGCCCTGTATGGTTTGTTCCATGCAGGGCTTCCTTTTATTGTACGCATCTGTTCAATAAGCCTTGAGGCTAAAGCCAGGCAATGCCTCTCTACAATTGGGAATCATTCCTTGCTCCTTGCTCCTACATCCTTGAGCCCAACTTGATTTTTTTGGAGCCCAGCAATATAGCACGTGGCAATACCCCTCTCGCTCTACGCTAATATTCGGCACCCGGCTAGCTGTTCGTTGCACAGCCTATGCCATCTCTCCTCACGTCGAGCTACCATAGGCTGGCACTCACTACGCTATCCAGGCACCTCATTCCGCTGCGATCGAGGCTAGTTTTCACCGTCTGTAGCTCGCTCCTACGATCGCACCTAGCTGTGAAACGTGACATCTTGTCGGCCCTTGTGGCCTCCGCACTGAGGTTCGTCGACATATCAATGTCGTCAGTTCTCCCTGTCTTCAGTGACTTCGCAGAAGTCACCAATCGTTGCATTACGAAGCCAAACCATGGATCCCGCACAAAAACACCATGCACCTTACACCTTGCTCCAACCATGTCCCTTACTCCTTGAACAATTCTGGAACCATCTCAACTATCATTCTGATAGGGAAATGTTATATTTAACATTCAGGAGTGCCAGTGCCACTCTTGACCCAA
>JAHDDV010000426.1 GCA_020629205.1 Chitinophagales bacterium | reverse complement strand
TAGTGTCTAGTGTCTAGTGAAACGACTACACCCTCAGGTAAAAGTCCTCTCCCATCCCCAATAGGTTTTCTATGACCACTTTCTCCCCATCCTGCGTTTTCAAATAGCCTTCAAAATGACCATAGGGCCCTCGATACTTGCTTTTGAACAAGCCAAGATTGACATCTACGGATGTATTGACTTTGGGATGAAAGACCAAATCGACCATGCCGTATTCATCTTTGATTAGCCAATCCTTTTCGACTCCTTTGGGACGCTGAATCTTGATTGGTGGTAGGGGATTGAGCTTGCCATCGAGCCAAAGGGCATTTTCATTGTATCGCTCTTTATCCAGGACCTGATTGTCTGTCAGATTAAAGCCTAGTAGCTGCTTGGTATTGTTATAACCGGCTGCAGTCACCCAGTCATATCTCGTGGGAAAGGGATAGTAGCCCTTGTGGTCATCGATGATCAGATAGGATGATTCTTTAGGAAATGCTCTTTGCACCTTTGCTATCTGCAAATCCCCTTGCATGGGCATCAGGCATTTGTGCGAATACATGGCTCTCTTTTCGGAAAAGGGAAGACAAACCACCATTGGTTCATATCGATCCACGAAATGATGCCCACGAAACCGTCCCCTCACATCTGGTAATTTGCCAAAACCTTTTATGTCCACTTCCAGCTCCAATTTACCCGCATTGATATCATGCCTCGCCTTGAGACTAAAGTCTTTGCTTTCATAAGAAGCCTCCGTGCCATCGAGACCATTCGGAACATGTAATTTCCAGGAAGGCACTTTCTTTTCGTACTTGAGTTTTTTGTTTTGAGCGATGTCATAGAAGATAAACTGCACGAGGGACAGCTTCTTGGCATCATAGATCGCCACCAGCATGAAGTAATCCTTGTTTCCCAGCTGAAATGCTTGCCATTCCCTCAATTGCAGGCTTTTCAAGAATCTCGGCAAGGGCAGCTTGTAAGGCTTCTCGGCTTCTAGAAAATTCACCTTGGGCATCGGCTTGTTGTAGCAGCCAAACTGCAGCTTTCCGTTCTCGACCAAACTGCTTGGATTGGAGTTTATCTCTCTATGGTATGCATTCATGTCTCACATTCTATCTAGTGGTCCATCCCAAAAATAGGTGACCCTCTAATGGCTTCTTTTTCCGCCATCCTTCTTTGCTCGTTGGTCTAGTAGCTATGGCTATTATCCCGCCTCACGCATCGGCTGACGAAAAAATAAGCTCATTTTAGGATATCACCTATTTTTGGGATGGACCACTAGGCAGGCCTATGGCTCTCTTTGTTGCCAGACAAGATAGAAAAATTTCTGCGGGGCTTGGTTTGAATGCTTCGAAGCGGGTGGTTTCTTGTGTATTGTGTATTGTGTATTGTGTATTGTGTATTGTTGATTGTGTATTGTTGATTGTTGATTGTGTATTTTGATTGTTGATTGGACGCAAGGCTGAAGACGCAAGACTAAAGACGAACTGCCAGATGCTGATGAATCAATCAAAAGAGGTTCAGCGACATATCAATGTCGCGCTACGGGACAAGGTTCTTGCCATCAAAGGTGAAGTCACCGCGCTCGAATGTGCTTGCTATTTGAGGCTTGATATTGCCGTTTAAGACGCCGGCAATGCACTGTTGTCCGGGGCAATAATTGGGGATGAATTAAACTCACAGCCCAGCGGTCTTGGCAAAGCTGCTTCATGGCAGTCTCGAACAGATTGATTGACGTCAAGCGAAAACATTGGGCAAAGGCGCGAGACAGCAGAGTGATCCTTGGGAATATTTGGGCGCGCCTAATAACACGGTTGCATGCTTACCCGGGATTGCATCCCGGGCTATCACAATTTGACCGCTCTGCGGCCTTGTGCAAGCGAACATTAGTTTCAAAGCAAACAAAGGGGGCTTACATTTGAAAAAGGCCTTTTTCAGGGCAGAAAATGAAGCTATTGCTGGACCAAAGTCGAAAATCACATATTCCCCGGACAACAGTGATTGTTGATTGTCGATTATTGATTGTTGATTTATTGTATTGCTGAGACTCCATAAGGGAGTTTACTGTTTCTCGCCTGCAAGCCGATAAGCGGGCCTGCCAAAATAGAAGAGGCTAGTGGTCCATCCCAAAAACAGGTGACCCTCTAATGGCTACTAAGCAGAAGATCAGCTTGGGCCAAAGTTCAAGCCCAATCAGAAAATCGATATTGAGTCCAAGGGTGGCAAAGAAGAGCGGCACAAAGATAGCATGTAGTGTATCTGAGACGCTGTCCCGCAGACTTTCAGATACACCTTGAGCACTGCCTGCCATGGTCCCTGCAATAAAGAAACCAAGAATCGCGTGAGGGATAGAAGCGGTATGAGCCGCCGGCCACTGCGTGTGAGGCATGCCTAATGGGGGCTCCGACGTGAGGAGGAGACCGCAGTAGGCATAAGCCGAACCGCGGTGGACAAGGGGAATGAGAGCGGATAGCCCGGCCCGGAGCTGGATGCATCTCCCCCGCCCTGGGGTCGAATACAAGTTGACCATACAGCGGGGAGATGCAGACGGCGGAGGGACACGCCCAAAACATATTGTATACTACACTGTTAATTCAATTCAGCAAGCAAAGTCTTAGCGGCTAACTTTCCTAGATTATTTGAAGCCAATGGGCTAGCACCAGTGATGAGTTTTCTGTCGCGGCAGACGGTATCGTCCGACTTCTTGTTCACCACTTTGGCACCGAGCTTCTTCAATACCTCGCTCAATTCCCAAGGCATATGTCCCGGAAGATAGCCAATCATTGGGGTCTGCTTGTCCACTGAATCCGGGAAGACGGCCATTTCGTATCCCTCATATAGGAAGGGGTGATCGTCCAGGGTTGTAGCCAGGAATGCGCCTGGACCGTGGCAAAGACTGATCGTGAAAAGTTCATTTTCATGCGCCCAGTTCAAGATCTTTCCGACATTCTTGTCTTCGGGAATGCCTATCATGGCACCATGTCCACCGGGAATAAATACGGCGGCATAAGCATCCACATCATGGAAGGAAGAGGAGATAAAATCAGCAAGACTCAAGGGTTTTTCCAACTGGCTTTTTAGCTGCTTATATATGTTATTTACATGGCTGTCCTTTTCGGGGAAAGCCCACATTTCAAAAACAACCGGCTTGCCTGTCGGCGTGGCAATCTCGAAATCAAAACCTGCATTTCTTAGATGCAGCATCGGCAACAAAGCCTCAATCGGGTGATTGCCTGTGGAGAACAGCTTGCCGTTCTTCATCTTCATGTTTTTCTCTTCGGTGAAGATGACCAGAATCTTTGACCTCTTTCCTTGATACTTTGTGTAGGAAGGGTTGTCGAAATCAGACTTATCGACGGTCCCTAATTTGAGCGCCAACCTTGAAGGGGCATAAGATCCATCGGCTTCCTGCTGCGGAGCAATTCCAAGCAATTTCTTGAGCATAATTATTTTGTTTGAGAATTCGCATCAAAGGTATAGCGCTCATCTCTCAAAAAAATTAACCTATGGTAATAAAGCGCTATTTACTAAGCATTAGCTTTTTCCTTTCTGATTCGACTCAGGCTCTGCTGAGTGATACCGAGGTAGGAGGCGATGTGATAATTGGGCGTGTAAGATTCGATGTCGGGATATTGCTGCAAAAACAAATCGTAGCGTTCAGCCGCCGTTAACTGCAATTGATTTAGGATGCGCTTTTGTAGGCTCACCACATGACGCTCTAGATTCCCGCGTTGAAAGGCTTCGAATTCGGAGTATTTTGTGAAGATATTGGCCAAATCCATGGCCTTGAATTCGATAACTTTCGAATCAGTGATGCTCTCAACTGTCAGGGTGGCCAATTCATTATTGTATATGGCGATGAAATCACTAATCCACCACTCCTTGATGGCAAATTGCAAGGTATGCTGCCGGCCATTTTTGTCGATACAGAAGGACCGCAGACAGCCATCTGTAACGAAGTAAGTGTACCTCACCGTTTGCCCCTCCCGGATGAGCACTTCACCTTTCGAGACTTCCCGATTGCTTGAAATAGAATGCAGATACTCTTCTGCCTCGGGACTCAAATCTATATTGTTTTTAAGCTTGCTGATTAGTTCTTTCAAGGTACTGCTTTCTGTTTGCAGGATGGTCGAGAATCTTCTTTTCAAACATACTACATTAATAGCAAAATGATCCTCCCGAACAAGCGTATTCAAAAGAAAGTTCGTGAACTTTCTCTACGAAGCCGATTAGGGCTTCTAGTGTCTAGT
>JAHDDV010000425.1 GCA_020629205.1 Chitinophagales bacterium | reverse complement strand
TTCATAGAACTTTCACCTTATGACGTAAACCTAAGTGGTCAACTAAAGGCTTTTCGCTTCGTTAAATAACGTTACCGTTGTTGTCCGAAGCGGGTGCAAATATAGGACGGAAATCTGATCCGTGCAAGCCAAAGGCCAGATAATTTGCATTATCTTTCACAAAAATTTAGAAACATGACCCATAACTTCTGTGCAGGCCCATCTATCCTCGATAAATCGGTCCTAAATAAAATCGCACAAGCCTACTCCGATTACAATAATACTGGACTAGCCCTAGTAGAAACCTCCCACAGAACGGACACTTTCATGGAGATTATTGAAGGCGCACAACAACTTTTGAAAGAGCTGCTGCAACTACCGGAACATTACGAAGTCCTCTTCCTTACTGGCGGAGCCAGTTCTCAATTCTACATGGTGCCGATGAACGTTCTCAATGAAAACCAAACAGCGGCATATATTAATACTGGCACCTGGGCACAAAAGGCTATCAAAGAAGCACAACTCTTTGGCAACACTAAAACAATTGCCTCTTCCGAGGAGGCAAAATTCACATACATACCTAAGGAGCTACCTACAACTGATGGATTTCGCTATCTGCATCTTACCACCAACAACACCATATATGGTACCCAATACAGAAGCGGCTACCCTCAAGTAAATTGCCCACTGGTAGCTGATATGTCTTCCGATATTCTTTCGGAGCCACGCGACATGACACAATTCGACCTCATCTACGCGGGTGCACAAAAGAACCTCGGACCTGTAGGATCTACCATAGTCATCATCAATAAAGCATTGCTTGGACAAGTAGATCGAAAGATTCCTACGATGCTCAACTACCAAACGCATATCAATCGTGGGTCTGTTTTCAACACACCACCTGTAATGTCCATCTATGGATGCTATGAAAACCTCAAGTGGATCAAAGAACAAGGGCTTGACAATATCCGAGATCGAAACAAAGCCAAAGCGGAGCTTTTCTATAATACGGTAGACAAACTCAGCTGCTTCTATACCACAGTAGCCAAAGAAGATCGATCTGTAATGAACGCTACTTTCCATATCAAGGAAGAAGCCGCCAGTCAGGCCTTTGAAGAACTTTGTAAGGAAGCAGCAATTGTTGGAATCAAAGGGCATCGATCTGTAGGTGGATTCCGAGCCTCCATGTACAATGCACTAAAATTGGAAAGCGTTGAAGCCTTGGCTGAAGTGATGAATCAGATAGAAGCAAAGTTTGGCTAAATCCCAAATCGGCTAGTACTACATAATGATTACCTAATCTTGTCCTACCACCAATGCAACCAGCCCCACCCTTTTCTTGCAGATACAGCCCAAATGTTCCCGAACTATTGGATCAGCTTAATATCACTTTGGCGATCAGCACCTATCAAGCGGGCAAGGTGGTATTCATCAGCCCCAAAGAACAACTTAGCCTCATCCAATTACCGCGTACCTTTGAAAAGGCCATGGGCATCGCGCTGAAAGATGAGCTAATGGCCATCGCTACGCGGGAAGAAGTGCTGGTACTTGCCAATGACCCTAGACTGGCTCCGGCCTATCCGGCAAAACCCAAAACCTATGATGCGCTCTTCATGCCGAGGGCTACATATTATACAGGCCAGATTGATATCCACGATCTTGACTGGGGCGACAAGGAGCTTTACGCAGTCAACACCTCTTTCTCCTGCATCATCAAAATAGGTCATCAGTACAGCTTTGAACCCATTTGGAAACCTAGTTTCATCTCCAAGCTCGCTTCAGAAGATCGATGCCACCTAAACGGAATGGCCATGCAGGCAGGAAAACCAAAGTATGCCACCGCTTTCAATCAAGGGGATAGCCCCCAAAGCTGGCGCCCCGAAATCACAACAAGTGGTGTACTGATCGACATCGAAACAGATAATATCATTGCAGATCAATTGGCCATGCCCCACTCTCCAAGGATCTATGATGGGCAGATTTATCTACTACTCTCAGCAACAGGAGAATTAGTCAAGATTGATCCAAAGACAGGAGAGAAGACTGTCATCAATCAATGGGACGGCTTCCTGCGTGGCATGGCTAAAGCAGGAGACTATCTGTTTATCGGTCTTTCCAAACTCCGACAAAACTCCAGTACTTTTGCGAAACTGCCGATCGCCCATAAAGCCAGTACAAGCGGTATCGCCATAGTACACTTACCCACCGGGAGCAAAGTAGGTATGATACAATATATGAGCTCCGTAGAAGAAATCTACGATGTTCAAGCCATTCCGGGTGTCAAACGCCCTGGGATTCTAAATACACTAAAGCCTGAATACAAGCTTGGTCTTTCTACTCCGGAAAGTAGCTACTGGGCAAGACCGGACAAAGACGCACAGAAAACATAAAGCAATCAAAGCATGCAAAAGTCTATAACCGAAATAGGACCGGTGCAAAAATGGCGAGACCTTACTAGTCTGGCTTACAACCCAATTCCTGTCATCAGTCGAAACCTGGCCGAGCACGGAGGCATCTACCGAGTAAGCACCCTACTCAGTCCAAACATAATCATGACCAACAAGCCGGAGGTGATCGGGCATGTCCTTCAGAAAAACAACAAGAACTATTACAAATCTCCTTTGCAAACCGAAGGACTCGGAAAGTATCTGGGCAAAGGACTGCTCACCGTAAATGGAGAATACTGGCTTAGACAAAGACGCCTCATCCAACCGGGCTTCCATCGAAAGAAACTGGCCGAACTAGCCGAGATCATGATGCGGGTGATTGACAAAGAGCATCGTTTGCTGGATCATTTTGCTGCCGAGCAAAAGAGCTTCGACATGTCGGAGTACATGATGGAGCTAACTTACAAGGTAGTCGTTCGCAGCCTTTTTGGAACGGAGACTGATGAGAGCAGCCTAAAGCGTATGGGTCATATCATTGACTTCCTACAGGACCTTATCATCAACCGCAATCGCAAGCCATATTTACGCCCTTGGTATTGGATTAGCAGAAGGGACCAGCAAGGGGATAAGATGAAGGCAGAAGTCGACGATTTTGTTCGCGGTGTGATTCAACAGAGAAAAGACTCGGGCGAAGAACATGGTGACCTGCTGGATATGCTACTGAGCAGCCGATACGAGGATACCGGAGAAGCCATGAGCATAGAGCAGATAAAGGATGAAGCACTAGTACTGATTGCCGCCGGACACGAAACTTCTGCCAATGCACTCACCTGGCTGTTCAAACTCTTAATCGAACATCCCCGTGTAATTGACAAAGTCCGACAAGAAGTCGCAGAAGTCTGCCCAGATGGCGCTATCGAATTTGAAGACATGCCAAAGCTGTCCTATACTAAACAAGTAATACAAGAAGGCATGCGACTTTACCCTCCGGCATGGGCAGTAGACCGAATCGCTTTGGAAGATGATGAAGTCCAAGGCTACAAAATTCCCAAGGGCAGCTTGATCATCTCTTTCATCTACGGCGTACACCGTCGAGCTGATCTATGGTCCGATCCCACCGCATTCATTCCAGAGCGCTTCGACAAAGAAAGAGCAAAGCAATTCAAGAAGTTCCAATACCTACCTTTTGGGGGTGGCCCAAGACTTTGCATCGGCAATAGCTTTGCTATGATGGAGATGCAAATGATCGTGGCGACGCTCTTGTCCCGCTATGAGTTTAACCTCGTCCCAAAACAAGATATCGAAACACTCCCCCTTATCACTTTGCGATCCAGACACGGGATCAAGATGAAAGTCAAGCATCGTAGGGTGGAAGCCGTGGTCTAAATTGTTTTTTTGGGCATGCCCCTACGCTCATTACGCCGCCTACTAATATCTAAATCTAAACAGTTTGCGGCGGCTTCATTCGCTCCGGGTCGCGCTATCCGCTCTCACTCACCTTGTGCACAGCGCTTCGGCTTATGCCTGCTGTAGTCTCTCCGCAAAGCTGCGAGCCTCCATCAGGCATGCCTCAGTCGCTGTGCCCGGCGGCTCATACCGCTTCTATCGCTCATGCAGTCGGAAAGTGCACAAATTTGGCACCTGGCAATCAAATTACTTGTACCTCGGGGCTTAGTTGGCTGAAAAACTACTTCTATGACAGCCAAAAGGGCTGCTAATTCTGTCATCCCTCCTTGCTCGTCGGTCGTCTAACCAAGTTTCCTGCTCCTGCCTCTTCTGAGAAAAAGATAAGCACCGCAAAAGGTACCACGAACTTAGCTTTCGAAACCAAACAATTGACATAAAGACCTCTCACCACGAGCCAATGCCGGTGAAAAATAGCCCCGATGGAAG
>JAHDDV010000424.1 GCA_020629205.1 Chitinophagales bacterium | reverse complement strand
GCACGTGGCAGCAGGGTACCCGTGCTCCGCTAATACTCAGCACCTGGATAGCTGTTCATGCTCGGCCCGGTCTGTCTCTCCGCCTGCGCTCCGAGCCAGCCCGGATCCGGCATTCACCACGCTATCCAGGCACTTCGTTCCGCTGCGCCCGGGGCTTTGATCACCTGTATTTGCTCGCTCCACCGGAGCGCTGGAAGTGAAAAGACAAGAAGATAAAAGGGAACAAAAATGAGCATCAAATCAAATCCAGTGGTATACTTTGAGATCCCGGTTGCGGACATCGACAGAGCCATGAAATTTTACAGCAGTGTTTTCAAATTTGACTTTCGAAGGGAAGTGATAGACAAGCACGAAATGGCGCTATTTCCTTTCAGCGACAAAGCTACTGGCATCTCAGGAGCATTGGCGAAGGGAGAGGTGTACAAACCTACCAAGGATGGAGTGATCCTGTACTTCACTACCTCAAATCTTGATGAGACCATAAATCTTGCCATTGAAAATGGTGCACAAATCCTCTATCCAAAGACGGATAATGGATTGGGTTTTGTAGCAGAATTTGAAGACTCGGAAGGTAACAGAATTGCCCTGTTTCAAGGGCGAAATCAAGGATTATAAGAAGTCTTCTCCTCTGGTAAAGATGCATGATAATCAGCGGCAATCCGTTCCGAGTATGCAACAAGCAAGTCCTTCACCTTTTTAGCACTTCTGCTTGCTAGAATCAATCCAATATGCCAATCTTTCTCTAAGCGCCATACGACCTCTTTGTCATCAAAATCACTGTCATCGGGCCGTTTGTAACGGCAAAGAGACAAAACAATGCCGGCATTGTTTTTTTTGGCTTTTGGGACCTTGTAGGACTTGGATGATGCACTGGCAATCTCAATGTTTGCCCATTCCTGCCACAAATTAACTCCAGTTGCTGCCTCTACCATTTCTGCTATATGAGCTCCGCCCACTCTTGATGAAGTCTCCAGAAAATAGAACTTCCCATCTTCTCCCTTGATGTATTCAGAATGGAAAGCTCCTTCCTGCAGGCCAAAGCTCTTGAGCAGCTTGGTATTCAGTTTTACCAATGCTTTGGCATCGGTGCTGTCATCAGATAGGGTTTGAGAGCGAAAGATTCCACCACCTTGCGCCACTTCCAGGGGAGTATCAAGATATCCGCTACATTTGGTAAAGACGACCTTGTTTTTTGATACCAATCCATCGACATGAAATACTTGCCCGGGACGGAATTGTTCAACTAAGTAGCCGTGCCACTCGCCCTTAAGGGATGCAATCGCTTTCCAGAGTTCTTGCTCCGTTTTCACTTTCGTGATCCCTCTTGCGCTTGCTGCCGAGCGCGGCTTTAGTATCCAGGGAGCATCTACATTTTTAATGAATTCTTCGATGCCTTCTTGAGTAAATAAACTGCTGAATGCAGGAATGGGCAATTTGCTCTCCTCTGCCATGATCCGCATAGCCAGCTTATCTCTAAAATGCCTTGAGGTTGTTTGACCCATTCCGGGAATACGAAAGTGCTCCCTTAGGGCAGCCACTTTGTCTACATCAAAATCATCCATGGCAATGAGTCGATCAATCTTACCTTTGCGCAGCAAATGAGCCAGACCTTGCTGTACATGATCCATGTTCCAGCGTCCTTGCCGGTCCTCATCGATGTAAAAAACTTCGCTAATGGCTTTCCAGGGCCAGGCTTCCTTTTTCAATTTGCTCGAAGTGAGCAACATCACTTGATGGCCCGCATCATGGACAGCCTCCATAAATGCTTCGCCTTTGAAGAATCGAGAAATGCATAGAAACTTAAGTGGGGTAGACATACGGAATAATTATTGGTGATGTGAATTATGATATTGAGCGCATGAAGTTGAGCAGCAACCTGGGACCATAGCCAGTAGCAGCCTTCATCTTGGTGTATTCGGAACTGCCAAAGGCTACGCCTGCAATGTCCAAATGAGCCCAGCTCGGATGCTCATTGGTAAAGACTTCCAAAAACTTAGCTGCTGCGATGGCTCCGTTAATCGGTTTTCCACTGAAATTACGAACATCGGCTACATCCGAGTGTATATCACCGGAATAGTCATCCCAGATCGGCAGCCGCCACACACGCTCCCGAACTTTCTGGCCGGCCTTCATCAGTCGATTGGCCAAGTCATCATCATTGCTAAATAATCCTCCGCAAGCATAACCAAATGTTCTTACACAGCTACCAGTAAGGGTGGCGAGGTCCACCATGATTTCAGGTTGGTGTTTTTTCTTTAAGTAGGCAAGGCCATCAGCTAGTACAAGACGGCCCTCGGCATCCGTGTCAATGATTTCGATGCTCTTACCTGAATAGCTGCCGATGATATCGCCGGGACGAATGCTTAATGCATCCACGCTATTTTCAGAGGCACAGACAATGCCCACAACATGAATGTTCAGTTTTAGTTTTGATGCCAACTCCATGGCGCCGATGACCGCTGCTGCACCGCCCATATCGGACTTCATATAGTGCATATTATTGGAACCCTTGATGGATAGTCCTCCCGTGTCAAAGGTGATGCCTTTGCCTGCCAAACCAAGCTTTGGCTTTTTTGATTTCAAGCCTTTCGGCTTGTATTCCATTTCGATCATCACCGGGGGCTGCTCACTTCCTCTCCCCACAGCAAGTATGGCTTCGCAGCCGAGTTTTTTGAGCGCTGATTTGTTGTGGATCTTTACTTTGAAGCCATGTTTCTTACCTGATTGCTGGGCGTATTTCCCTAAGTAGGCAGGTGTCTTTCTGTCTGCAGGCATGTCCACAAGACGCATCATCTGATTGCGTGTTTCTCCGATTGCTACACCTTCTTCAAACAATGAAGTAGCGTCTTTCGAGGTATGCACCACATGAACGGGATATTTTGCAGCAAAAAAGCCACTTGCTTTGTCCTGATCCGTTTTGTAGGCCCCTATTTTGTATTGTGCCATTTGCAGCCCAATGCCTGCCTCTATCAATAGGTCTTCTGGCAGATGGTCCATCAGCACGATCAATCGATCGCCGAATCGCTTGTGCTTTTTGAAGGCCAGATTCCGGAAGGCATCGGCGGCTTGATTGCTCTTGTTTCGCTTGCCAAGTCCGAGTAGCAACACTTTGTTCCTGGCCACTGGGTACAAGGTCAGCTTCTGTTTGAAGCCACCATTAAAATCAAGTTCTGATGATTCGCCCGCATGAGTAGCAATCAACTGATGGTCTACTTCGTCTTCAAAAAACGGCAAGAGAATACAGCCCTTCTTCTTAGGGCTTGATTTGTGGATATTGATATTCATTACTGTCAAATTTGGAGTGAAAATAGAGCCACTTCAAAGCGACTGGAAATTCCTTGTTCCAGAATCGCTCATTGTGCGTGCCTCTTGGATCGACTGATAGCTTACAGCTGAGGTTGTTGATACCTGATTTGTGCAGGAGCAGTTCTTCTCGAAGCCTTGTCACATTGGGCATATGCTCTTCACTTTCGTTCTCACCAGCGTACAGATAAATATTGACAGGTTGTGTCGGTGTAAAATCTCTTGCTCTTTCGTAAATTTTTGGGGCTACCCACAGGCTAGGAGAGAAGATCATTAGCTTGCTGAACATTTCCGGGTATTTCAGACCTGCATACAGGCTAATCAATCCGCCCATCGAGCTGCCTCCAATTCCTGTGTTTTCTCTTCCCGGACTTACGCGAAAAGTCTTTTCAACATAAGGCATCAAAGTATTGATCAGGAAATCGAGATACAAATCTCCTTCAGCTTCTCCAAATCGATGATTTGAATAAGGGGCATATTCATTCAGTCTGGAGGAACCACCATGGTCGATTCCGATCACAATGATGTCACTCATACCTTCCGAAGCAAAGCGCTGCATGGTATCATCGACGCCCCAATCTCCATAGGCACCTTTATCTTCCCATAAATTTTGACCGTCATTTAGGTACAATACAGGATAGGTCTTTTTGGTGTCATAATAATCATGTGGAAGCAAGGCGGCTATTCTTCTTTTACGGCCCAATTGAGGGATTTCATAGGACTTTGAAATTACCCGAATGATCGGATAATAGGGTTGCATCATTTCATCTGGCTTCATTACTCTTCTTTTCCCGATTCAAGGTAGACAATGCTCCTGATCGCTATCAGGCTGCGAAGATACAATTTAGGAGCTGAAATGAAACTCGCTAAAAACAATATTGCAAAGTGTTTTACTGGCAAGATAGTGGTGAACGCTGTTGTGCTGCAAGATAATCTGTGGCGCGCAGCCTGAAAGGTGAAAAGGAGCCCCGGTCGCAGC
>JAHDDV010000423.1:1558-4286 GCA_020629205.1 Chitinophagales bacterium | reverse complement strand
GTGTATTGTGTATTGTGTATTGTGTATTGTGTATTGTTGATTTAGAAACTTCAAACGAAAAGAACTAGACACTAGACACTAACTAAGCAAACTCACTGAGCTCCAGCCAGCGATCTCCCTTTTCATCCAGTTCCTTCATCACGATCCCCATTCTTTCAGAGAGCTTTTGTAATTCTTCGTAGGGACCACCAGCCGCCATTTGATCGTCGAGCTGCTTTTTTTCCGCCTCTAATAATTCGATATCTTTCTCCAATTGTTCGAATTCACGCTTCTCATTGAAAGATAGCTTTTTCTTTTCACGTGGTGCCTTTGTCACCGTCTTTTTGGCCTCTTTTACCTCTGCCTGCTTCTCTCTCTTTTGCGCCAGTTTCCAATTCCTATAGTCGGTATAATTGCCTGGAAAATCTCTGGTTTTGCCTTCTCCTTCCAAAACAAAGATATGATCGACAAGGCGATCCATAAAGTATCGGTCGTGCGAAACGATCACCAAACAACCTTTGAATTCTTCCAGAAATTCCTCCAGTACATTGAGCGTCATGATGTCGAGATCATTGGTCGGCTCATCCAGTATGAGGAAATTGGGATTACTCATCAAGATGGTGAGCAGGTACAATCTTCGTTTCTCTCCTCCACTCAGTGTCGACACATAGTTTCGGTGCATCGGATAAGGGAAGAGAAAATTGTTCAACAGCTCTTCGGCACTAAGCCACTTTCCTCCACCCAATGGCAAGCCATCGGCGATATCGCGCACAACTTCCAGCACTCGTTTGTCCTCTTTGAGTTGCATTCCTGCCTGTGTGTAATAGCCAAATTCTACGGTTTGCCCGATCACAAAATTACCTCGATCGGCCTTCATTTGTCCCGTGAGAATTTCGAGGAAGGTGGTCTTACCTACGCCGTTTTTCCCCACGACACCTACTCGGTCATATCGCTTAAAAATGTAAGTGAAATCATCCAGAATTTTTAAGTCGTCATAAGCCTTATAGAGATTGAACATCTCGATGATCTTGCCGCCGATCCTTGGCGTCTGTATGCGAAATCGAACCTCGCTATCATCCCTCTTGACAAAAGCTTTTTTCTTGGTTTCGTGGAAGCTGGTAATCCGGGCCTTGGCCTTGGTCCCACGCGCCTGTGGACTCCTGCGAATCCACTCCAGTTCCTTCTTATAGCGCTTACGCGTTTTTTCGAGCTCCTGCCCTTCTATAAATTCTCGCTCAGCCTTCTTTTCCAGAAAGTAGCTATAGTTTCCTTTGTAGCGATGTAGTTTACCCTGATCCAATTCAATGATTTCATTGGTAACGCGATCGAGGAAGTAGCGGTCGTGTGTCACGACTAGCAGGCTGATGTTTTGTTTCGCGATATAGCTTTCCAACCATTCAATCATTTCCAGATCCAGATGGTTGGTGGGCTCATCGAGAATGAGTAATTGGGGGGACTGCACTAGTATGGCAGCCATGGCCACTCTCTTCCGTTGCCCACCAGATAGCAATCGCACTTTCTGATCGAAGTTTCGAATCTCCAATTGGCTAAGGATTTGGCGAATCTTAACTTCATAGTCCCAGGCATCCAGCTGATCGAGTTTTTGCATGGCTGATTGCAATGCCTCCTGAGTTTCCGCAGTGCTTTTCCGATCATGCATTTCCAGACAATACTCGTAGTTTCGAATTTCCTTCAGGATGGGATTGTCGGAGTAGAATACTGTCTCAATTACCGTTGTTTCATCGTTCAGATATGGGTTTTGGTCCAGATAACCAACCACGATATTCTTATTGATTCGCACCTCACCTGAGTCCGGAACCTCCGTACCCATGATTATCTTCAGCAAGGTGGACTTGCCTGTTCCGTTGCGAGCCACAAGCGCTACCCTCTGCCCTTCATTGATGGATATAGTGATGTCTTCAAAGAGTAGTTTCTCTCCGTAGTACTTACTAAGCTTATCCAGGGTCAGGTAATTCATGTGGCGAATTTAAGGTTTCCGTGACAGTGATTTCACAAAACAAGCCTAATTCGACTATTTTTGAAAAATGAAAACAGCCTTGCTCATTTGCGACGAAGTAAATGAAGACCTGAGAAAGATACATGGAGACTACGACCAAATGTACGATCAGCTCTTTCCTGAACTACAGCTAAGCCATCATAAGGTCTTCAAGGGAGATTTTCCCTCTTCTGTTGAAGACTATGAGGCATACATCGTCAATGGCTCTCGAAAATCGGTCTACGATGCCATCGTCTGGATCGATCAACTCAAACAATTTACCAGAGATATCCAGCAAGCCGGAAAGAAGTATCTAGGGATCTGCTTTGGGCATCAAATGCTGGCCGAAGCACTAGGAGGGAAAGTAGCCAAATCCGATGGTGGCTGGTGTGTCGGTGTGCATGATTTTGAGATGATTAGCTATCCTCATTGGATGCGTCCGGTTCAGTCCCATATCCAGCTGTTGATGATGTGTCAGGACCAGGTGCAGGTCATGCCAAGCAATAGCAGGCTACTTGCCAGCAGTCAGCCTTGTCCAATCGCCATGTTTCAGGTAGGGGACAATATGCTAGGTGTGCAAGCTCATCCGGAGTTTAGCAAAGCCTATGATCAAGCCCTTATGGAATTGCGAGTGGAGCGAATGGGGAAAGAGGTCGTTGATGAGGGTATCAGGAGTTTGCAGAAGAGGGTGGATCGGGATATTATTCGGGATTGGTCATTGGGGTTTTTGGGCTAACTGGCCTATCGGCCAGC
>JAHDDV010000423.1:0-1458 GCA_020629205.1 Chitinophagales bacterium | reverse complement strand
ACTAAATTTTCAAATGAAAAGATTTCGGTCTGGTTAAGCCAGCAAAGCCCAGGCTTGACAGCGTTGCTCCTCGTCCGGAGTTCTTTACACCTGTCCAGGCCAGTGCTGGATCAAGATAATCGCAGCGATTCATAAATACCGTTCCGGTTTCCAGTTCGTTGCCCATGGCCTGGGCGAAGGCTAGATCTTTGGTCCAGATCGAGGCAGTCAAGCCATAGGCACTTTCATTCATGAGCCTCAGCGCTTCTTGGTCATCCTCCACCGATACGATTCCTACCACTGGAGCGAAGCTCTCTTCTGTCATGATTTGCATACGGCTGCTCACTCCAATCAGTATCTGTGGTGCCATGTAAGCTGTTCCCGGTTCATGAGCTGCAAATTGACTTTGATCAATCAATGCCCTGGCTCCTTGTTTTAGTGCTTCGTCTATCTGGGCTTGTGCGGCTGTCGCAGCAGATGCTCTTACCATTGGTCCCAGGGTTGTGTCTTCTTCCAGAGGGTTTCCAAGCACATACTTTTTGGTCAGCTCCACTGCCCCTTGTACAAAGTCCTTGAAATGACTGGAATGCACGTATATCCGCTCGATGCCACAGCAGGATTGACCAGAATTGAAGAAGGCCCCGTCCACCAAATTGTCTATGGCATTTTGGAGGTCGGCATCTTCTCGCACATAGGCGGGATCTTTGCCACCCAGCTCCATGCCAGCTCCTATAAAGCGGCTTCCAATCGCTT
Source organism: Chitinophagales bacterium (assembly GCA_020629205.1). Taxonomy (GTDB): domain Bacteria; phylum Bacteroidota; class Bacteroidia; order Chitinophagales; family UBA2359; genus JAHDDV01. The sequence goes on along the minus strand of JAHDDV010000423.1, from coordinate 726 downwards.
GTTGTACGGCCTGACCGCCTTTGACAGATCCAGTAAAGGCCACGTAATCGATGCTGGAAGATTGTACCAATCTACCAACCTGTTCATGTGTCATATGCAGGTACTGGAAAACCCCTTCTGGTAAGTCGGCAGCCTCAAAGGCTGCTGCATAGCGTTCCGCACAAATGGGGGTTTGCTCTGCATGTTTTAGTAACACACAATTCCCCGCCAGCAAAGCTGGAATCACCACATTGACAGAGGTCAGGTAGGGATAATTCCAAGGAGCCAATACCAGCACGTTGCCCAATGGCTCCCGCTTTATGTAACGCACAAAACCATCGACCTCGGGCACTTGGATATTGGCGAGGCTTTCCTCGGCTATGCTGATCATGTGTTCTGCCCGCTCGACAAACCCCTTGCTGATTTCAAAGGCGCTGTACCGGATTGGTCGACCCATCATATGGGTGATCTCCTTGCCGATGATCTCTGCGTGGGCCTTAAAATACTCTACTGCCTTTTGACAGTAGGCAATGCGCTCTGTTAACGGGGTGTTTTTCCACTTGCGTTGCGCATCTTCGGCATCGTTCAATGCCTGCCGAATTTCGTGATCAGCGGCATGGGTTCTTTCACAGAAAACGGAGCCGTCTATTGGGGAGATTGTTTTGAACATGCTTTTCTGGTTAATGGTGCACGGTGTATTGTGTATTGTGTATTGTGTATTGTGTATTGTGTATTGTGTATTGTGTA
>JAHDDV010000422.1 GCA_020629205.1 Chitinophagales bacterium | reverse complement strand
GGAGGGGCACGCCCAAATCATTTTTGTTATCTTTAGCGGGATGTATGCATTCTTTATTGCTAGACTCTACTTCCCTGCTTTCTATGCTGAACATTTTTTGGAAATTCTTATGCTTGCTTTGTACCGGCTTCCTGCTCTCGCAATCGCTGACTGCCCAGTCTGAAATGGCAAGTTTTGATCGGGGCCCGAAGCTTCCACTTATAATTGGCGAGAGCTCCCTTGGGGTCATTGGGCTCAGTGAGGAGGGCTTCGTGATGCTGATGGCAAAGAGCAGATCACCCGCTATTGCAGGGAAGAGGATAAGAACAGCAAGAGATTTGAGACTTGTGCATTACAGCCATGGTATGAAGGAGCTAAAGGCTGCCAGGATCGAAGGAGTCAAAATGTTTGAGCGGTCTCAAGATGTCGATATGGCATTGGAGTTTTTTATTCAGGATGAGGAGAGCAATATATGGATGTATCATTCTGAACGCAAGCCAGGGCATAATCAGCTCTATCGTAGCAAATTAGTCATTGAAGACTTGAGTTTTGAAGAAGCTATTCTGGTTAGTGATTTGCCTGGTGAGCGAGTAGATCGTCGGTCCACTTACTACCCTGCTATCTCTCCGGATAGGGAGAAAATTGCCGTCTACTCCCTGGCAGAAGATGATAGTCTTGATATAGGGCATAGCTATGTGGGAGTCTTTGATAAGCAGTTGAATCATCTCTGGGAGCAGGAGTCGGAAGTATGGCACTTTGAGTTATCAAGGTATAGCTACAAATGGGAGCACTTTCGAAAGGCAACTGCATTGCCAAAGAATCAGATGGCTATCTTGTCCAATGAGGGAGTGCTGTGTGTGATGACAAAAGTAACTAGAAAGAGTGGCTATATGCTGGATGCAGATGAGTATCGCTATGTGGTGTATTCGTTTTCTGAATCTAAGAATAGCGGAAGTATATTCGATGTAGCAGTCGAAGAGAATGACATCCTACAGACATACATGAGTGCTGATCACTTAGGCCATGTAAATGTGATCGGGTTCTTCTCCAACAACAGCTTGAAGAGAGGTATCGATGGTCTGTTCTACTATAAGTTGAATGCCCTTGATCTGGAGGTCAAGACTCAGAATTTTATAGCCTTTGACAAAAAGCATAAGCAAGAATTTCTAATTGATCCTGGCTTTATGACCAACGGCGAGAAGAGAAAGCTCCGACGTTTAGGCAGAGGGCGATACTATGAGATTTCGCAAAAGTTTGTGCTCTTTGAATCGTATTTGCACAGCAATAACTCAACTACCTTGGCCATCGAATGGCAAGGAGATAGAACGAGACGTTTCGGTTGGGCTTGTGGTGATCTGGTCTTTGTCAATCTGGATTCGAGTGGACAAATAAATTGGATTAGAAATTACCATAAGTTTCATTCTCTTCCCTTTCTTGCCAGTAGCATTTATCCTGTTTTCAGGGACAATCACATTTGCTTTTTGTACAATGATGATGGGACAGATCGCGTGCAAGGCCCTTCGAGCCTAGGAAGTTTGATTCTCGGCCGAATTGATGAGCAAGGAAAGATGGGACTCAAGATAGTCACTGCTGCCACCCGTCGAGAACAGCTAAAGCAGCACTTTTTTGTCCCTAGAACTGTCAGTCAAATTGGACTAGACAGCTACATCGGTATTGCTACCAACGAATTCAGCCAGCATCTCTTGAGGATTAATTTCTATTGAAAGCTCTCCTGCAGCCAGGCACTCAAGTCCAGGTAATTGAATACCCGCTGCTCTGTCGGGACTTTCTTGAGGCTATCGACTGAGGTCGCAAATTCTTTGACTAAGCTCTGCTTTTCTTTCTTATTCGCTGCATACGTGTATTTACGTAGAAACTTAATTAATTCCTTCTCCGTTTGGTACAAGTCCCTACGCTTACTGAGGTATTTTGCGGTCGATACTAACAGGGAATCAAGATACTTGTGATTGCCCAGCTCGTACTGGATCATCAGATTCAGGATACGTGCGAAATAGAAAATCTCCTTCACCACATCCTCTTTTCGGTCGGACAGTATTAGATGGTTCCAATGTACCGCCTTGTCAAAATCTCGATTGCGAAAGAGTAAATAAGCAACCAGGTAATAAAAGGTGATGCGATGATGCTTCTCGATCTTCCGCCCATATTTGGAAAGTCCTTTTTCGATCTCCGGAATCCACAATTGTGCTTTGCGAAAGTCCTTTTGACTGAGACTCCAATTCAGCAGCAGCAAGTACTTCTGTCGGAACACTCTCGCCTTAATATTTCTTATTCCCTTGAAGGCTGGACGTTCTGCTGTTTGCTCCAGACGATCAATACCCGTTTCCAGATTATCGAGTTTGCCACTGAGCAAACTATCGATCAGCATATTGTTGAGCGTGGCCAGATAGCGCTCCGCATAGAGCTTCAGAAACTGCGGCTCGGCCTCCAGTGTGTCCAAAAATCGAGTATTGATTTCATAGGCCTTTTCGGGTTTGCCGAGGATGAACTGATACGCGGCATTCGCTTGAAAATAATAGGCCTTGCTCTTGAAATTAGTCGCAAGGCTAAAATCAAGGAACAGTGGAGATTCCACAATTTTCTTAAGCGCCTTTTTCTGCTCTTCGTTTTCCAATCCCTGAAAATGTATCTGCAAGCGAGCAATGCTTTGCGCAAGTAGCCAGTATTCATTGGCATTGCGAAGCTGTTCCAGACAGTGAGATTCCAATTGGAAGATCTCCTGTATGTTCTCTTCCCTTTGTCGCTTGATCTTCCGGCGACTGATCAAACGCTTTTCAATACTGAGCAACATGATCTCCAACTCAAAGAGCTCATACTTATAGGCAATCTTTTGCGCTTTCTTTAACTCTCGAAAGGCATCGGGAAACAAACCTTTCTCAATCAAAACCTTGGTCGCATTGATCTTTTCAATCACCTGATCTTCTACCTTCTTCTGCCCAAAATTATACAACTCCTTTAGGACAAGTTCATATAGGTAGCGCTTGTTTACAGCCAGATGCTTTACCCAGCCCGCTCCTGCATGATGCGCTACTAGCTTTTCTTCATCATAGGAATCTTGTGCCAGCATGGCATTCATTAGATGTATGTAGTTTTTGCTGTCTGAGCCAGATTGAACACTGATGTACCGCTTTTCGGATTTTGTCAGCGATTGCAATAAATCAAATAAGGCTGTTGAAGGTGTTTTCAATTATTGTGAGCTTAGAGAGCTAATATTTAGAACCACAAAATACGACAATTGATCAAGTGCATTGACTTATAATCATTCTTAGAAACCTTATTTAATCTTGGATTTGTACTTTTCCAGCCCTCTTTGCTGGCCGATATTTAGGTATTGAAACAATCTTTGATTAGATAACAATTTGCGTCCCTGAAGAGCCTCAACCGAATTTTGTCGGTTGGGGCTTTTCTCTTTTCATGCGACAACGTCTTTTGCTATAAGCCACAGATATAGGCTTTCTGCACGAGTAGGTATGTGCCAAACAAAATGGATATGATCACCAAAGGAAGGTAAAACCAAAGCGCATCTTTGTAGCTGTACTTCCCAAGGCTGGGATCCTGCATTTGACGTAGTTTTTTGGGCTCGACATGCTCCTTCATTGACTCGATCAGGCCTTCATAGTTTTCTGATTTATACAACCAACCTACTGGATCCATCAAGAGAAAATCGCTTTGAGTACCAGGCGCATTGAGATACAAAGAGATCAGATTACGGCGATTGCTGGTGGATAGCAATGATCCTCTATACAAGGAATCTACCTTCCAGAAAATCATAGGGAAGATGGCAGAAAACAGAATCAAGACACCTAGCTCAAAATCTGGAAGAAAATCGGACTTTGAAACCAAAAACCAACCTATCCAAGCTGTCCATAAGCTAATGCACAGCGTCTTGCTTGACAACATCTGCCGATCTAATCTCGTGATTGTTTTGTCAATCAAATCAAGTTCTTTCAGTAGAATTTCGTGACGCTGGTCTGACATGGCCTATAGATTGATATAGAGTAAAATACGAATAAAGCTCGATTGTTTAGAGTACTTCCCCCCTTGATATAATTTTGGATAGTTCGAGATTTTCTTTTTTTTGGAGCCCAGCAGCAATCGCTCGTGGCACTGATCGTCCCGCTCTCCGCTATAATGCGAGCACGATGCAGTCGCTTCGCCGCACCACTTTCCCTGTCTCTTTTTGGAGCCAGTGCTAGTGGGCGCTCAGTCGCCTGCATCGCACCCGCATTCCGCTGCGATCGGGGCTATGTTTCACCAGCCAAACTCGTGGCGGTCATAGCTCCGAATGCAGA
>JAHDDV010000421.1 GCA_020629205.1 Chitinophagales bacterium | reverse complement strand
AAAGAAGGGGAGCTAATCGGCTAAGCCTCCATCAATCTCCTTGCAATTCCTTCAACAATACTGTGTCTTCGGTCCAGTGCTCCAAGGCCTTTTTATAGCTGTTCGTATTCTTGGTCAATCTTAGAATATGAGGACTGCCGGACTTGATGGTCTGATAATCAAGGTCTAATTCCAGATCTTCGATAGCCCTCTCCAGCTGCATCCGTTCTGCCTTTTTGGCTCTGTAGTCATATACCGGTTGATCAAGAGAGGCCATAAACGCACGCAAAATGGAGGCCTTCATACCTTTGCCAGGCGGCATGTTTCGGCGAAAATCTGAGGGAGGCTTTGGCTTCTTTTTCACCCGTGACTCAAGATCATGAATCAGTAAATCCTTCAGGTCTTTTGCCAATTTGCTTGTATAAAGCCTCTTGCGCAGTATTGGAAGCAGAATGGAGTATTGATACTTTCTCGAGTCATACTTGGTAATCAATTTATATAGATTGTCCTGCAAGCTCTCTGCAAGATTGACCTCTGCGAAAGCAAGCAACTGCTCTACAATGGCCTGGCGATACTGATCCTTATTCATGGAATTATCAATCCAGCGAGATCTGGGCTCAGGCAGTAGTTCGCGCATTAGTTCTTTGCCCAATAGACCCAGTTGCATTCTGGCGGCCTGCTGCAATGTCTTATCCTTGTCGCTGTTCATCGCTGTCAGTAGCTTGAGCAAATTCAAAATTTCAGAAGCCTCTTTGCTCTTCGATTTTCCTACAGCCAATTCCAGCGCTTCAGCGCCATAAGCCTTCAGGATGGCAAGGCTTGGCTCGGGACTTGAACTTAGCAAATATTTGCAAATCAGGTCCATTCCAAATTTTTCAGAAAAAGCTACATCATCCAATTTCAGAAGTGCTGTTAGTATTACATTTGCATATTTAGCCTTTTTACGATTCATTTCAGAACTATCTTTAGCAAGCGACTTTAGCATCGATCTGGCAAAATTCGAACCCGACAGCCTCTCTTCTTCCCAATTGTTTAGGTAATAGGGCAACCAAGTGAGATCCGTCTCTAATTCTCGAGTGTCCATGAGTTGCTTATGCTTGTCCTTTGGCCAAAAAAACATGACACCATAGTGATACCAATAGTCCATCGTCAAGCCAGCGTTGCCAGTGTAGCCCTCAGCTTGCTTTTCATGTGGATCACCGGTACCAAGACCTTCATGCCCAATGATATGATCGCCTTCGGGATCGACAAATCCCAATTCTCCCATTTCAAACTCATCCAGATACTCAATATCCAATCCATGGGAAAACACCTCCCCCATGGATGATCCCTCTACATCCACATCAGCACCATAATAACCATAGTAGTCATCGATGCTATCATCATCCAGCGCTCCCTCAATCTCTACAGTTAGCAAGGCCGGCATACACAAGTAGCCTGCCTGTCGACTAGCTTGCAACAGGGCATTAGCTCTGCTTGCATCATGATTCTTCAAGGCCTTCCATCCAAAATTGCTGGGTGTATAAAGGTGCGAAAGCACGTAGGTGAAAGGCTCTGTATCAAACTCCTTTTTCAGATCCTTGAGAACGCGACTTAGGGCTTCTACCTTCTCGCCAAGTGCGGGAGATGGCAAGTGGCTTTCCTGGTCTTCCTGTATGAGATTGTAGGTGAGACAGAGACGAAACCCACTTTCCACCTTTTTGATTTCATGCTCGCAGTCGGCATAAAAAGCAACATAGGGAATACTGTAGTGATACTGCAGATCTGAGAAGTCGACGACTTCTACCTGTCCTTCAAAGGAAACATGCAAGGCACCGCCAGTGTAAGTGCATGGTAGGCAAAGTACCATGCTGGCAAACATTCCCTTTTCCTTCTCCGAATCTCGATGCGGCAAGAAGAAATCTCCTTCTTGATAAATCAGCATCTTATAAAATTCAGCTCGCACCTGGCGGTCCTTCATCCCAAGGCCCTCAAGCACATGGCTAGTGGTCTCGCTAATGAAGCCGTCCCATTCTGGATTATTGAAGCTCACTTTTTCTGCATCAAATTCCCAGGTACTCCGCACCGAGGTATCTTCAATTGTCTGGCTACCTTTACCAAATTTGGCTTTGTTAGCATGACTCAAAAGGGATTCTGCCACAGATTCGGTAAGCGGAAGCGGCAAGGGCCCAAAACCGTCAATCGACATCCCTGGTGGAACAAACTTGCCCTTGCCCTGCACACAGAATGCCCCGGAGCCGTGAATCGACTCCAGGATATTGAGTAACTTTTGTTGCGGTTTTGTCATCTTGGCTTGGTGTTTTTCCTGGATTGTAATTTAAGAAAACATCCTTTGGGCAAGCAATTTATCGATGGGACTTTCTTCTTTTCTGGAGCCCAGCGGTGTTGCATCGCGCTAGCGGTCTACCGGCTCTCCGCTAAAATGAGGGCCGGTGCGATCCGGGCTAGGTAGCGTCGATTCACCTCCTGCATATCCCAATGTCGTGGGTCATATTCAAAACCTAGCCATTCGCATGTTTCCAGGTACTCTTCATGCTCCGGATCTGCCATGATATTTACTGTTTTATTATAATCGGGATTGAGTTGTGGGATTTGGTCTTGTTTGGAGGGCTTTGTGACTGGCACAAAAAAACCTCCCAAAAATGCACATCAGTCATCACCCAACTATTCACGATCTTCTACATAGCCTAATTCAGACAAGGCTTGATCGCAATGCAGAGAAGCATTACCTTTAACAGCAGCAAAGACTCAAAATTCAACTATGAGAAGGATCGAACTGAAAATACCGGACACCATCCAGCTTTCGGATCATGATATTGTCATGCGGGTAGCAAGTAAGCTGTATGAAGATGGAATCTTATCATCCGGTCAAGCGGCAGAACTTTGTGGTATCTCAAAGCGCACTTTTATTGAATTGCTAGGAAAGTATGGCGTTTCATTAATCAGTGATTCACTAGAGGATTTGCAAGCGGATGTTGCCAATGCCTAGGGTAATTATCACGGACACGAGTGTCTTGATAGTACTAAGTAAAATAGGCCAATTGCATATTTTGCAACAAGTATACGGTGAATTGCTCACTACGTCCGAAGTCGCTCAGGAGTTCGGTGAACCACTACCCCGTTGGATACAGATTCAGGAACCAATTGATCAGCAAGGCATACAAATTCTGAGTACCCAGATCGACATAGGAGAGGCCACGGCTATTGCATTAGCTCTGCAATTTCAATCTGTCTTGCTACTCATTGATGATCGAAAGGCAAGAAGGGTAGCCAATCGTCTTGGACTGAAAGTCACAGGTGTATTAGGCGTCTTGACTAAGGCCAAATCCATAGGAGCAATTGCACTCGTGAAACCAATCATTGAAGAAATCCAGAAAACCAATTTCCGTCTCTCAAATCGAATTGTGATTGAAGTACTGCGAATAAATGGGGAGTAGATATCTCCATTGAATCGTTCTTCAGTTCTTCATCACCAAAAAATCCTTCCATCCCATAACCCTACGCATCTTAATTCAGACAAGGATAACGATTGCTTGATTGCATGGAGCAGAAGTACTACCTTTAGCTAAGTAAACCGTTGCTAGTGTGACGAAAAAGACAACCCAAATATGAAACTACTGCTGGAAATAGAAGACAGCAAAGCACTCCATCTACTCGAAATACTGAAGAGTTTACCCTTTGTAAAGACACAGGAGCTGAGTGATAGAAAAGCCGAACAGATTATGGACTTAAAGGAGGCAGTCGAAGAACTGAAACTTATTGAAGCCGGTAAGAAAAAGCCAAGGGAGGCAGAGGATTTTTTGAATGAGCTTTGAGGTAAAGACAATCAGTGTATTCGAGCGGCAAACCAAAAAACTGATTCGCAAGTATCCTTCTTTGAAAAAAGAGCTTTTGGAACTAGTCGAAACTTTAAGAAAAGAGCCAAAGAAAGGAGCCCCCTTAGGAAAGCACTGTTACAAAATCAGGATTGCCATCAAGTCAAAAGGCAAAGGAAAGTCGGGGGCAGCCCGAATAATAACGCATGTTGTTGTAAAAGGTCAAATAGTCTATCTGCTATCCATATTTGACAAATCAGAAAAAGAAAGCTTGACTACAAAAGAAATCGAAGAGCTCTTAGCAAGTATAAACTGAGTATTTACATGTGGGTTTCCTTTTTTAGGAGCCAAAGGCCATCCCACCGCGCTAGCACCCGTCTCGCTCTCCGCTAATATTCGGCACCCGGCTAGCTGTTCATGCACAGCCCGGTGCGTCTCTCCGCTAGCGCTCCGAGCCACCCCGGTTCTGGCATTCACGACGCTATCCGGGCACCTCATACCG
>JAHDDV010000420.1 GCA_020629205.1 Chitinophagales bacterium | reverse complement strand
TTGGCATGCAGAATTTTGAGTAAATTAGAGCTTTGTGGTCCAAAAAATCTCAAAATGAAGATGAGCACGAAAAAAGCAATAAAGAAGTCGAAAATAGTGAAGGCAAGCCTCAAGGAAGTGTGGCAGAAATGGACCACTCATGAGGGATTGCTGAGCTTCTTCGGACCCGACAATAAGATCGAATTTAAGATAGGAGGAGCCTTTGAAATTTACTTTCTGCTGGACAATCCACCGGGGCTCAGAGGTAGTGAGGGCTGCAAAATCCTCAGCTACTTGCCTGAGCAGATGTTGTCCTTTTCCTGGAATGCTCCACCGCAGTTTCCTGAGATTCGCAATGGTGAATACCATACCTGGGTCGTTGTTAACTTCAGATCGGTGGATGAGCGTAGCACAGAAGTAGAGCTAAATCATTTGGGATGGTTGGAAGGCGGTGATTGGGATCAGGTGTACGATTATTTTGATAATGCCTGGGCGGCTGTGTTGACTTGGTTGGAAGAAAGTTGTGCTAGGTAGCATATGGTCCATTGTGCTACATCTATTTTAGTGCAAGAACCTGCTAATAGGCTAAATATGCTTTGAAGCGACGAGCCACAGACGGTGATGCATAGCCGGGATGGAAGAGGAAATGCAAGTGCTGAACAGGGGACTGAGTATGCCGCTAGCGGTAGCTCGACGTGAGGAGAGATGGCGCTAGTGGATATACGAAGCCCCTGTGCAGTGCTTGCATTGGAACGTACAGCCCGACGGCTGTTGCTACGAGTGGTTCTGTTGGGCTCCTAAAAAAAGAAAATCTCAGCGTTTGTGCATCGGGCCCAGGGAACTATCTTGCCGTCCGGCTGGTTGCAATTTGCTAATAACACTCCTGAAGAATGGCAAACAGATACCGACTTAAGAAAGTAGACCACATAAATTACACAGAAGCCGACTGGAACGAGTATTGGGAGTTTCGAAAAAAAAGCTACGAATTGAAGAAGGAGCCTATGCCTTTCGACTCCCTGGATCAACTCAAGCAGCTCAACGTGACAAACATAAGGGAAAGCGGAGAGGCCATCTATCAGGTCTGGAAAAACGACATCGAAAACGGCATCCTCTGTTTCTCTATTGAATTCAAAGAGGACAGTCATAAGCGGTTTACCTACCTGGAAAGCTATATGAATGATCAAAGTTTGGAGGCCGGCTTACTGGAGTTGATCTTTGAAGAGTTTCTGGAATACGATGAGGCCTCTAAGTCTCTGGCCATTCACTCGAGAGATGGTCTTAATGACTATGTTGAAGAAATGTTTGATGCAGCAGTTGGAGCGAATGCGGCCTGGTATGAACTCAATATCAATGAGGCTAAGCAAGAGAAGATTGAGGCGTGGCTATCTGAAGCGCCTAACAAATTTCCAAAACTGAGAATTGTGTTCTACCAAGAGATTCCTGATGAGTTATTGGAAGAGTATGCTACACTGTTTACACAATTCGCCAATGATATCCCTGTTCCTCCTGAAATAGGAGATAATACCTGTACTGCAGCCTCTGTAAAAAGCTATCAGGAGGCGATCAAATTGCGGAGTCATACCAACTATATCTATTTGGTCTTTAACGAAGACAATCAAATGATTGCACTCACAAATGTCTCTGTTAATCTAAAGCAGACACAAAGTGTTGATCAATCTATGACAGGGGTTCGTGCTGACTACCGAGGCCGTGGGCTAAGCAAATGGCTGAAGTCCGCGATGTTTACAAAGTTGGTCGCTGACTTTCCTGACTTAGAAGTGATAGAAACAGAGGCCCATCCGGATAATCTTCCTTCCATACAGATGAGCAAACAAATGGGATTTAAGAGAACCGGCGCGCACAAGGACTATGTGATTTCCAGAGAAAAGATTATCCAGCATTTGAGCCATAATTCCAAAGTGACTAGCTGATCAAAGGCAGTAGAAGATTCTTGCAGAGCATAAAAAGGTCAAGCAGGTTTTCTTCCAACTCATGATGCCGGCAATATCGATAGGATTAACAAACATTAGGATTGATTCACAAATCTTAGCACTGGGCTTGTTTAGCTTTGTTTTTCGATGAAGGATCTACCCGAAGGAAGACTTTGATTCAACTTTTGGGATAAGGATCCGTATTGAAGGCTAAATAAAAAACAAGATGAAAAAAGTAGCTATTTTGTTGACACTAGTTCTGAGCTGTAGCTCCTTGTTTTCTCAGGAAGTGGAAAAGTGCCGACAGATTGTTGAGCGCACAATTGAGGCAATAAATGTGCATTCGAGTGAAGGCCTGAATCAATACTTGAGTGAAGACTTTTCGATAGCTGGACAAGAAGGAGCAATCGCAGAAATGATCTTATCGCAGTTACTTTCGCAATTGCAGGATTCAGTGCTCTCCTCCGAGGAAGATGGTACTGATCGAACAGAGAGTAGCTTGATCTTGAAATATAATCTGATTTACGAGAAGAAAGGAGAAGAGCAAGCCACCTTTGTATTCAACGATAAAAGTGAACTAGAAGAACTCAAACTGTTCGATATGGAAATAAAGAAAGTGTCAGGAGATGCAGAAGTGACAAAGACAAACAAAACAGCAATTGAGATCCCCTTTGAGATGGCAGGCAACTTAATCTTGGTGGAGGTGATGTTGAACGGTGAAGAAAGAAGGTTCCTACTCGATAGCGGTGCACCGAAGGTGATACTAAATGCCAATTATGTTACCCAGGATTCAAGCCGAATTGCAAGTTCAAGCACCAAAGGCGTCAATGGAAGCATTTCTGGAATGAACGTGGCCGAAGGTCAAAGGCTAGATTTTTTTGGTTTGGAAATCAATAATCAAGATTTGATCACCATGAACCTATCTCACTTGGAAGAAGAGTTGGGGCAGGAGTTTTATGGACTGATTGGCTTCGATTTGATCAAGGACTACGACCTGCTTTTCGACTACGAAAATCGCCTGCTCACGTTAATTAGTCCGGAGACATTTGAGACTTATAGAGCCGAGAAGTTGTCGGAGCAGACCTTACAAACTATTCCGATCGAACTCAAGGGACATATCCCGGTTGTTGAATTGCAGATTGCGGATAAGGTCTATAGGATGGGCATCGATTCGGGAGCAGAATCCAATCTCTTTCATGTCGATCACTTCGATTCCCTGGAAGCACTTATTTCAAACCTCGGCAGTGATGATCTCAAAGGAGCCGGAGAGGATCATCAAACCGTGAAAACGGCGGATATTGCCGAATTGCAGATTGGGGAAAAGACTTTCAATAACACCAGAGCTATCTTTAGCGATATTTCACATTTGAACGAAGGCTACAAACTCAATGTGGATGGTTTGATCGGATACCCTATCTTGTCTGCTCAGAAAACTTTGCTATCTTTTCATAGAGGAGAGTTGAGTTTTATAAACTAATATACAGGACTTAAAATCGAGCAGATTTAGGGGATGGACCCCCATTTTCCTCAATAGCACAATACAGTGAGTATGACCATACTTCAGGAACGAGCTGAAGATCATCCATCCGTTCTACAGAATTGATCGCACAGTCGTCTCGACTCTTTCCTACAGAATATTGCCTTTGCATAGTGCACAATTCCTTTGTGAGATTTACCTTTGCAGCTTATTCAAGGAATCAAAATACCAATGACGATGATAGATAAAAAAGAGATGCTGGAGTTGATAGCCAATGCTAGCTACCAACAGGATATCGATGTAACAATCAAGACGGAAAAGGGCGACATTGCTCTGACACTTTTTGCCTCCAAAGCACCTAAAACGGTGGCTAATTTTCTGGGCCTGGCCGAAAGGGGCTTTTATGATGGACTGGCTTTTCACCGGGTGATCGATGATTTTATGATCCAGGGTGGCTGCCCAAACGGAAATGGAATGGGCGGACCGGGTTATTCCTTCGAAGATGAATTTCATCAAGAGCTTCGACATGACGGTCCCGGTATTCTTTCCATGGCAAATTCAGGTCCGGCCACCAACGGTAGTCAGTTCTTTATCACACATGTCGACACAGATTGGTTGAATGGCAAGCACACCGTTTTTGGCAAGGTGAAGACGGAGGCGGATATGGATGTAGTCAACTCGATTCGCCAAGGGGATTTGATGCTGACTATAGGATAGGCAGGCTGTTTTTTGGGCGTGTCCCTACGCCGTCTGCATCGCCCCATGCTGTAGCGTCACTTTATATTTGACGCTACAGCATGGGGCGATGCATCCAGCTCCGGGCCGGGCTATCCGCTCTCATTCACCTTGTGCAGGCTGCTTCGGCTTATGCGCTCTGTAGTCTCTCCTATCGTCGAGCCTCCATAGCACATG
>JAHDDV010000419.1 GCA_020629205.1 Chitinophagales bacterium | reverse complement strand
ATACAGCTTGTAATGCTAAGCAGGTCCACCCGCCGAATCTGATGAATGTAGGAATCCTGAGTGAATATTGCCTATGAAGTCTCGTCGCGCCGATCGCTTGCATAGTAGTAAGTTCGAAGTCTCAAATCAATCCCATACACTTTCGAGCAAAGGGCTTGCAGCTTTATGAAAATCTTGGTTCTTTGTCCTTGCTACTAGCTAACATACTTTGATGCCGCTGACATCATGTTCAAATGCGGATAAGGGATTATGGGTTTCGGCTGATATTCCTTTGAGTATAATCAGGCAAGAGAAACAAAAGTCTTGAAAGAATAGAAATAATCCATTAATTTTGTACGTAAACAATCATACGTATGAACGCCAAATTAACCTTGTCAATTGATCAATTCGTCATCGAAGAGGCGAAAAAATATGCCAAATCAAGCGGCAAAAGCTTATCAAGCATTGTAGAAGAATATCTGAAATCACTAACTCAATCGGAAAAATCTAGTGAGAAAAAGGCTACTCTCAAAATAGTCAGAGAATTAAAAGGATCTGTAAAGTTGCCCAAAGATTTCACATCTTATAAGGAGATCCTTCAAGATGCACTTGTAGAAAAATATTTAGGCAAATGAAAAAACTGTTCTTAGACTCAGATGTTCTTTTGGATTTATTGCTTGATAGAGAACCATTTTCCGAAGATATTGCAGAACTTATAGAGGAATCGATTGAATCAGATATCAAACTTTATACTTCTCCGATAAGCATCTCTAATATAAACTGCATAATTGAAAGGTTGGAAAATAAAAATAAGGCAGATTCAAAGACGAAGAAAGTATTGAAAATTGTAAGCATCGAGAATGTCGGTCAAAAGGTTATCGATAGAGCCTCCAATTCTCGATTTAAGGATTTTGAGGATAGCATCCAGAATTATTGCGCTGTTGAATCTGGACATAAAATGATAATCACTCGTAATACCAAAGATTACAGAGAAAGTGACTTATCTATTTTTACACCGAAGGAGTATCTGGCAAAATTACAAAGCGAATAGATAGGCCAGCTGCTCTCTTTTCCAACAGTCCTTCGACCCCGCTCAGGAACAGGAACGTCAATCCAATTCTGTCACTCTTATGCGCAATCAAGAACTCGTAGTGACAAGTGAGAAGCGACAAATTCACTACATTTGCCCTTCAAACATAGATCATATTTGGTCTTCTTAACCCTATACTCTACACAGCCATGAACAGAAAGACGCTAATACCATTCAAAGCAGATTCGCAGAGACACGCAATCGAATATTTAAAAGGCATACTGGAAGATGCTGCAGCAACCACCTTGCAACGAGTTGTTGGGATTCCGACAGAGGAGCTTCATTGGCAACATGCCGAGGGTTGGAATACAGTAGGTGCCCTCTTATCTCATATCATTGCAACTAGAAGAGGTTTCATTATCCATTTCATCGAGGACAGAGAGCCCACTGCTGAAGAATGGAAACCACTAGAACCGGGGGCTACGATGGGCAAATTCCTACCGCAACTAATTACGGATCAACCGATAGAATTTTACCTCGAAGCTCTTGAAAGCTCAAAGCAAGAATTTTTGCAGGCAATTGATGGATTGAGCAATGAGGATTTTTTCCGAAAGAGAGAAGGATACAATCCGGAGACTGGCCATAACCTGGCCTGGACACTTTACCATGTGGCCGAAGACGAAGTGCATCACCGTGGACAGATTTCCCTGATTAGGAAGTTGTACAAATCAATACATCAAACTCAGGCTTAGCTGAGGGTTCGCGATGAGTTATCTAGAAAGTCGAAATGGGTGTGCGAAATAGAGTATCAGTCTTGCGTCTTAAGACGACGAATCTGTACACGCAGGTTCGACCTGACTGACGCCAAAACGAGAAGAAAATGGCATGCTCAATAAATACCAAGCAATGAAGAAGTACTTGTACTTAATTTTCCTGTTGATAAGTTTTTCGGCTAAGGCTCAAGATGCTTATCATCAATATTTGGAACAACAACTGTCGACTGAATTCAACCTACAAAATGGGAACTGGGTCTATTTTGACAATGAAGTGCAAAATTTGCAGAACGCCTATTCATATGGCAATATAGATATCATTGATTTGCAGACCAGCACCGAAAGCTTTACGGAGGTCAGCAATATCTTGAATGAAGTGGAAGGCGGATACAGTTATGATAGCGGCTGGGGAATGGAAAATCAAACTGAAATTCAAGAGGGAGATGTTTGCTTGATAATCCTCAATCTTAGAAAGACCAACAATGTCAATCAATACGGCAAGGTCAACATTTTTGCGCAAGCTAATGATAATTCGGTTTTTGAAATCATAGAAACAATACAGCTCGAAGAGAATTGGAATCAATACTTGCTTCCCTTTCAAGCTTCGACGACCTATCAAGTGGGAGAATTTGTAAGCGGTCTTGGCACTGCGTGGGAAGTTCAAGAAATCGAAGTAGCTGGCATGAACATTATGAATTTTGGATCAAACTATGACCTGGAAGATCTTCCATACATAGTGCATAATGAACGATATCCCGGTTATGAGGCAGATGCTCCCTGGAGAAGTGCTGCCGCGGAGAGAATTGAAAATGCAAGAAAGGCTGACTTGCAGGTCAATGTAACGGATGTTAGTGGTTTGGCAATAGAGAATGCCCTTGTGTCGATTAAGATGTTGGAGCATGATTTTGGATGGGGAACTGCTATTAACTTAGACCGATTTGCAGGGAACCTTGGTCAGGTGGATGAATACGAAAACAAGCTGCTGAATTTGGATGGAGAGGGACATACTTTTAACTGGGTAACGCCAGGGGCCTCCTTTAAATGGCCGGGCATCGAAGAAGGCTGGATAGCTCCCTTTGAAGATAAAGTAACAGCGGTCAATTGGCTAAAGGATAATGATTACAAAATCCGGTTCCATACCTTGATCTGGCCTGGATGGATCAATGCTCCATTTGATATCGAAGCCAATCAAGATGACCCACAGTACATTTTAGATAGAGCAAATGGATGGATAGATTTTATTCTAAGTAACGCCGATTTACAAAATGTGTTTGATGAGTATGATGTGCTCAATGAGATTACAACTAATCGGGATTTTGAGAATGCCTTTGCGAGTCTGGCTGATTATGAAACGGGTAGAGAATTCTATATAGAAGTCATGAATCGATTGTCGAGCTTCGAGCCTAATAAGCCGCAAGTAATCAACGATTATGTCACCATCTCAGCGCAACAATATAAAGGGGTAGATTATGACTTTTTACAGACTGCCATACAGGAAACCATAGATGGCGGAGCCGATCTGGGAGGTATAGGCTTTCAGGCTCATATGGGATATTTTCCTACCTCTATCTATGAGGTAGAAACCATTCTCACCGATTTTGCCAATCAGTTTGATGTCCCACTAAAGATAACCGAATATGATTTTATCGATCCTAGAATTGACCCTCAATTACAGGCAGACTATCTAGCGGATTTTCTGACAATGATCTTTAGCATACCAAAAGTGGATATGTTCATTTTTTGGGGAATGTGGGATGTCACAGAAGCTGGCAAAGGAAATTTGTTTAATGAAGATTGGACAGAGAAGCCTGCAGCCGGCGTCTTTTTTGATAAGGTATTTGACGAATGGTGGACGGAAGAAGAGGGCCTTACTGAGCAAAATGGCTCCACCGATTTTAGACCATTCAAAGGTGAATATGAGATCACAGTAGAGGTGGCAGGGCAGATCATCACCGATACCCTGATGATTAATGAAGATCTGCAATTGAGTTACACCATGGACGAATTGGTGAATTCTGAAGACGCTGTTCAAGTGGGTAAGCTATTCGTTTTTCCCAATCCTTCCAGCAACTTTGTTTTTATTGAATCCACCAGCCAGATTGATAAAGTAGAATTTGTAGATACACAGGGAATAGTAGTTAAAGAGCAAAAATCGGTCAATTCGAGTCAGGTAAGCCTTTCCGTTTCCGATTGCGAAGCAGGGGTATATTTTGTGAAAGTCTATACATACTATGGAACTGAGATTGTTAAAGTAGAAGTTTTGCATTGACATTACTTGACCCTGAAAATGGAGAGACATACTTGAACCTTTGGCAAATGATGGGAATTCAATCGGAAAGGAATGGCTGCCTCCTTCATACAATACTAAGTACAAATTTTTGGGCGTGTCCCTCCATCGTCGATAGTCAATTGGCCTATCTGCCTGGCTAGGGATGATCCACCTGTATGACAGGCCAATTGACTGCCGACGACTCCGGGCCGGGCTATCCACTCTCACTCCCCTTGTCCACAGTGCTTCGGCTTATG
>JAHDDV010000036.1 GCA_020629205.1 Chitinophagales bacterium | reverse complement strand
CAACGAGCTATGCTGGTGCAAATAGCCGGGATAGAAATGGAAATGCTGGTGCTATACAGCGACTGAGTCGCTGTGCTGGGGCTGGCTCGAAGCGCAGGCGGAGAGACAGACGCAGCGCAGCAGCGAAGCCGCTGGAGAGTGCCAGCATTGCAATGGATAGCCCGTGATCCATTGCAACGACCGAATGCAGATGCGCTCCAAAAAAAAGAAAAAAATTTTGGCATCACCTGTTTAAGCAATCCCTAATTCTCAATTTTATCATACAGTTCTACTAATCGTTTCTCTTCATTTTGCCAATTGATGGCTTGTCGTGCTTTGAGGCAATTGGCCCTCATTTGGGCATGTAGATCTGGATCATTCAATATTTGATTTGCTGCTTTGGCGATGGTCTCGGGAGAAAGATCTTCCAACAATTTGGCGATTTCAAACTGCTCATTGATGCGGCGATATTCTGGGTAGTCATTGCAGAGTTGAGGCACGCCATTGTGGAAGTAATCGAAGAAGCGATTGGCCAGGGACAGATAGTAGCTGAGGCCGTCATTTAGGAAGAATGTGAATCCTAAAGTCGCACGACGGGTGATCTCTACGAGATTCTTGGGCTCCACGAAACCGAAGAAACGAATCTTGTCTTCGAGGCCCAAATCCTTGCTTAGTTGAATACAGTCTTCATACTTGTCGCCTTTGCCGCAGATGTAGAGTTTGGCATCGATCATGGGCATGGCCTTGATCATCTCTTCCACCCCTCGACCTACATTGACAGCGCCTTGATAGAGGATGTACCGCTCTTCAATTTCAGGCCAATCGACTTGCTGCAGCACAGTGGCATTCCGCATAATGTCAAACTTGGTTCCATATTCTTTTTCGAAGAGATCGGCATAGGATTGATTGATGGTATAGGCATGCTTCGTGCGAGGAACGACCAGCTTCTCGACCGTCTTCCAGGCCCAGCGTGTGAAAGGACGGTGCACCACTTCCGGCAGTTCGGCGAAGTATTCATGGGCATCGTAGGTATGTGGTTTGCCCTTGAGTTTAGCTGCGAGAAAATGGGGCAATAGCGTGTCGAGATCGATCCCTCCGAATATGTCGTACTTGTTGAATATAAAATGTATTAGTAGCCTGAAGTTGTATTCTAGATAGAATAATTTTCCTTTACTGAAAAGCAAATTAAGTCGCTTTTGTTGAAAGACTTTTTCTTCGATTGCTTTGGAATGCGGTAGTTGCCTTCCGATGAGCGTTACGGTGTATCCGGCATTGGCAAGGGAGCTGCAGATGCGGTTCATTCGCTGGTCGTAAGTCAAGTCGTTGACGACGGAAAAGACGATGTGCCGATTGCGATTTGGTGCTTTAGGCATTCCAGTCATTTTCCATCACGAAATAGACTTTCTTGCCTTCTACTAATGCGTAGGGCGGCTCGAAAGGTGGAAAGTAAGTTGCACGAATATGGCGATTGATTTTTTCCGCTGGCCAGTCGAGGTCGATCACTTTGATTTTGGCAATTTCGGAGCGGTAATGATGACCACTGACTCGGATTCCTGCAAAGCTCGACTGAGGAATCGGTTGGAAATCCATATTGAGAATCTGGTCAATATGGTCTGTAAAGAGTGCTTTGCTCTTTTCCTCTGTCAAGGCGTGCAGCTGTTTCACCGTGCACTTTTCTGGCATTGGAAAACGGGACTCAAAAATAATGTCGCCTCCATCTATGCTATGATCCATGACATGCAAGGTTGTTCCAAATTCCTTCACCTTATCCAGGATGGCAAAGCTGAAAGCGTTGCAGCCTCTGTACTCCGGAACAGCTGCCATATGCAGATTGATCGCCAAAGTACCCGCTTTGTCGATATGTTTTTGCTTGAGGATTTTGTGGTACTGAATCGAGATGATGAAATCGCATTCGGGAAGGGCTTCGAGAGATGCCAACAGAGGAAGATCATTTGCTTTTGAAAGCTCGATTAGGTTGTTCTGCCTTTTGCTCTCCGCATTGAAATCTGTACCGACGGCTATAATCTCAATGCCGAGCTCGGCTTGACGGTCGATTAGGTTGCGTAGACAGTGGACTCCGAGCGGTTTGGCGCCAAGATATACAATACGTTTGCTAGCTTGTTTTTTCATTCCTGGGCTTTTGCCTGCTATCTTTTTGCGCTTACTTTGTACATGGACTCGATGATCTCTACGACCTTCATTCCTTGAAATCCATTGGTGGCATTTTTGGCTGTGCCGCCAATTGTGGCAATCACGTTTTCGATAACCTTGTCGTGATTGGACATGGAGCCTTTGTAATCGCCATAGTCGTTGCAGAGGGCACCATCTTTCAAGTCTGCAATTTCGTAATTGTCTATCTTTTGATAATCAATAGTATTGAGATATTGACCACCGATTTTGACCGTGCCTTTCTCGGCAATTATGGTAATAGACCCTTCCATGTTTTGGGCAAAGGTGCAGGTACTGAAGTTGAAATTGATCAATGCGCCCTCTTCAGATTCAAGTACAAAAGTACCGCTGTCTTCAAACTCAACCAAATCTTGATGTCCGGCGTTTTTGACCAGACCTGCATGGCATTTGATATTGCCAAAGAGGAAGTACATGATGTCTACAAAATGGCTGCACTGCGTATAGAGACAACCGCCGTCTTTCTCTTTGCTGCCTTTCCAATCGGAGGAAGTGTAGTACTTTTCGTTCCGGTTCCAGAAGCAATTGATAGAGACTTGATACACTTTGCCAAGTATGTTTTCTTCGAGAAGGCGCTTCACCTCTGCTACCGGTGGATTGTATCGATTTTGCTTGACGACGAAAAGATGCCGCTGAGCATCGAGAGCGGCGGAGATCATCAGTTCGCAATCCTTTGTGCTGATAGCCATCGGTTTCTCGCATATGGTGTGATGGCCAGTTTGCAGACAGTGAATGCACATTGCAGCGTGGAGGTAGTTAGGGGAGCAGACGCTTATGACTTCTGCAGTATTAGCTGCCAGGAGTTCTTTGTAGTTTGTAAAGAATGGGGTATCCGGAAACAGCGAGCGCTTACTTTCGTCGATATCGCAGACAGCAGAAAGCAGCCCCTTTGGGTGCTTGAGGATATGGCTGGCATGCCGTGGCCCAATTCTTCCAAGTCCAATAATTGCAAATTTGATTCTTTCCATGTGTTGCTTCCTGTTTACATCGACGCAACAGGATTTGAGAGGGTTGCAAACTAATAGCTGCAAAGATAGCAGACTCGATGGGATACCATCACTGGTGGAGCATAAACTGCTCCTCTTGGTTGAGCTGGATCTTGTGTTGATCCAATAATTCCCTTAGCACTTCCAGGGTCTTTTCCTGTTTTAAGTTGGCTGCAGCACTTAGTTGCTCCAGCGTTTTCGGGCCTTCTTCCAGCAAGTACAGCATTTTCTGCCCTGCGTCTATAGTCTTAGATACACTGAGTTTTTGTTTCTCGTTTCTACCGGTGCAGACATCGCAGATGCCACATTTAGGGGCTACTCTTTCTCCAAAATAACGTACCAGGAATTGGCTTCGGCAATCCTGTTTTTGATTGACATAAGCGATCATGGCATTGGCTTTTCCCTCTTTGGTCTTTTTCAGGAAGTTGTAGCGTTCCATGTCGAAGATGAGGTTTTTGGCTTCCAATCGTGCTTTCAACCACAAGATGTTGCTACTTTCTCCTGCAGGGATATACTTGATGAGACCGTGCTGCACCATGATTGTGATTAGGGACTTGAGTTGATCTTTAGAGACTTCCAGCTGCTTTCTGATGAAGGACTCCGAAATCTTGACATAATGATCAAAGCAACCTTCATAGCTTCTCAGGATCAATTTGCTAAGTTGGTCAATTCGCTGATTTTTCTCTTGAACTTGCATCAATGCTTGTTGAGAGCAAATGAACATTAATTGGCTGCCTTGAAAGACCCCTTCATTGAGGCTAATGTATTCATTGTCTTGTAGCAGTTTCATTGCAGGTATTACATCTGTTGCCCGGAAGGAATACTTGATGCAAAAGTCCTTAAGGTCAAAGTCAGTATAGGTTTCTTCCCCACTTCCGGTTGCCAGATCGGCGTAGCTGCCCAGCGCATCGTAGACTGCACGACTCTTCTCTATGCTTGGAAAGCTACGGAGGATACGTTTCTCTAGGTCATCTTGATCGGCAGGACTGAAAAGCATGACTGCATAGGCTTTGTGCCCATCTCTTCCAGCGCGCCCGGCCTCTTGGAAATACTCTTCTGGGCTTTCGGGAAGATCGAGATGGACCACAGATCGGACATCTGGCTTGTCGATTCCCATGCCAAAGGCATTGGTGCAAACCATGATACGGATCTTGTTGTCAATCCAGTCTTGCTGCTTTTTTGAGCGCTGATCATTATTTAATCCCGCGTGGTAGAAATCTGCTGTAATGCCTTCTTTTTGCATGATTTCAGCTACTTGCTGAGTGCGCTTTCTGCTTCGTACATAGATAATGCCTGAGCCAGGGACGTTTTTCAGGATCCGGAGCAAGCTCTTTTTCTTGTCTTCTTCATACAGAACGGAATAGGAGAGATTGCTTCTGGTGAAGCTCTTTTGAAAGACATTACTGGCTCCTGGTTTGAACAGGAGCTTTTCCTGAATGTCCTGAACGACTGTTGTTGTTGCAGTGGCGGTAAGTGCGATAAAGGGCACACCGGGGAGAAAAGGCCTGAGGTTGCCAATTTCCAGATAGGGAGGGCGAAAATCATATCCCCATTGGGAGATGCAATGAGCTTCGTCAATGGCGATGAGTTTGATGTTCAGTTTTTCTAATCGAGCCAGAAACATGGCGGTTTTCAATCGCTCAGGGGAGACGTATAGAAACTGAACATCGGAATAGGCTGCTTTATCCAAGGCAATATCGATCTCATGCTTGCTCAGGGCAGAGTGGATGGCCAAAGCGGGTATGCCGCGTTTTGTCAGTTGTTGGACCTGATCGTTCATCAAGGCTATGAGTGGAGAGATCACTAGACAAAGGCCGTCAAACAGTAATCCAGGTACTTGAAAGCAAATGGATTTGCCACCTCCCGTTGGGAGAAGAGCGAGGGTGTCATAGCCGTCTAGTACTGACTGAATAATGTCCTCTTGCAAGGGTCTGAAACTGTCGTATGACCAATGTTGCTGTAGAATTTTTAGTGCATCCGACATATTGCTATTCTATGAGCTATCTCTTTTGGCGACAAAAATCGAAGAGAATTTCCGTAAATGCCTGATTTTCAATGGCAAAGAAAATGTCATGATGTCGCAGTTAATCTATTCTTGATGCCGAAAATAGCCAGAATATTTTTAGCTTTATCTGGTCTAAGCAGCTGAATGTTCATTCGAAAAGAAATTGCAATGACTAAACTGATGCTAAATAAATCCTGTATGTCCCATTTAAGAAAGATTTTGAAGTCTTTGCTGTTTCTTTCAGCGCTTTTTTTCTGTATCCATACTCAGGCACAACTGGTTGTAGATGGTGGAGTAACAGCAGAAGAGATGGCTGAGATTCTTGTAGGTTCAGGTTTGAACATCGAGAATGTCGAGCTGGTATGTCCTCAAGGTGCCTCTGGCTCTTTTGAGGGGACATTCACCAACCTTGGGATTAATACAGGAGTGATGTTGACCTCAGGAGCAATTACGAATGCAGTTGGTCCGAACAATGACGGAGGAGCTGGCATCAATAATGGTGGTGGAACTGATGCTGATTTGGCGGGACTTGTACCGGGTTTCGACATTTTTGACGCCTGTTACTTAAAATTTGATTTTACTCCGCAGGGAGATACCTTGACCTTTAACTATGTCTTTGGTTCTGAGGAATACGAAGGGTTTGTTTGCAGTAGCTACAATGATGTATTTGGTTTTTTCATTGAAGGAGGAACGGAATATCCAACACCAACCAATGTAGCACTTGTACCCGGCACAGATGTACAGGTATCCATCAACACAGTTAATATTGGTGTTGCTGATGGTATCAATGCAGATTGTATCCTCACAAATTCTGAATACTATGTCGATAACGGAAATGGTCAAAATCCAGATCCAAATAGTACTATTCAATATGATGGATTCACAACAGTTCTGACTGCTCAAGCGGTTGTGACACCTTGTCAGCCATATACTTTGAAGCTTGCAGTTTCTGATGCAGGTGATGGTATTTTGGATTCCGGCGTTTTTATTGCTGGCGGTAGTCTTAGTACCAACTTTATAGAAATTACAGCAAGTACAATTGCTACAACAGCCGTTGGTGTGGAGAATCCGGTGGAGGGATGCGTTGATGCGGTGATCAGTTTTATTCGATCCGAAGGCTCGACAAACGGAGATTTAGAAGTTGCTTTTGAGATCGGCGGTACTGCTGAGAATGGGGGTGATTACGAGAGCATTCCAACTTCGATCACAATACCTGATGGTTCCACAAGCTATGATCTTTTGATCAATACAATTTATGATGATTTGGACGAGGGGCAAGAGTCGGTAACGATCTCCCTTATCAATCAGGTAAGCTGTGATTCAACAAATGTGCAATTGGTGGAAGTACTAATTGATGAACAGATACCGATGGTGGTATCTTCCGATATAACGATCAACGAAGGGGAGTCAGCGCCTCTGTCTGTCACAGGTGGGGGAGACTCCTATGGATGGTATCCATTCTTGTCATTGGATGATGCATCTTCTGCAGAGCCCATTGCCACTCCCACTGAAACGACGACCTATACAGTGACATCCTTCTTCGGAGATTGTTTCTTTCAGGAGGAAGTGACCGTCTTTGTTCTGGGCTGTGAGGCCGATGCGGGGGAGGTCACCGGTCCAGAGCCATCCACAATCTGTCAGTTTGAAACGACCGGAGCTGCTTCAGTGGAGGGAGCCAATCCTGAGTTTGATTATACCTTTGTCGTGACTGGACCTGATGATGCTGAGACCATTGTGAGCTACAGTGATGATGGTTCGTTTTCAGCCAGTGGCCTGGCTCTTGGAGATTACTGTGTCTATGGGATGAATTATGCCAGCGAAGGAGAAGAAGAACTGGATCTCAATGTTGGAACAATCAGCGAGCTAACTGGCCAGGTAGATGCTTGTATTGCTCTTTCCGATTGCTATACAATAACTATCGAAGCCTGTTGTATCTCTGATGCAGGTACTGCGACAGCAGCACCGGATTTTGTTTGTGCTGGCAGTACCGTTCAAGGGACTGCTGCCGATTTTACTTTAGATGATGATGACATCCTGGGATATGCGCTACACAATTCACCCGATGGAGATGCAGGTATGGAAGGTTTTGAGCTATATGCATTGAGTGCTGATGGTAGCTTCATCAACGACGGATCAGCTGCAAGCAATACCGAAATTTACGTCTCTTCGGTCGTTGCCAATGATGACGGGGCGGGATTGCCTGATTTGACCGATCCTTGCTTGTCTATTAGCCCAGGTGCCCCTGTGGTCTTCCTTGATCCAATAACTTTTGAAGAAAACGAAGAATGTGATTGGACCTTGGGTGAATATACACTTACAATGGCTGTTTACGGTGGACTACCAGCATATGATTCCAACGAATCCTACACCATTCAAGGCTTTTATGGTGGGCAACTATTGGCCGATCAGACATTTACCATTGTGCTGCCTTCAACTGATGGAATGGTACTCAACTTTTCCGCTACTGACCTCTTGTCCTGTAGTGGTTCATGGTCTAAGGAAATCATCTGCTTCAAGAACCCAATTGAGTTGTTGAGTTTTGCAGGGCAAGTAAGAGCAGAGGACAATCTTTTGACTTGGACGACGTCTTCTGAAACCGATATCTCAGGCTTTGTACTCGAAAGCTCTCGTAATGGTGTGGATTTTGATCATGTGTCTGAGATTCAAGGTGCAGGTTTCAATACCAATACCAGCAGAGACTATCAGTATTTGGATGAGAAGGTATCAGGAAGCCTATATTATCGTTTGTCATCACGTGCACTATCTGGCAATATAGAATTAGGGCCAGTGGTTCTGATCGAACGTCACAACGAAGCAACTGGTGCTACGGTATTGCCTATACCTGCCACAGATAAGATCCAGTTGACAGCAAGCTATGCACAGGGTATGCCTGTGGAAATTTCTATTGTTGATATTACTGGAAAGCAACTGCGAGCGATGAATCAGATGGCTACTCAGGGACTTAATCAATGGAAGTTTGGATTGGACGATCTCCCTTCAGGTGTATACTTCCTGTTGCTAAATGACCAAAAAAGTATGCAGACTATTCGCTTCATAAAGCAGTAGTATACTTGTAGGCTATTTTCCTTGAATGATAAGACCGTCTTGCATGACAAGCTTGCGGTCTGCCATCTGTGCGAGCTCCTCATTATGGGTGACGATGACAAAGGTCTGATTGAATTCTTCACGAAGATCAAAGAAAAGCTGGTGTAGTTCCTTTGAGGTGTCGGAGTCTAGATTGCCCGAAGGCTCATCAGCCATGATGACATCGGGCTTATTGATTAGTGCTCTCGCAACAGCTACGCGTTGTTGCTCTCCTCCGGAAAGTTGATTGGGTTTATGCTCTGCCCTCGCCTTCAATCCCAAAAGATCAAGCAATTCTATAGCACGTTTTTGGGTATCGGCTTCGTTCGCTTTTTGGATATAAGCAGGAATGCAAATGTTCTCCAATGCCGTAAACTCAGGCAGCAAGTGGTGGAACTGAAAAACAAAGCCAATGTGCTGGTTTCTGAATGAAGCCAGATTTTTATCGCTCAATGTCTGTAAATTGGTATCCCTCAAAGTCACTGAACCTGAATCAGCTCGGTCTAGTGTACCCAAGATATGCAGTAGCGTGCTTTTACCGGCACCTGAGGCTCCAACGATCGAAACAACTTCTCCTGCAGCTATTTCTATATCTACACCTCGGAGTACTTGTAGTTGGCCATAAGCCTTGGTTATTTTTTTTCCAATGATCATAGGAAGCGTGCTGCCCAACTTTCCGCTAATGGAATTTGCCAGGAATTTTCGAATTCTGCCTTGTTGCTGACCATATTGTTGAAGACAGTGGTGGACGGATCGATTTGTCCTTTCTCTATGGCTTCCTTAAGCGCTGATTTACTTCCAGCATAGATTTGCTCTCCATTCCAATAGGCTAGCTGCAATCTATTGAAGAGGTCCACCTTCAGCTGTGTTGATATTTCCTGAAGCAGATGCACAGACTTGTCTATAGAACAGCCAGAGATACTACCAGCTGTTTCATCCACCATCAATATGATGAAGCGTTGATACATAACAGAAGCTGCTGCTTTCAGCGGCTGACCATGTGAATCCCAGGATTGGGCAAATTTTGTCAGCGTATCTTGAATCTTGTTCACTTCTGATGGGCTTAATTCCCGATCTGCTTGATAGATCCAAACACGAGACTGTTCCGAGAAACTTTCAAATGCATTCATAAATAGTGGAGGTTCTTTTGCTCACAGAACGGAAGGGACTCGGCAATGAAAGACTAATCCAGATCCTGGGCTTCTGCGATCAATTCTGCAATATCCTTAACCTTGATGGAGTCCTGCTTTTCTTTTTCCTTGATCCCATCTCCGATCATAGTGGAGCAGAAGGGGCAGCCAACAGCCACATAATCCGGATTCACTTCCAATACATCTTTTGTGCGCTCTTGGTTTACCCTAGAGCTACCCTTCTCTTCTTCCTTAAACATTTGTGCACCACCAGCACCGCAGCAGAGACCTTTAGAGCGACATCGCTTCATCTCTACGAGTTCAGCATCTAAGGCTTCCAATAGCTTTCTAGGAGCCTCGTAGACATTGTTGGCTCTGCCGAGATAGCATGAGTCGTGATAGGAGATCTTCTTGCCTTTGAAAGTTCCACCGCCTTTCATCTTTAGTTTTCCTTCGTTGATGAGGCTCTGTAGAAAGGTGGTATGGTGTATCACTTCATAATTGCCACCTAGAGCAGGATACTCGTTCTTAATGGTATTAAAGCAATGTGGGCATGCAGTGACAATCTTCTTGATCTCATATTGATCAAGCGTCATGATGACTGTTGCCGCTTGCATCTGAAAGAGAAACTCGTTGCCTGCTCTTCGGGCTGGATCCCCAGTGCAGGTTTCTTCTGGACCAAGTATAGCAAACTTTACGCCTGTTGCATTCATTATCTTGACGAAGGCCTTTGTGACCTTCTGGGCTCTGGAATCAAAGCTACCGGCGCAGCCTACCCAAAACAAGATATCCGGCTTTTCTCCCCGAGCGGCCAGATCGCTCATCATTGGTACTTCTAAAACTTTATCCGACATTTTCTATTTTTTCAAAGACACTAATTAAGCAACTACTCCTAGGCTTCGTCGACCCATTTGGCACGATCCTCAGGATTAAATTGCCAGACAGCTCCGTTGTTTTCTACATTGGTAAACATCAAGTTCCATTCCTCTGGTGAATCTGCGGCTTCCAGGATTTGGTAGCGTCTGAGTTCCAGAATGATATTGAGGGGGCTGATGCTAACCGGGCACTCTTCGACACATGCGTTGCAGGTGGTGCAGGCCTTGATTTCTTCAGGACTGATATAATCGCCTATCAGCATTTTTCCATCCTTGTGATCCGGGCCATGCTCTGCCTCCAACTTCGTTAAATCCTCCATCCGGTCTCTCACATCCATCATGATTTTTCTCGGAGAGAGCAACTTACCAGTGCCACTTGCAGGACAAGCTGCAGAACAACGTCCACATTCGGTACAGGTGTAGGCGTCAAGTAGGCTCTTCCAGCTTAGGTCGTCTACGTCCTTAGCGCCAAAGCTCGGTATCTCTTCATCTGCCCCACTGCTGTCGTCCATAGGTGCATTCGGATCCATCATGCTTTGAACTTCCTTCATGATGGCTGGCATATTGACCATTTCTCCCTTGCTGCCAAGGTTGGCAAAATAGGCATTTGGAAATGCCAGTATGATATGGAGGTGTTTCGAATACGGGATATAATTCAAGAAGCCAAAAACCAACAGGATATGTCCCCACCAGCCAAATCTTTCCATAGCTTGTAGGACACCTTGCGGTAGACCTTCCATAGCACTGCCCAGCATACCGCTGAGCCAGAATCCATACTTGCCTCCAGACATTGCCATATCTGCACCATTCATAAGGAAAATGCAGAAAACCAAGACAATTTCGAAAATGAGAATAAGGTTTCCGTCCAGCTTAGGCCAGCCAGTCATTTCATCCATTTGAAATCTAGGAATTTTTAACAAGTTTCTTCGGGCAAGGAAGGCAAAGGTGGCGATCAGGGCCAGCACTGACAGTATCTCAATGAAGTTGATAACAAAGGTGTACAATCCACCTAAAATAGGAAAGAACACCCTGTGCGTTTGGAAAATACCATCGATAACGATTTCAATGAGTTCCACTTGTGTAACCAGAAATGCGACGTATACGCACAAGTGAAGTAAGGCAGGAATCATGTTCCTGAACATTTTCTTTTGTCCAAATGCTAGCAGAAAAACATTTTTCCAGCGCTCCGCAGGTCTGTCTGATATATCTTCAGGTTTTCCTCTTTTTATGTTCTTGTAGATTTCCCGGGCTTTCTTTGAGAAGAAAAACGCCGTTAAGCCAAGAACAATGAGGAAAAGTAAACTCTGTATTACTGCCATAATAATCTTTGGAAAGGAAATGCATCAGTACAAGGGGAACAGAAATTGGTCCAAAATGTTGGCAAAATCAAAGCAAATTGGCCACAGAAACCCCTCAAAAAGTGGTGATAAAAGTACGAAAGTAAGCCTATTAAATACACTATCAGCTGAAAAATGTGTGGGAGGTCTACCTTTGACATCTTTACCTGCGGTATTTGGTATTAAATCTTTAATTTTGGTGACCGGCAACAATTCTTGACTTGTCGAACATCCCTATTTATCTAATTTGCGTTCTCTTAATCATATAACACCGCCCATATTGCCACATATGAGAAAATTTACTTTTTTAAGCCTTATATTGAGCTTGCTGTTTGCCTTCGGCCTTTCAGCCCAAACCATTAGCATCGCTGAAGCCCGGCAGATGGATCTTGCTTCCACCGTGACAGTGGAAGGGATTGTCACCTCAGGAGGTGAGCTAGGCACCATCAGGTACATCCAGGATGGCACAGCTGGAATCGCAGTTTACGACAATGGCGACTTCTCTGACCAAGTTGTAACCGGGGATGTGATCCAGATAACAGGACAATTGAGCGAATTCAATAATTTGCTACAGATTATTGATGAGGGAGTAGATGATTTTAGCTACGAAATTCTCGATTCTGGTGTAGAATTGCCTGAGCCACTGGAGCTAAGCTTATTGGAGGCTCTTTCAGAGGATTTTGAGGGGCAACTAGTAAGGGTCAATACGCTGGCTTTTGAGGAAAGTGGAGTTTTTGAAGGAAATACCAACTATCAGGTCAATGATGGAATGTCCTCTGGTGATCTACGTATATCTGCAGCTACAGGAATCGCTGGAAATACAATACCGGAAGAAGCAGTAGATGCCATTGCGATAGTATCCCAATATCAAGACACCTACCAATTGTTACCTAGATCCGTGGAAGATCTTGGGATCGAACCTGTCGTGATAGACCCAGAGCTTGTTACCATCGCAGAAGCAAGAGCAGCAGCTCAAGGCACTGTAGTTACAGTAGAGGGACTTGTACTAAATGGACCCGAGCTAGGAAATATTCGCTACATTCAGGATGAAACTGCCGGCATTGCCATCTATAATCCTTCTGTGGTCTCTGCCGCCAATAGAGGCGATCGCATCATCGTCACCGGAACCTTAAGTGAATTTCAGAATCTACTCCAGATCATCGATGATGGGCAGTTATTTGAAATGGAAGTCTTGACGACCAATAATGATCTTCCGGAGCCAATGGCACTGGACCTCGAAGGTGCTGACTATGAAGCCTACGAATCACAACTGATATCTTATAGTCCTGTAAACTATTCTGAGACGGGTACCTTTGAAGGAAATACCAACTACGAAATAAGCAATGACACGGGAACAGGTGCCATGCGTGTCAATAACCAAAGCAATCTCGTTGGTGTAACGATTCCGGAAAGTACCGACTTTGCCATTGGAATACTTGGACAGTATCAGGATACTTACCAACTGCTTCCAAGAGATACAGAAGATCTCGGAATCGAGATACAAGTGATCGATCCTGAAACCATCAGTATTGCCGAAGCCAGAGAGCTTGGTGTTGGCGCTGTGGTCAGCATCAAAGGGATTGTAACTGTTGGAACTGAGTTTGGCGGCATAAAGTACATTCAGGACGAGACGGCAGGTATGGCTATCTTCAATCCTGCAGCATTGAGTGCAGTTATGCGGGGAGACAGCCTTGTTGTGACAGGTGAGATTGGGGAGTTTCAAGGTCTTATGCAGATTATTGAGACCGACGATTTTGAGTTCTCAGTCATCAATTCCGACAATGAATTACCGGAACCCGAAGTAATTACACTGGATGGCGGTTTCGATCTAAGCCATGAATCTGAACTTGTACAGGTAGATAATATTTTCTATACGCTTGCTGGTGAATTGTTTGCTGGAAATACCAACTATGACATTGAAGACGGCTCCATGATTCAACCCATGAGAGTGGATGCGGATACCGATATTCCAGGAACTGAAATCCCTGCTGGTGACCACAGTATTGTTGGTGTGATGAGTCAATTTCAGGGAGTTTTTCAGCTACTGCCAAGAGACCTTGAAGATCTTGGATTGGAGGGCAGTGTAGATCCTCCTGGCTCTGTGATTCCAATTGATGAGGCGAGACTAAAGCCAATTGGTACCACTGTGACAGTACGAGGTATCGTGACAAATGGTGAAGAACTCGGTGTTATCAGATATGTACAAGATGCCACGGCAGGAATAGGAATCTACAATCCTGAAGGATTTGAGCTAGCGGCAAGCAGAGGAGATAGCATCGAAATTACCGGCCAGATTTCTGAGTTTGCGGGATTGCGTGAGATTACTGATGAAGGAGGAGACTTTAGCTACGAGATCATCAGTAGTGGCAATGATTTGCCAGAGCCTGCAGTGCTAAGCATGACAGAAGGATTTCAGGAAGCCTATGAAGGCTCTCTTGTTCGCTTTGAGGGACTGCAGTTCACAGATATAGGTGGCATTTTCATCGGCAATACCAACTATGATATGACCGACGGTACGGATATCTACCAGATGCGTGTTTATCCTAACACCGACATTGGAGATACGCCTGTACCTTCTGCAAGTGTAGGCATTACAGGGATCATGGGACAATACCAGACCTCCTATCAGTTGATACCTCGGGGACTTGCTGACATTGATACCGTAGGTGCACCACCGATTATTACCGGCTCATTGGCTCAAACCAATATCACACCGGAATCATTTGTCATCAATTTCGAAACCATCAATGAGGGAAATACGACCATCCTCTGGGGAGAAACACCAGAATTAGAAGGTGGAGAATTGTTTGATCCGATCTACACCAATGATCACGAAAGAGAATTGGATGAATTGGAGCCTGCAAGTTTATATTATGTACAGGCAATCACGGTTTCTGAGCTTGGAGATACTTCTCTCTCATTAATTACACCAATGATGACCGCTTCTTTGTCCTCCGGAGAGATTGAGGTGTATTTCAATACACCTGTGTATCATGATGTAGCAACCGAAGAATTAGCGATCTATCTTGAGAATACATTTGATGACACGCTGAGAGCTTTTATTGACCGTGCTAAATACACTATAGATATGACTGTCTATGGTGTTGATAATGAAACCGGATTGGGTGATGCACTTCAAGGCGCTGTAGATAGAGGCGTTGATATCCGAATGGTAGCCAATACAGATTCTGGAACAGGTGGAGACTTGAGCTGGGTGCCAGATGAGGTACAGCTGATTCGACGTCCAGATCCGGGGCAAGCTGGAGGAATTCAACACAACAAGTTTATCCTAATTGATACAGATTCTTCAGATCCTGATGACCCTTGGGTTTGGACTGGATCGACAAATTTCAGCCAAAATCAATTGTTGGTGGATGACAACAATATCATCGTACTGCAAGACCAAAGTCTCGCAAGAGCCTATGAGATTGAGTTTGAAGAAATGTTTGAAGGTAGCTTCGGTGCCCTCAAAACAAACAATACACCAAAGTACTTTAACATAGGAGGCGTGCCAGTAGAGCTATACTTTAGCCCTACAGACGGAACCAATTCACAGTTGATTAATACAATCGAGTCAACTGACGATGAGTTATACTTCGCTATCCTTGCCTTCACCAGGGAGGATATCGCTTTGGCCATTTCACGTCAAACAACCGATCCAGACTATGCCTTTGTAGCAGGGGTTATGGACGACATTAGCAACAACTTTGAAGAACCATACAATATTCTAAACAACACTATTGGTGCTTATGTATTCGGTGATGATCAACCGGGAATCATGCACCACAAATATGCCATCATCGATCCAAATAGCCTGGATGCCGATCCAATAGTTTGGACAGGTTCGCACAACTGGTCGAACACGGCCAACTCAAGAAATGATGAAAATTCCCTGGTCATCCACGATGCCAGAATCGCAAACCTATTCTACCAGGAATTTGTACAACGCTACATCGAAAATGGAGGTACACTGCTATATGATGGTATGGTCTTCACAGAAGATATCAACAATGACCTTGGGCAGATGATGGTCTATCCAAATCCAGTACAAGAACAACTGCAAGTGGTTTATCCTGCTGATGGACAAACTTCCATGGAAATCACTATAAGCGATCTACAAGGCAAGCAAGTTTACAGCGCAAGTTTTCCTCAAGGCATTGCACCCGATTTTGCAATCGACCTCAGTGCTTTCCCATCAGGCATGTATCTACTTCAGGTCAATGATCAAGTGTCGAAATTCTACCGAAGCAAATAAACAAATCCCGCCCTGCCGCTGTCAGGCAGGGCGATCTACAAACATCTACTTAAAACAGTTAATGATATGAAAAGAGCATTACTAATTCTAGCAATTCTTGCTGGCGGTCTCAGCCTACAGGCCCAGGACTGCTCGCAGATATTTATCTCGGAGTATATTGAGGGATGGTCAAATAATAAAGCCCTTGAACTCTACAATCCGACCGACGCAGCAATCGATCTCTCCAACTACGAGGTCGCTCGTTACCAAAACGGAGAAGATCAGCCCGGAAACTGGACCCAACTTTCAGGTACTATTGATCCCTATGGAACTTTTGTGGTGGGACTAGATAAGAGGGATCCTGACGGTGTTGACTTTGAACAACCGCTATGGGATGACCTAATGGAACAAGTAGATCTGTTCATCAATCCACAATACAACAACGGCCTGGAAGCCATGTACTTCAATGGTAATGATGTACTTTTGATCCGTATTGTAGGAGGGGCACCTGTTGACATCTTTGGTAAGCCTGGACAGGATCCTGCTACGGATATTCCCGGATACAGCGATCCTGACATCAGCGGACAAGGATGGCCGGATGAAAATCTTGTTGATTGGACAAAGGACCATACCCTGATAAGAAAACCTACTGTATTGAAAGGCGTAACTGCACCACCAGCTGTGTTTAATCCAAGTGTGGAATATGATTCTCTCTCTGTTAATACTTTCACAAACCTCGGAATGCACGAATGTGATTGTGCCTCAGTAAGCGTAGAGAACGCCATTGCATGGGAAGACATTCAGATTTACCCGAGCTTCATGAATGCCAATAGCTCGGTTCAAATCAATTCTATGTATGCCATAGAATCACTAAGATTCATGGAGCTTTCAGGCAAAGAAGTCGTAGCTAATGAAGTTAATCTAAGTGCTGAAGGCGCTAGCTTTGTAGCGGGCAACTGGGACGCAGGTTTCTATCTGGTCGATATCCTTCTAAAGGATGGTCAAAGAATCAGTAGAAAGATCGTTGTGCAGTAAACTATTTGACAAATGTATCCCGGTTTTGGTGCCTGAGTGATAGGAAATCAATAACTGTCTGATTTTGACGCCGCTAGAAATGATTTAGACGAGGCATTTTTTGACAGCATCCTTGTTGGCTGGTGGAGAAAAATAACGAAGGATAAAGCATTTCCAGCAAGTCAAAATGGACAGTTATTGATTCCCAATCCCTTAGCCAAAACCGGGATTTCTACTTAATACACTTTCTATTCGCATATCTACCGAAGCTATGAAACACTTTCTAACTCATTTGCTACTCTTGATCTTTGTCGCCGGCTCAGTCTATGCCCAAAAGGCCATGGTCACTGGAAAGGTAACAGACTCCGATACCAACGAACCTTTGATCGGAGCAAATGTGCTGTTTGCCTCCGGAGTAGGAACCGTTGCAGACTTTGATGGCAACTACCAAATAGAACTCGACAAGGGAGACTATGAGGTTCAAGTATCCTATGTAGGATATGAAGCAATCAAACAAAATTTTAGCCTATCTGCTGGGAAGCAAGTACTGGATTTTACACTCAGAACCCAAACTCTGCAGGAAGTAGTCGTTGTAGCTGACATCGCTATAGAAAGAGAAACTCCGGTTGCTTTTTCCAATGTACCAGCCATCAAGATAGAAGAGCAATTAGCTTCTCAGGATTTACCGATGGTCCTCAATTCCACACCAGGGGTATACGCAACACAACAAGGTGGGGGAGATGGAGATGCCAGAATTACCATCAGAGGCTTTAGTCAAAGAAACATTGCCGTGATGATAGATGGTGTGCCTGTTAATGACATGGAAAATGGCTGGGTCTATTGGTCCAACTGGTTTGGCCTAAATGCAGTGACGCGCAGCATGCAGGTGCAAAGGGGTTTAGGGGCTTCCAAGCTGGCTGTACCCTCTGTCGGAGGGACAATGAACATCCTTACCAAAGGTATTGATGCCAAGAGAGGTGTGAATTTTAAGCAAACAATCGGCAACGATGGCTTCTCAAATTCTGAATTAGGATTTACCACTGGACGACTAAAAAATGGCTTGGGTATATCTGCAGCAGTATCCTACAAAACAGGCAGGGGATGGGTAGATCAAAACTGGACAAATGGAGCTTTTTACTTCTTACGGATAGACAAAACACTCGGCAAGCACACGCTCACGCTCAGCGGCTTTGGTGCTCCGCAATCTCATGGACAACGATCTTTTAGAAGTCCAGCAGCAGTTTATGACAGAGATCATGCTGAAAATGAGCTCGATATCCCAAGTGAAATCAATGACGCCTCACTAGAGCTGTCCGGCTTAGATCGAGGCTTGAAGTACAATCGGCATTGGGGGGAATTCTACCGATCAGATATCATTGACGGAGATACCCTGCTCGGGTCCAAAGAAACCTTAAACACAAGGAAAAACTACTACCATAAACCCCAGTTTACCATCAAGGACTTCTGGGCTCCGAACAACAATTTCTACCTGTCCAACATACTGTATCTTTCCGTTGGAAATGGTGGAGGAACCGGTATGGACGGCGACAATGAAAGATATCTGGAGAATGGACAAATCGACTTGCAGGACGTCTGGAACAAAAACAGATTCGGCTTCTACGATCCTGTTTTCCAGCAGATAGTGAGACCTATTGATCCAACATTTAGCGAAACAGAAAACAAGGCCACTACCATTCTGAGAAGCTCAATAAACAATCATTTTTGGTACGGGCTACTCTCTACTTTCAATTACTCACCGGATGCCAATTTTACCTACAGTGGAGGAATCGATATGCGCTCCTACAAAGGGGAACACTACCGCGAAGTCTATGATCTGCTAGGTGGAGACTACTTCACAGATGGAGGAGAAATGCTTCGCGAAGGAGACAAATACGATTACCACAATGACGGCCAGGTTCGTTGGGGAGGCATGTTTGGTCTTGTCGAGTACAAGCGTGGACTTGTCAGTAGCTTTATCAATCTTTCCGGAAACATGAGCGCCTACCAGAGAATTGATTACAATCAGCCGGAAGGAGAGCAAAAGACCGATTGGAAGTACATCCCAGGATATACCGCAAAGATGGGAGCAAACGTGAATGTTGACGAATACCAAAACGTCTTTATGAACGTGGGCTACCTTTCAAAGACGCCCAGATTCAATAATGTCTTCAATAATGACAACAAGGAATTTCTCGACATCAGAAATGAAGAAGTGGCTGCTGTTGAGCTGGGATATGGCCTGAAACTCCAAAAAATCGCAGCCAATGTAAATGCCTACGCGACCAGATGGAATAACAAACCTCTTGATAGAGCACCTTCCGTTGCTTCGGTTGTAGACCCCGAAGATCGACTACCAGTCAATATCAATGGTATCAAAGCCAATCACCTTGGTCTGGAAATAGACTTTGCTTACAAGCCAATCTCTGCGCTGGAAATTGAAGGCCTGCTTTCTGTCGGCGACTGGAAATGGCAATCAGGCGATTCCGTGTTTGTCTATAATCAGAACGGAGATTTGGAGCAGTCGATCTATTTCGACGCTAAAGGTATCCATGTAGGTGATGCAGCTCAGTTACAGTATGGTGGTTCGCTAAGACTAAAGCCAGTGCGAGATACCTATATCCAACTCAAAGGAATCTACTTCGGAAAGCAATACGCTAATCTGGACCCATTCTCTCTGCAAGACGAGAATGCAGGTACAGAATCCTGGAAGATGCCAGACTACTTTCTACTCGATTTGAGTGCCGGTTATTATTTCAAAGTCCGAGAGGCCAGGTGTAGCTTAAGAGGAAACATCCTAAACATCCTCAATGCTACCTATATCTCGGATGCAAACAACAACGATCAGTTTGCCCAACCCTCCTACTCAGATTTCGATGCCAAATCCGCCACCGTTTTCTACGGACAAGGAAGGAGGTGGACCATCAGTTTGGGCATCAAACTCTAGCATGGCTTGAAGAATCAATAGCTACAACAAAGCTGCAGGCGCTGGTATCAAATCCAGCCCTTGCAGCTTTTTGCTTTTAGCCTATATTTGCCCCATGTTTCGTCCAATATTTACCCTTACACTAATCATCTGTATTTCCTTGTCAATACAAGGGCAGGAAGAAGTTTGCTATGCTCCCACGCCGAGTTCCGTCTTGATTGCCAGCACGGCTGCTATAGATCCCAAGCTGGAAGACTACTTCAAGTACAATCCCGTGCTTGATTACAAAGTAGACTCGGTCTTCAATCTACTCACAGAACAAGAACGGGTAGCCCAGATGATCATCACCGCTGCAGGCAAGGGGGGCAAAGACGATGCCACCGTTCGCCGATTGATCAAAGAGGATTTTGCCGGTGGTGTCATACTGATGAAGGGCAAGAAGACCGAACACCACAGTCGGGTATCCTCCTTTAGTCGCCTCACCCAGTCCGAAGGCAACCTGCCCTTGCTCTATAGCATGGATGCCGAGCCTTCGCTTATCAAAGGTCGCAATCAGGGCGGTCCCGATCTTGGCGATACCTACAAGATCAAGACTCCTGCCGCTTGCGACTCCATCACCAGGCTGATCAACAAGGAACTGAAGCACCTGGACATCAGGCACAATTATGCGCCGGTTCTGGATATCTCCATCGACAATGCAGCCATCAAGAAGCGTAGCTTTGGCAGCGATCCGCAACATGTCATAGAAATGTGCAAGCAGTTCGTCAGCTCTTCACAATCAGAGGGCATCATGGCCACTGCCAAGCACTTCCCCGGCCATGGCCTCGTCAGTGGCGACACGCACAAGCAGTCTGTCTACATCGATGGCAAACTACAAGAACTGCAAAACTATCCTCCCCTCATAGATCATGGGGTCTTGTCCATCATGGTGGCCCATATCGTTATCAAAAACAATGAGCAGTACAACACTGATGGTCTGCCCGCCAGTCTTTCTCCGGTGATCATCACAAAGCTCTTGCGCAAAGAGCTGGGCTTCAATGGCTTGATCATCACCGATGCATTAGGCGGCATGTCAGCGGTTGCCAAATACAACAAATCTGCCCTTATGGCCTCTCAAGCTGGTAGCGACTTGATTCTAATGCCCGACAATGTCGAATACTCTGTTCAACTTATCCTCGACGCCATGTTAAAGGACCTTTCCTACCGTCATCAAGTCTACGATTCAGTCAAACGGATCATACGAGCAAAATTTTGTCTGGGCTTGTTACACTGATTTGTCCAGTAATTAGCTAGAATTAGCACGGAATACACCAATTTTCAGCAGTTCGTATGGATAATTCAATCCAAGTTTGCAACTTTGCACAAAATCACAAATATGACTAGCATAAAAGCCATTAATTTGGTTAATAAAATGGATAAAGACCTGCAAAATGGTTTCGATATTCCTACCTTGATCGCAGACCTGAAAGAACTGCGTCCGATCATCATCGAAGAGAAAGATCCTCACGTAGTTAAAGCGATCCGCCTGGTCTATGAGCATCTTGAAAAGAACGGCTCTTTCATGATCGCTTTGCCAGAAGATGAAGCGATTGAGGAGCTAGAAGAAGTAGCTACGGAAGAAGGGACACAAGAGGCTGTCGCGGCCCCGGTAGCCGAGCCGGTCGAGATCGATCAGATGGAGAGTATTCAGTACTTCGTCTCGCTACTCAAAAATACCAAGAACAAAATGAACCGTCGTGACATCATGGATATGACGGAAAAACTGCTCGCTCAGGCATAAGTCAAACACCTCAATTACGAGCAAAGTCCCTTAGTCTATTTTCAGGCCAAGGGACTTTTTTGTTTGGGCGCTTGCCAGAAAGCGCTACACTGATTAGCGATCCCAGCAGCCACGCCCCGATCAAGAATGTTCGATGCGCGAGCAGCCATCAAGCGCCTTCTGTCACCAGGCTATCCGCTAATACTCACCTTGTGCAGGCCGCTTCGGCTCCAGTCTGCTGGCGTCTCTCCACTGCGTTCCGAGCCACCATCAGCCGGGCCTCAGTCGTCCTGCCCCGCGGCTCGTTCCGCTCCTATCCTTAGCGCGGTGGAAGCTGGTGATTCAAGGTCAGTAAATCACATCTGGCCCGGCCTGACCTCCGGTCAGGACGAAGTGGGGAGTGTTCAATTAACTGTGTCATTGGTTTAGTGGCCCAGCTTGACCTCCGGTCAAGTCTGAAACCTAAAAAGCTATCGTAGTCAAAAGCACAAGCTGGCAGCGATACGCACAAGTACCAAGGGCTTCCGTGTTCCGTACTGCTGCCAAATGGCTAAGTCGAGCACGCGAGCTTTTTAGGTCCTGCACGTGACCGGAGGTCACACGCGGCCCTTGGTGCCAATCCATTCATCATTTTGACACAGTTAATTGAACACTCCGCTCAGTGTCCGTTGGCGGCTGCGAATATGGCAGTATGCACTGACATAAATTGATTGCAAGGGGAGGGCAGTCTGACGTATTGTTTCAACAATCGGTGAAACATGCATTTTTTGCTCTTGCATATCACTCCACCACCAACTTGCCCTTGATCAATATCCCATCCTGCAATTGCATATGATAAGGGTAGATGCCAGAGCTGAGTCCTCGTAATGAGCACTTAGTATAGGCAGCCGTCGAGCATAGAGGAATTTCTTTTACCAGAACCCCTTGTATAGAAAAGAGTCGAATGACACCCTCTTGTCCATTCATGGATGGTGGGTGATGGAAGACTACTTGCTTTGAAGCTGGATTTGGATATGCGAAGCCCTCAAAGGCACTGGGATTAGTAATATTGTGAGAGGGAGTATCAGCGATGATCAGGCTGTCACAATGGTAGAGATTACTACAAGTATTACTTAGAGAATCTAACTTCAATGCCCAACCAAACTGGGGGGTATGATAGGGGGTGTATCCTGCCATGATGACACCGCCATCAGCAGTAGGTTCCATGTCATAGAGGAAAATACTTGTGTCTGGATCTAGGACAATGGTTTTGGTCCATAAGGTATCTAAGTTTTCAGTTATTGCCCATAAACGGTTTTGTGCTTGAGCGGCAGCATTTAGATACCTTGTAGATGTCAAAAAATAGTCTTCATAAGCAATAAAGTTATTGCCAAACCCAGACCAGGAATGTGAAAAGCCCGGTTCATTGAAATCATAGAATTGCTCCTGCAATAAACTCCCATTATCATCAAACAATGTTAAATAATTAATATATATACCGGAGATTTCTCCTTCACTTACCTGCTGATTACCATGACCCAAGTAACCTCCATCTTCTAATTCAAAGACCTCCATTAGCCCATGCAATTGACCTTCTTCTACTGGGGCTTTACTTTTCCATTGGACAATTCCGTCCCCATCAATCTTGACAATATAGTATCCAGTGTCTATTTGGCTGATACCGATGTTTGGACTCCATGCCCCACCTATGATGTAGCCTCCATCTGAAGTTGGGCTAATGTAGCCCACTTCTGTGCGGTGATTTGGCTGATCTACATATTCGTAATTCCATAGCTCATTGCCTTCTTCGTCCACTTTAAGCACATAAATATGCGTAGGGCCATCTTCCCATTGTCGCCAGCCAGTAATGATCAGGCCCCCATCATGTGCCTTGCAGATTGCTCTTAACGCTTCATTATAGGGATTTTCCAATTCCTGATATAGCAAGAGATTGGCCATGTTATCCACTTTGGCAACAACCACATCGCCCTGATTTAATTCTCCTTGACCTCCGTAATTCTTGCTGTAGGCAATCCAATACTCATTATCGTTTAAGCCCTTTGTCATTTGCTGTCCCGAAGTCAACCAATGTTCAAACTCGTCGTCATCAATAATTAGTTGAGCAATTTCATTGCCCTGCGGGTCTAAAGCTTTTACAAAGCTCATATTTTCTTCATCTCCTGCTATGCCAGCAATCAGATAACCGATGTCTGTCGGTTCTACTGTCACCGTGATAAGGTTAATGCTATCGGGGCGAAACTGTTTGCTAAAGTAGGTAAATAGAGTGTCCTGAGCTGTGCCAGAAATGTTGGCAAAACATAGAAGTAAACAAATAGTGATGATTCTCATTTGCATAATTTACCAATTTTTTTCGGTGAAGAGAGGGAATGGATGGCAGCTGGTAAAGCCGCCATCCATTCGCCGTAATTGAGTTATCGTAGAATAACTAAACGTTGGAAAGCAGTTCCTGTTCCAGCCAATCCCAGGAGGTAAACTCCATCTGGAATACCATCTATTGAGATAGTGGCTCGCTCCTGATTTTCCTGCCAGGGGATTTCCATTACAAGACTACCAAAGGCATCCACAATTACCAAATTACCCATTGATATGTCACGCTTTTCAAGCATTTCTACTACAAGAAAATCTCCAGCTGGATTCGGATATAGATCGAAAACAATTTTTGAACTGCTATCCCTTGGGTTTTCAATCGCTGGCTTTGATTTTCTGAAGGAACGGATGATTGATGTTCCTGACGTAAAAGTTGCATCAAGTTCATCTATAAGCCCACCGATAAACATTTCATCAATTGGTGCATTGCTCGAAGGATTGACTGTCTCATTGACAGTTGGATCCGGATGTCGTACAATATGAAATACTCTTATTACAGTATATACATCCTCGACAAACTCATTTATCGTTGGAACGAGAGTGACATCGTTCATAGGTATACCCACTACATATTCGGGATCACAGTGACAATCTGGATCATAATCTCTTGCTTGGAAATTGGGATTTTTTTGCCTCACGCAGATAGGTAGCGGTTTTTTCTTCTATGCCACAAAACGATTTTTGGGCATAAGTAGAGAGTGAAAGAGAGAAATCCCAGGCAGTAATAAACAAATTTTCTTCATGGTTCCAATTTTAGGGTGTAATTGAATATAATGTGTAACGGTTCTTCCTTGTTTGACGACATCGATTACTAGTTACGGACGACAGGGTAAAAAAAATTCATTGAAACAGCAATAACGTCTATAAGTTGACAAATATTCACAATAAATACTATTGGTTGTCTTGTAATTTATTGTTCATTTGCCCCAGGAGATGTCTATTTAAGAAGCTATCTACACTTTAGCCAGGAATAGTCGAGACCTTTGGTAGATAGTGTTTCTAATTCTGTGGGATTGGCGGCGGAGGCTACAGTCCAATAAAACGAGGGTTTTATTGGCCTGTAGCCGAGTTTTTCCGAAAGAATCTTGAGATGATTGATAGGGACAAGCGAGTCGCGTCGATTTTATTGTCTTTTGACGTTAGCCTGCATTACCTACGTTAATGTGACTGCACAGGAGAAAGATCAATGTGCAAACTGTTCAGGATCCACTGAGTCGGTGATCTTAAGATCTTTTGATAGTGTCAACGACTGTGGAGTAGTTCCTGAATGTGCTAGTGATCTTTGTCCGCAGTATGCTGACTACGTTGACGATGATTCAAACGTTACAGTAAACGTTATCTTTCATGTTATTACTGCGAATCCAGCGCTCGTTGTTCCTCCGGGTCGGGTGGCAGGTTTGATTGCTGCTGCAAACGGTCATTTTGCTGGTACAATGGTGAATTCAACATCTAGTATGGGGCCTGTAGATACAAAGATCAATTTTGTTGCTGCGACCTTGAGTCCTGATGGTGTGCCGCTAGCAGTGCCAGGCATGGAGACTAATCTAGTTACGCCTGCAACTTTTGCAGCAATTTGGACTGCAGGAAATGAGAACGCAACAGTAACTAATGCTTATCAGCGGTTTAATTATGGCCCTAGGTACGTTAATCTATACGTAGTGGATGATTCTGCTTTTTACTTGGACAACGATCCTAATACTACATCCCTCGCCAATGTGACGGCTGTTGGAATCTTGCTAAACTCACCGAGATTTTTGGCAGTGCCGGGAGCAATCAGTACAGGTTTTGGATCAACAGTTGCTCATGAACTTGGTCACTATTTTGGATTAATTCATGTTGATGGTGATACATATACCTGCTGCATTCCAACAGATGAAGATCCGTGTAATTGTCTTGAAACTGGAGATCATGTTTGCGATACCCAAGAGGTGGTGCTGCCTGGTCTGATTCCTTGCGAAGGTGTTTT
>JAHDDV010000418.1 GCA_020629205.1 Chitinophagales bacterium | reverse complement strand
CCGACCTGCTGATTACAAATCAGCTGCTCTGACCAACTGAGCTACACCGGCATCTTTTGCTTTTCTCAACAGGATTTCAAAGAAAATCATTCACTTTCCAACAATTTTAATTGCTGGCCAGCAAATGAGTGCGCAAATATAACAGT
The DNA here is from genome assembly GCA_020629205.1 of Chitinophagales bacterium. Classification (GTDB taxonomy): domain Bacteria; phylum Bacteroidota; class Bacteroidia; order Chitinophagales; family UBA2359; genus JAHDDV01. The sequence goes on along the minus strand of JAHDDV010000418.1, from coordinate 4,169 downwards.
AAATTTTAGAAAAAGAACTAAAATTCGATCAGTTTTTACTCTCGCACGCAATATTTTCGCGAATTCACTGCTAACTGCTCTTCTTTGATGAGGGAATTACCAAAATCAGGCCAAATTACGCCTGTCTTTCTACACTATTTCGATCAACCGCGTAAGCGTTCCTTGTGACGCTTCAACTGCCGCTTCACATTATCCACCGCAATATCTACCGACTCCTCAAACAACTTACTACTGCCTGCCGCAAACAACTGATTGCCCGGTAAACTCAATTTTACCTCCGCAATCTTTTCCTTGCGCTGACTACTATTATTATCCAACTTGAGGAATACCTCAACGTTAATTACCTTATCGAAAAAATTGGTCAACTTCTGTACCTTCTTCTCTATTAGCTGTAAAAGCTTCTGATCTGCCTTAAATCCTATTGCCTGCACATTAAATTTCATAGATGACAATTTTTAAAGTGAAAAAATCATGCTCTGGGATGTGAATCCCGATAAATCTTCTTTAGTTTTTCTACACTGTTGTGGGTATAAACCTGCGTCGAAGCCAAACTAGAATGGCCCAGCAATTCCTTGATCGCATTCAGGTCAGCCCCCTCATTCAACAATGTGGTAGCAAAGGAATGTCGCAGCACGTGTGGGTGCCTGTATTTGCCAGAAGTGATTTGTGATAACTGCTCTGTTACGAGCCTGTAGACTAAGTGAGCCGTGATCGGCAAACCCTTGTCTGTAAGAAATAAATGCGCCCGGCCTGGAAACGCCTCTTCCTGCTTCCTCATATAATTGTTCAACTCCCCCAATAACTCTTTCCCTAACGGGATCATCCGCTCCTTATTACCCTTTCCCGCCACTATTAAACAAACTCTCCCCCTGTCCAGGTTCGCCCTTTTCAAGGAAATTAACTCGCCACGCCGAATGCCCGTCAAATACAATAGCTTGACAAGCAAATATGCCCTCCATACCTTCCAATCGGCTCCTTCCTCAGGTGGGCACAACAAACCTGCCAGCCTATCCGCTGACAAGGCTTTAGGTAGTCTCGAAGGAATCTTAGGTGTCTCTATCCCCTCACACGGAGATGCATCCACCTGCCCACGTAGTAAATAATGCTTATAGAAAGACCTTAGACTAGACACTTTCCGATTAATACTACGAGAACTCCGCCCCAAATCAACCAATTCCACAATCCAGGACCGGACGTGGAAATGCCGCACCCCAGTTTCCAATAACTGCAGTTCGTAATGTTCTAGTAAGTATGCTTGAAATTGCCTGAGATCGCGGCCGTAGGCCTCGACAGTATGCGTAGAGAAGCGTTTCTCATAACGCAGATAGTCCAGAAAAGATAAGACTGGGTTTGCAGGCATGTAGGTCAGTCGTTTGAAATGGTGTTCAAAAAAAGGCAGCTAATACACTAACTGCCTTTCTTTGCTTTAATTTACCATTTCCGACTGAATATCAATAGACTCAGAAGGCCTATTGGAGACATTTCACAAATTTATTTGTGGCCGTACTTTTCTTGCTTGTAGATCGCCTTCAATTTTTCCGCTCTACGCGATACAGAAGGCTTCTCAAAATGCTTGCGTCTTCTGATTTCTCTCAGTACACCCGCCTTTTCAAACTTCTTCTTGTACTTCTTTAGCGCTCTATCGATTGAATCGCTTTCTTTTGGATTGATAATTAACATATCGAATTTGATTTCTGATTTGGTCTGCGAAGATAGACTTTATGTCCGGGTTATACAACACAATCAAGCCTTAAGTAGTTCTCTTGCTATTACCAGCTTCTGAATCTCAGATGTTCCCTCACCAATGGTACACAGCTTAGAGTCCCGGTAAAACTTCTCCACAGGGAAATCCTTGGTATAACCATAACCCCCATGAATCTGAACGGCTTCCGTCGAATTCTCCACCGCAATCTCCGAAGTATAATACTTGGCTATTGCCGATTGACGAGTCACTTTCTGACCCTTGTTTTTCATATCTGCAGCCTGCAAGGTGAGCAATTCACCTGCCTCCACTTTAGTCGCCATATCGGCCAACTTAAAGGAAATACCCTGAAAACTAGCAATCGGCTTCCCAAACTGCTCTCTTTCCTTGGCATATTTAAGCGAAGCATCCAAGGCTCCCTTGGCTATACCCAATCCCAATGATGCAATCGAAATACGACCACCATCCAAAATTTTCATCGCCTGAATGAAGCCATCTCCAACTTCCCCAAGAATATTGGCCTTAGATACCCGACAATCCGAAAAGATCACCTCCGCCGTTTCGCTGGCGCGCATACCCAGCTTATTCTCCTTCTTCCCGGCAGATAGCCCAGGCGTTCCACGCTCAATAGCAAAGGCAGTCATCCCATGACTATCCCGCACATTACCCGTACGCACAATGGCCACGACAATATCCCCTGACTTACCATGCGTAATCCAACACTTTGTACCATTAATGATATAATCATCACCATCCTCCACTGCCACACACTTCATATTCATGGCATCCGAACCTGTGTTCGGCTCCGTCAAAGCCCATGCGCCAATCCATTCTGCAGTAGCCAGTTTTGGCAACCACTTTTTCTTCTGCTCCTCATTTCCAAAAGACAGAATATGACCCGTACATAGTGAATTATGCGCTGCCACAGAAAGCCCTATAGATCCACAAACACGTGAAATCTCAGACACAACAGTCACATACTCCAAATAGCCAAAACCTGAGCCGCCATATTCCGTCGGCACAAGCACACCCATCAATCCCAATTCACCGAGTTTCTTAAACAGATCCACAGGAAATTCCTGACTCTCGTCCCACTCCATCATCTTCGGCCGAATCTCCTTCTCCGCAAAATCACGGATCATATCCCGAATCATGATCTGGTTTTCTGTCATGTCAAAACTGAGTGTTGCTGGCGTATCTAGCATGGGTATTTGTGTATTTTATTGCCCACAAAGATAGCGAAAAATTACTAGCCCAGTTGTCTATTCATTGGCAATTCAGCTAGCATAGAAAATACAATCGAGCCGGAACACCGTTCACAATTCTGCCAGTAGGGGAGAGTTGAACGCTGTTTTTTTTTGGAGTGCAGCAGATCCGGTCGTGGCAATGGATTACCCGCTGTCCTCTACAATGAAGGCACCGCCCAGGGGCTTCGTGTATCCACTGGCCGGGTCTCTCCGCCTGCGCTCCGAGCCCCTGCCAGTGGCACACTCAGTCCCCTGCCCGGCGCCTTCATTTCCGTTCCCATCGGGACTATGCTCCACCTCCATTGCTCGTGGCGAGAAGCGCCACGCATCATTTCAAAGCCGTTAGCATAGTGCTACTGACTTTCTTCCCCTTCTTGTTATACGAGATGGACTTCACAACGCCAATATCCTTGACCCACCACTCTTCAGCACTACCCTTGAAAGTAACAAAGGCCATTTTGGAACTGTACTTATAGCTCAGCTTCATGGCCTCAAACTCACCTGCCGGTGTGCTAACCTGCTCCTTACCAACTACTGTTCGATCCTCAATGGACATGGTAAAGCTCATGATGGCCGTTCCACCGGAACTAGCACTGGCAGTCACCTTGCCATCCTCCAGCTTATCACCCACCGACATCCTTGCCGGCAAGACCAGCCAATCGCCATCAATCTCAATGTCGATATCGCCCATAGCCGCCAGTTGCTCCTGACTCATATAGGCACTCATTTCAATTGAATAGTCGGAACCATCACACTTCACATCGTAGCTATTGGCTACCATCATTTTTCCTTTGTCATCGAAAATCTCCGCACTGATTTCTGCACTGGTGACACCACCACTTGTCTGTACATTGCCCACCTTCATCACCGACTTAGATGACATCTTGTCCTTCTTGTCATAGTTGGTCATCTCAATGCTTCGACCTTCTTGCATTGGCGCATAACTAATGCATTCTTGTGCAGACAAGGGGCTAGCAATCAAGATCACCAGCAATAATAATCCTAGATACTTCATAATCTCTGTTTTGTTTGGTTACTAGCAGCGTAAGCTATCACTTACACCGCCCGAGGGGTTCCTCTACTACAGAGCGATTTCCTTTAAGTTAACAAATATTGTAATCACTTAAAAGATTGGCGATAGCAATGAGGTAAGGGAGCCTTCTCTGTCTGCAACGAGCAACAGTCCTTTTTACTCTCCTCCTAGCCTCACTACTAGGTTC
>JAHDDV010000035.1:18840-25870 GCA_020629205.1 Chitinophagales bacterium | reverse complement strand
GATATTTCACCACCCAACTTATCCACCCAAAGCTTAGTTAGAGAAAGACCGATACCCATCCCTTTCGCAATGCTTTGACGTTGATTAGCAGTTTGGTAATGGGTTAGAAAGATATATTCCTTCTCATCATCAGGTATGCCAACACCATCATCGGACACGACCAAAGACAATGAATTGTCGTCTGAGATGTGAGACAAAACACTAACAGAGCCATTATTACAATACTTGTGTGCGTTGGTCAGAAGGTTGTCCAATATATGCTGCAAGAGTCGTTCTGATGTTTTAAATGTAGATTTTCCACTGTGCTGATAGGCAACAGAATTGTTGGATATTTGGGCCAGATGTTGAGTCGATGAAAGGCACTTATCAACAAATAACTTTATATCGAATTCGTATCGAACTATGTCAGATTCCAAAGATGTTGACGATGCGTATTGAAGTAAGGAGTCGATCTCTTCCGAAAGAACAACAGACGAATTTCTTGAGATTTGCAAGTGATGCAAAACCTCCTCATAGTCTATATCAGCCCCTGTAATCCCATCTTCTATAAGCTCAATCACATGATCCAAATTACCGCGATTAGAGGTAAGTGGCGTACGTAGATCATGAGACAGATTCATAATCAAAGACGATTTAGTAGCGTCCTGGGAGCGAATGAATTCCAAAGCCTCAGAGAGCTCTGCTGTGCGTCTAGCGACAAGCTGTTCTTGTCCGGACTGAACCTCAGACAAGCTCGCCATGAGAGCATGAAACGTAGACTGTAGATTGGCTAGTTCCTGTGTATCAGGTGAAGTATTTGGATGTTGAGCACCTATTTTATTGGGATCAATACTTGTAATCTGTTGGCTTAGATTCTCAATGCCCTGTGAGAGTTGGTTTGATTGACGTCGAACGACTACGTATAGAAAAGCTGTGGCAATAAGGATTGAGACAACTAGCCAAATATAAGCTGTATTTACCTGACTGGCGAGGACGGATGAATCTATCGTGAGATGAAGTATGTATTCATTCTCAGATATGCCTGAGTCCCCGGAGACAGGTATCGAAACCAAATAGTGACTGTAAGAACCGGCAGTATTTGAAACAGGTGATTTAAGAGCTTCCAGATAGTTTGGATTCCAATTAGATGACCCTGAAATGATTAGGCTTTGATCGTCGAGGCTGAATAACGTAACCCCTTGTGTCCAAGGAAACTTGTTGATGTTATCAACGTACTCTTGTATCAATTCTGGATCTCTAACCAAAAGCACATACTGAATATCATCGATGATGAAATTTGACAAATTTGTCAGATAACTATCAGACAGCTTTTCTATAAATATTGGCCGGAAGAGGGTACTTACAAATAGGATCAAGAATAGATTGAATCCGATTATAAAGAGGAACCCGCGAGTTACTGTATTTCTAAATGTTGGGCGAGAATTACTCATCTAATTACAATGTCCTCCATAGAGAGGGCATCCAAATCATCTGGCAAGCGAAGGCCAAGATGTTCTAGAGTTCGTTTGTTAAGAACACGTTGCACTTCGTCAGTAGTGAGATAACGCCTATAACCTGAACCGTCATCTAATTCAGATAGCAGTGATACCAATCGCTTGCTATAGAGTTTTAGATCAGGCAAAAAACCGATGGCAACTGCTCGTCTAGCGTAACGAGGAAAATGTGAAACGATGGGTATAGATCGCTTCCAGGATGTCTCTAGTAGATATTTGTACGCTCCACTTTCATCCAGATAGGTTGGGTCCAATATCCAAACAACATCTGTTTCAGGATCGAGGGTATTGAGAAGATCAAACCAGGCACGAGCTGCACTCTGCTTTCCACCGGCGGTAATTACTTTAAGGTCTACACCCTGTGCTTCGGCGTCAAGAGATGCAGCAGCTAAAAGCTCTGGATTATGATCTGGTGTTACAACAGTCCAAACGGCCTTAAGAGGGATTCCAACCTTACGTATCTCATCATAGAGGACAGAAGGTCGGATCTCTAGCGTTAATGAATTTTCAGAACTGGATAAGTCAGCCTTACCGGTAAAGCCACCGAAAACGTGTGGGATAAGTAAAGGCTTTGTAAAGGATTGTTTGGCTAAATCATCGCCCAGAACAATTATGGAATCGTATTTTTCTTCAATAGAGGATAAATTGATATCCAGCGTGTCTGTCTTAAAAACATCTGATTCAGGAGCGTATATGCGAATCGAATCGACGATTTTTGCGATAGATTTTGAACCAGACGACTTATTGGAATGAAGTATGAGGGTATCGGCTAGAACGGAGTTCTGGACGGTACTTACGATCAATATAAGAAATGAAAGCCACCTAATGAAGATCCAATGATCTTTCATGCGTCAAGTGACTACTATGATTTAGCAAAAAGGCTAAGCAGGCTTTGCCTGTCGCGTAGTCTTTGGTTGCGCTTGTTATAGGTAACTTTAGGGATGCCTGCAGCGTGACTCGCAGATTCAACAATTTTGCACTGTTCCCTAAGTTTAATCATAATCATTCTCTCAACCTCAGACACAATGGAATCCATGGATATACGATCGAATGTATTGATTAATTCGCTCAAGATTTCGTTAGGCTGAGTATGAACTGCATCGTCTGAAGAAAGAGTATCGAGAAAAAGAGAAGGGCAATACAAGGCCTCAACTGTTTTTTGGTTTACCGTAATAATCGAATAATAGTAATGCTGGTGACTAGTATGAGATTGATTAGAAGCATGCCAATATGACAAAAGTTGCGCATCCGTTGAACGGCTCTGTAAATCTGGTAGCAATATCGTCTCTAAACTAGGAACGTCAGACAGGGATTCCAAATCATCACCAACGACGATTGCCATGATACTAGCGCTAGAATTTGTTTTTGATACCTCTTGATACAAAGATAAGATATCTGATACCTCGGTAGGTGCGGTATCTATAAAACACAAACGATCAGTTGGGAGTGTATTAATGGCCTCCTGATCCCCCCTTATAAGCATTGGTGATATGGAATCAGGCATTGTGCCGAATAGAAATGACACGAGTGATTCCCTAACGGCTACGGAACCAACTGATACAACACAGGACTGCTGATCGATGACATTTTTGATAATTCGTGAAATGTACTGACGATATTCCGCATTGACAGAAAGAAGGGAAGGAAAGACAAACCGGGAATTGCAAAATGACAGACTCTGAACGAGCAACAACGATTTTATGTGCCAAAGGACTTCTTCTGGACCTGGATTTACTAGGGTAATAGCGTTTAAGCGCTTCAAGCTATGAAGCTCTTGTTCTGTATAGAGGACGCCAGGATCAAGAATGAAAATATAAGCACATGACGGCGATAATCTCTTCTCACCTGTCAGATGATCATGAGGAATATGATCAAATATAGTGACGTCTGCAACAGTGCCGATGAAACGCTTATCATGAATTGCTCCCGGATAATGTCGTTGTAGAGGAGCAAATAATTCATCTATATGCCCGACATAGCATATGACGGGTAGTAGATATCCGGTGACGTAGCTAGCAAACACATCTATAGCGCTATTGACCTGATTGGGCCCCATGAGCGGGTTTGATGCCGACGTGTTCATACCTAGTAGAAAAGGTGTGCCTTGAATTGTAAAAGTATGCCGATGAGGAAATTAGACTAATTACCATTCCCTGCCTACAACACATGCCCCTGCCTGTCAATTGATATTGCCAAGAGGGACGTAATTATACAGGGGCAATGAAACCTATAGTAAAGCTGCAAAATGTATCAATTATGATACTTTACAATGTATAACTATTGATACTATAAGAAGTGTGAGCAGTTTCTCACTTATTCGAGTTGACATGTGAAATTCTGCATACTCATCGCGGAATAAATTGATTTTAAACGATTTTTTTAGCGTTTGAAAAATTCAGGTGCAAATCGATTCTGAGATTAACGGCCACTACTCCCGGCATATTAGAAAAGGTAAGCATGAAACTGATTCCTGTGATCTCGTACAAAGTCGTCCTTTTTATATCAGTAATACTGGTATCGGTCGTGTTCTATGCCCCCAGCCTATACCTGCTGGAGCAAAATCAACTAGACAAGGTGAGCGCCGAGAACAAAGCATACGAGTTATCAGTAGAAAGAAACCTGGAAAGCATGATCGGGTATGCAGTCAATACAGGTGATAAAGAACTACTGAACACTATCCTCTCAAACGTCAGCAATTATGAGTTCATCCACAGTGTAACGGTAGTAGACACTAAGGGAGCTGTACTCGGATACATTAACAACAAAGACCAAAACTCGAAGAGCGATGAGTATCTGACAAAAAATATTTCCGTTGAAGGTATAAGCGCAGAAAGAAGCATACCCAAAATAATCAACGTTCACGACACCGAAATTTATCAATACGATTCGACGAATAGCGATGAGCTTTCCACGTCAGAGGGCAATCAAAAATTAGGGCAACTCACTATCTCCTTTGTTGAACCCGTGATCGATCGGGAGAGTATCGATAAGTCATTTTCAAACATACTGACAATATCGGGGATATTCAGCCTGATACCGATACTCATCGTATTTGTTGTCTTCAGAGAGCAAAACAACCAACTAAGAATCATTCTCGAATCTGCCAAGCGACTTGCGAAGGGAGAGAGAGAGGTGAAACTCTCAGACAAAACAGGAATTAAAGAAATAAGGGAATTCTCAAATGCGTTTAATGAAATTTCAGATGAACTAGAAAGAGGAAGGGATAATCTGAGTGAAAAGAGCAAAATCTATGACATGAAGTCAAACGTGCTCCAGTTAGCAGCTCATGAGTTGCGAACACCGATGGGGAGAGTAAGAACATATCTGGACATAGCCATTGAAAGAACCAGAAAGAAAAGGCCTGCAGAAGCAATGGATACGCTTAAGCTAGCCTATGGCGATGTAGATAGCCTTACAAGACGAATATCTTATATTCTCAATTTGTCAGCATTAGAAAACGGTTCGTTGAAAATCAAAAACGAGTGTTTTGACGTACGAGATATGTTCGAAGAGATAGACCACCAGTTTGGTGTTCTATGCGAAAACTCATCAAATAAATCGCCTATCACTTGGAGTTGTAAAACAAACGACGTTGACCCTATGTGGGTAGTCAATGATTTTCAGCTTATATCGGTAATCGTCTCCAACGCTATAGACAATGCGATCAAATACACAGATATGGGCTTCGTTGACGTGAAATATGAGATCGTTGATGATTCTCTTCAGGTGATAGTAAAAGACACCGGGGTGGGACTCTCAGAGAAGGAAATTAAAGGATTGCAAGATACTGTCTCGACGCTTGAAAACACTATTAGCAGAACAAAAGACGGGTGGGGTATCGGTTTTAAAACAATGCGTCGATTCGCAGAATTTATGAATGGCAGCGTGGAAATTCAAAGTAAGAAAGGATTCGGCACGGAAGTACAAATAAGAATACCGATAACTAGGGCTACTGATGAACTAATAGAGCTTTCAAAAGGCAGATTGGCCGTTGATGAAACTGATAGTTCAGTGGGCGAGGTACATGAAACTATTGATGAATTTGACACAGGTAAATTCAATGTAATCGTCATAGACAACGACGCAGGCAACATTGAAGTAATGCGGCATCTATTCTCAGGTGATCTAATTAATCGTGAAGATATCTCAGTTACCTATGTAGATGATCCCGTTGAAGCGATTGTTAAGCTGGAATCAACAAAATTTGACCTTATTCTTCTTGACTATCATATGCCTGAGATGGACGGAATGGATCTGTTGAGATTCTTAAGAGATCAACCGTCAAAAAACAAGAACACCAAGAAAATTGTTATAACCGCCGATACCGCCATACCTGAAGACGTCTTCGGCGAGATGAATCTTCTGGCTGACGAGATAGCAAGCAAAGGTTTCGGGTTGAAAGAAATCATGCGATGGATAAATCCAAATAGACGTGAACCACGACTGGTCGCTGTGTCAGCAACTAACTAGGTTGACCAAATCCAAACACAGTCAAGTGTGATACTGATTAAGCCGATAGATTCTTGGCAAAACACCTAATTTGGCTCTCTAGAATTCGAAAATAACCAATAATGGGTCCGAGACCTGTTCATATTATCGAATGATACCTACCTAAAGTTATAGCTGCGTCCACGGCACGATGCTTGATATCTATGCAATATTGAGCAACGTGTATAATAGGATTTGAGCGAATTATCTTCACCATACAGATCGATGGGAATGACGACATGATGAAAAAATACTCTCATATCCCTGATTTTATACACAGGGTCATATTTGCAAAAGGCATTGAAGCACTTGCACCTGGCGTTAAGAATGTACGTATCTACACGCTAATAAAATTTTTATCCTTGTGGTTTATCCGAATCTCGGCAGTAGCTATTGCTGTAGGGCTTTCACTGTTTCTTGTTTGGCTATGGTTAGCAAAAATAGTGATCATGGGAGGAGCCCCAGGAAACGATCATGACGGCGATGATGGAGTATTGGATGCCGATGAAGGACTTAGGAACATAATGTTAGAAGATACTGGTGTAGACATAAGGAATGTAAAACTATAGGTGCTCGTATCCTACAATTGACTGGATATTAGTACGACAACAAAGATGCGGAAACGGTGTCACAGACTATAGATGCGCATCTAAATTCTACAGCGTTTGATGAGAAACAGCCTTCTACATCCGCTAAATGTGCGTGATGGCAAGAATCCAATGGATCAATCTTAGTTGTGTGTACAGTGTGGACACGACTGGAAATTAACCCAATAGGAAGCAGAGCATGGACGAATTTATGCAACGCGGTACCGGATTCGCACTATCTGTTAGCAACGGATTGCACGGAATGATTTTCCACTCGGCTATAGAAAAACAGATTCCTTCTATCAAAGAATCTAGACTCTATCAAGCTATTTCATCATTGTTCAAATATGCTCTAGCTGTTGTTTTAGTGGTGCCGATGATCGGATTACTACTATGCATAGTAGCTTTTCGCGTATCGATCGCTTGTATCCCGATGATGTTCGCTATTTTCGGAAATGTTAA
>JAHDDV010000035.1:15654-18740 GCA_020629205.1 Chitinophagales bacterium | reverse complement strand
CCATACTTCCAGCTCCAGTCATTAACATCTTAGTACCTAGACCAGGTAACAAGATATACAGCGTCAGGACAATAAACTGATGGATAGCGGCCTTTAAAGCGCTTCCCGGGTCTGTGTATAAGGAGATAACGTTATCAACGACATTTTCCCAAAATGTATCTCTTAAAAGGGCATCAGCATGTGCAGCTATCTTCCACAAAGCTGTCCAGAACGTTACAGAGAATATCAATACAGCACCTTGGACTAAGAACTTGAAACTGTATCCAGATACAATTAAACCAAGTGGTATGGTCATGTATAGAACCATCAAGGTATATGCCTGAATTATGGGTGCTGCTTGAATAACAAAGTTTGTAAATATTCGAGTCACCCCATTAATCAATGTTAAAAGGCTAGTGCCGGGTATAGATCCAACAGCACCAATAACACGGCCAAATAGATTCTGTTTTTCCGTAACCTCGTTGACTAAATCATCCACCTGGTCGTAAGAATCGATATCTGTTCGTTGTATGTGACCTCGCACTACCTGTGCCTGTCTCTCAGGACCCATACCACCAAAATATTCCTCTATGATTGCATTAACGCCGCCTAACTCCGCTTCTTGCAAGATACCTTCAGACACGACATCCCAAAGATCATTGCACGTTGGCCTGCCACCGGTACCGGGATCTTGAGAGTACTCAGGAGAGGTATTGGGATCAAAAGGGACTCCTTCTATCATTGATCGAGTTCTTAAAGTGTCGTAGTAACCGGGCTCGTTGATGAAGTACTCTGATCCCTGATAGTTGACATCGACACCACCCGTAACATCGTTCTGACGCATAAATAACGAGCGGGCAGGCAAGTAGCACTCCCGGTTAAATATACTTAGGTTTTTCTTCGTTTGAGGCCGTCTTATAGCTGCTGTTTGCATTGACATTTCAAGCTGACGTAAAGCACCCTCAAATTGACTCTCCATAGTCCCGCCTACCGCCTTGGTGACACCATTACTTAGGCGCATGACTAGTAGCCACCAGGCAGGAACAGGGACGGTTGTACCGGTAATCAGTGTCGATGCACCGAATGTATCGTCATAAGCAGTATTTGTGTCCCCAACAACAGCACCGTCAAACGTGAAATCTCCACTTGTGACACTAGTACCAGCTGTAGGAGCAGCACCCACCAGTAAGACAAGCAAAAGGGTAAATACTTTTACTTCCAATCCAGATAATGCTGAGTCTACATTCACGGTGAATAACGACCCTGAACTCCTAGCATCGGAGAGCGTGGAAATAATCATCGTAAATATAGGTAGAAAAACAAGTCCTGTTTGGACAATAACCGACCAAAGAACACCGTAAAACTGCCACCCCAAGATGGTAGTGAAAAGATTTATATTGGAATTTACATCCATTGGATTGCTCTGCCTGGTGAGGAGTTTCGGTTGTATTTTTTGTATTAACGAACTTCCTCAAGAATCATCGGTTCACCACTACTTAGGCTAGTGCTCAAAGGTGCATAGGCACCGCGAGTTCCGGTCTCAACAACCTGGGAGCCGCTCTCTTGCTGGATTCTATTGCGAGTTATCAAAGCAGAGGCAGTTTTACTAGTAAGACTTTGGCTAATCTGAATCTCCATGATCATGTTCTGGATCTCTTTTCTAAGCTTACTGGTAATATTCTCTACTTCTGATTGTGCCTTCTCGTAGGCCAACACTTCAGGAATGGTTCCAGCAGTTTCAAAAATACGAATCACTGTAAAGGCTTTTTCTACCGTATCTGAAACAGCAGCATCTGATGCTAATCGATCAATGTACATAGCAGCATCCTGGGGAACCATTCCATAAAGTGATTCTATGACTTCTTGAACAATATGAACACGTCCGCCAGATACTGTGCGCATTGCATCAATAGTTATTGTTGCACCTGCGTTAACGTCATCAATAATATCTGACCATGCGAGTAGGTACTCTTGTCGCTTTAGAAAATATGCTGATTGAAGGCCGATACCAGCTTGCGTGGAGGGATCACATGATGCAGCCGCACAAGTTGATATAACTTGCTCTCCTACGACCAAAGTAGCCCACTCAACCGCATCTGCTGTAGATGGAAAGTAAGTTGTTAAGGATGCTTTTTGTACAGTAGTGTCGATAAGCGGGTTATCGTTAGGTAGATCGATGTCATTGAAGTCATCATCATCGTACTGTGTTCTCAAAGAACGACCATTAAGGATATTGCCACCAGCTTTAACAAGATCTTCAACCAATCTAATGGGTGGATCACCCAAGCCGCCTGCTGGACCACCAACCCATTCGATAGATGCATTGCCATCGGATTCGCGTACAGCTTCCTCAGCATCTAGAATATGGTTACTACCACCACCGATCTGTATAGCACCGCTGGTCTGGTAGGTGATTCCCATAGCTTCCTGCCATCCTGCTACCCTGGAGTACTTTTTCCATGGAGATACAGGGCTGGTTCTAGCCTCTTTGAATACTTCCTCACACGAACGTTTAGCAGATGAAATCTTTACACCAAGTTGACCATGAACACTTTGCGTATAACTATACAAACCAGGCATTGCCCTTTGTATCGTAGAGGCGAGAAGCCCCTCTGCATTAGCAACCAGATTAGTCATAATCGTTTGCCCGAGGGCATCCAGCTGGCCTTCAACGTAACTTGTGACCATATCGCCGTAACGGTCGAGTATGTCGTCTAGATGCTTGTACTCCCATAAGTCACAAAGACTAGGCAACTTGAATCCTGGACCAAAGCCTACCCGCTCAGGCCTGTTAAACACGACGGGGGGCATGACTGGCTCGCCACCGCCTAAAGAATAGTAGGTCAACGAAGACTCAGCAGGTGTTCCATCTGAATATACCGGATTGGTATACAGAGAGAGACAAAGTAAAATTGATACTCCGGAAGAAGAGAGTAATGTGAGTTTGGTATTTTGTTTTTTCATAGCTATATCAACGATATGAAGAATGCCGCCTCAAAAACCCAATACCAAATCATCACCCGGTATTGAAGTGGGAAGAAGAACAAAGGATCAATGCGCATTATTCGGCCGAACACTCTGCAGAACGTTGGCCAGAAGAAGATGCC
>JAHDDV010000035.1:1529-15554 GCA_020629205.1 Chitinophagales bacterium | reverse complement strand
GATCATGAGGGTTTCAGCGCACGTTCACGATTAGTTCCTATAGATTCTGCAATCTTATAGGCAGCCTGTACCTCTGTTATTCCATGCTCATCCATCAACTTCTGCCTATCAACCTTCTCATCCTTTTCAGTCATTGCGAGAGCAAGCGCAATCGGTGGTGGAACATTTCGGAAAAGCATTTTCATTTGCTCACTGAGAACTACACCTTCTGTGTATTTAGCTGGGGCTTTTCTACAAGAAAGCATCATCGCTTTCTCATCGTCGGTGAGTGTTTTGAATCGAGCTATCTGCTCTACCTCGTCTGAAGGCATGTTAAGACACATCCACCACTCGATCATGTTCAGCAGCACTTTACCGCTATCTGGAAAATCGGCTACGTTCTGTGTACCTAACCAATACCAGGCTCCTAACTTACGCCACATCTTGACGATAGACACAACGTAGGGCATGAGGAGCTGATTTTTAAGTATTAAATGAGCCTCATCCGTTAGTACAACGGTCATTCTCTGTTCAAACTGGTTTTTCTCTACCTCTGCATTAATATGCTGAATCAATGAGGTGTAAGCTACGGCAAGAGTATCTTCATAACCACGGGCTGCAGATTGTGCAAGGTCGATAATCGTGACATCAGCATCTGGCCAGGGTTCACCTTGACGATTAAACAGGTTCCCGTTAAGTCCATCAGTAAACAACCTTATAGATGCGGCAAGGTTTTCAATTTCTTGCTTTTGTTGAACGTTATTTGGATCTGAGGCTACTAGATCAAGATGACGAGCTACATCTTCAGGTAGCACTGTCTTACCTTGATCTGCAGGTCTGTCATAAACCTCCCTCGCTGCATTCTTCAAGGCGATTTTAATTTTTCCCTTCAATGAACGGGTCAGATTATCAAGCTCCTTCTGCTCACCACCAGTGGCCATAAGTACGGCCATGATCTGAGCCTCACCTAAATAGTCTCTTACTTCCCCATCGTCCTCGTCATCTTCTTCATCGTCCGAAAAATCAATATTCATATCCTCTTCTGAACTACCGATGGCATCCAAATCTAGTTT
The DNA here is from genome assembly GCA_020629205.1 of Chitinophagales bacterium. Taxonomy (GTDB): domain Bacteria; phylum Bacteroidota; class Bacteroidia; order Chitinophagales; family UBA2359; genus JAHDDV01. Next base: position 14,502 of record JAHDDV010000035.1, on the reverse strand, counting down.
TTCTTCTGCCTCTATGACCTTTGTTAAATCAGCAAAGGGAGGTATCGAAACATCAGATCCCATGGAGAGCTTCACTTTGTGTACGGTCTTGCCCATGTCGCGAGCATGATCTCCAAACAAACCAAATGAGTTACCGGCCTCGATGATGTAGAACTTTGGGTTATTTAAAGCCTCTAAAGACATCATTAAATGTACAAGGCATGCCGATTTACCTGCTCCAGTCGGACCAAGTACAAGCATATGAGCATTCTTGCGCCTGTCATATTTAGACAACGGATTGAACGTGATGGGTTCACCAGAACGATTGAAGAACAAAAAACCCGGATTGCCTGTACCTCGTGCACGACCATAGAGTGGGGCAAGTGACGAAATATGGGACGAGAATGCTAGACGAGCCCGCTGACGTGCCTTTCGATCCAGTGCTTCGACCTGAACCCCTGGTAGGTTCTTAATATAGTTATCCAACGCTATAGGGTCTTCAGCACTATTGAGGGTTCTTAAGCCTAGAGATTCAACGTGTGATTTAACCTGCTGTACTTGTGTTTTTAAATCACGTTCACTAGCACCCCTAACGTAAATAGCGGCTTCAAATGGAAACAGTTTGTCGTTACGCGCCTGTTTCTCAAGAACATTAGCAGCTTCACTTCGTGTGATTCCAGATTCCGCTGTATCGCCTACAGCCCTGTCAGCAATGAGCTTTATACGGTTAGTTATGACATCTTGCGGGAGTATAAAGATAGTCATTGACACTATGGCACCTATCGGAAGCTTATCCGTCAGCGCATAAAGCTGTTGCTGCAATCTCATCTCACCAGAGAGGGCACCATGAGCGGGGGGCTTCATTATTTTCCCGATTTGTACGACGGTATGTGGAAGATCATTAAAGTGCCAGTAGCCCGTTTTTTTATCTGATCGAGGCGCGTCGAGTAATACCATTTCGGCTAGATCACTGCCCGGTACTGGATCATCGTCAGAAGGGTAGGGAATATTCTCAAGAGTTTTCCGGATATCACCATCGTAAACAGGTGGCTTGGGGTTAAACCAAATCAGCATCCATCTATAAAAATCTGCACCGTTGCATACTGACGTACTAATTCCAGCCGCTCTGAGACTAGTCGCAAGCCTGGATGACATCTGTTCCATCTCATGCTCGGTATTCCCATTAGGACGTGACCGGTAGTAGCGGCGGTAAATAACAATCCGGATCATCATCATCTGACCGCGCCAAACAGATTCTGTGGTTTCCTGATCAAAGAAATAGCCTTTCTCGCCAGCTACGTTCGACAGGTGTTGGTTGTACTGCTCCAGGTAGTCATTTGTGTACTGGGAGTCCATACCATTATCTGAAGCGGTTTGCTTAACGTCGTTCATGTGTTGCTCTAAACTAGGCTCAGTATTAAGGAAGAACTGAACAGTCCACGGATCTTTGTCTTCCTCTGGGAATGTGTCTGAGATAACACGAGCAAGCTTCTCACTGGTTTCCTGCAGCATCTCCTGAGAGCGTCCCTCGGTAGGGATTGGCTCTACGTTGAATACACACATTCTCGAAACGCCATCTTCAAAAAGAAATTGCTTTGATTCAGGCAGGTATTCAACCCATGGGAGTAAGTCAGCAAAACTTGCATTGGTTTTGTAAAGATCCTGTAAATCAGAGCGTCTTGCACCACCCAATTTGAATTTCGGCTTCGTGAAATTTGGTTTCTTTACTTTCTTATCGCCGGGTTCGACATCGAGCGGCGTAGGAATACCGGTAGACATAGCAACATCTGGTTTAGTTGGTATCTTCCCTTTTATCGCTTGGATCTTGGATGGAAGTCCAAGAGCCAGTTTCTGCAATGGATCCGGCAAACCTAACCGTTTAACAATCTGGTCGAAGTTTGATGGTTTTAGTTCAGCTTCCTTATCCTGGGCACTATCTTCGGCGTCCATGGATGTAGCGCTATCAAATCGATCTTTCGCGCGAATATTCATTGATAGTGGCTCCGAGAGCGTGTCATTTCATTCGGTAGCGCATACTCGTCGCGCTCATAGAGGGAAATAGCGGTGGTATAACCTGGAACAGGAGCGCGAGTAGATGTAGCCATGTGTGGGTACACGTAAACCACTATCTGAGGATTAGGAAGCATAGGAAATAGCTGTTCTATTTCCTTTGCGGCTATAGATGTATAGTTTTCTAGGTGGTAGTTAGTGGGCAACTCCTTGCCTTCAATACCACGGGTTGTATCATCTATATACTCAGCACGAACATTTCCGTCAGATGTCGTTTTGGCATTATGCTGAATTAGCTCTGCCATAGTCATTTCGTAGTGCCTATTAAGCACTTGCTCGGGAGGCGTTCCGCATGATACGAGTAAAACTGTTGATATAAGCAACAAACTAGTCAAGTGTTTCATAATGGGATTCCAGTTGCGTATTGCTGTAACTAATTCGTCTGTCGTCTTTAGTTCTGTCAAGCCTCAACTCGGTCTGCAGATTAACGACCATAGTTTCCCCCGGAGGCGCGTACACGGCATCGAAGGATTGTTTTTGACGATCTCTAATCCACTGCCCTGATTCCTGTAAAGCAGCTACATAGGCCTCGTTTCTCGCATACTCGCGAGTAGGGTTGATAACACGATCAACAGTTGTCGTAGACCCATCGGTTCCGGTAATAGTAGAGCGTTGCTTAAACTCATCGTTCAAAGCATCAGCGAATCCTAGAACACCGGCTGTCAATGTTTGTGTCGCGAGGAACTTTGGCGCATCTGTTAACTTCTGACCAGATATACAAGGGTTTCCATACTGATCGGTTATGTAGCCAATAGCTTGTTTATTAAGTCTCGATTCCTTGGGACGTGAACCAGGGGAGTTAGCATATGCAGAAATCGTTGATCCATCTTTAAATACGAATGTTGCTGCCGTGAGCCAGCCACGAACACAACCTAAAGTCCAATCACCGACTGCATATCCCTCGAAAAGCATCCCGTCTAGATCCGGTGGGAGAGCTGTATAGTTTGCTGACACATTCTGTCTGCGCACCATAGTTTTGAAGGGCCAAGGATCAGTTACTTCATTATCCGTATAGATTCGACCAACTAGAGCCGTTAATCCTACGGCATCTGTCATCATAGAAAGGTCAGGTACGGTAAATATCTTATTCTCTACGGGTGGTTGGGCTTGCCCAGTTTCAGAGCGTGAAGATGATGAACCTTGCGAACCAGAGCCACCAACATTACTTGATGATGAACCAGTACTGGATCGTGACAAACCCAATGCTGGGTTCGCTAACTTAGAAGTAACTTTATTGCCACTACTATCGGCATTATCTAAGTTCACATCCGGCCTATCTAGCGGATTTATCCAGACAATATCGGAAAGGGCAATCCCGTTGACTTCTTGTCCGGCTGGTGTGCCATCAAGTCCTAATCCAGTAGGCAACTCAGCACCAGTAATGAAGTCTTCCACAGATTGAAGGGTGCTAGGGTCAGAGCGTGAGGTTGTACTACCGCGAGTATCAAACTGCATCCTATCCGCAGTACCTTTAAGTTCTTGAACTTCTCGTTGAACGGCTAATAGCTGTTCTCGAATAACACGATTCTGCTCTGTAGCAAACTCTCTATATTCTCTCTGTGAGGAGTTGACAATGCTCTCAAGTTCTTTAATTTTTGCATCAGCATCATCTATGATCGATTCCTTAGCAGCTGCCTGTTCTATTGCTTTCTGGGTAAGCGCAAACATCTCTTCTTTTGACCTATCCACTTCACCGGTAAGGGCTCGGATAGTGTCCGCAGTAGAATCTGCATCTACCTCAGTAACGGCAATGTTATCGAGGCGATTTGATGGTTGATAGTACTGATCAACGGCGTCTGGTCTAGATGCAAAGAAAATGAATATCGCTGCAAGAATAACGATACCTACAGCTAGTAGAGGAAGTATTCTTTTAGTTATCATTTCATCCAATCACTAATATCGACGAATGACTGGCGTGTAATCACAACTGCGATTAGCTTGTCACCGTATTGGTTAGCCGGAAGAAGCTCTCTGGAAATGGATGAAAACGCAACCCAGTCCGGACTAGATCTAATTGTTCTTGGGTCAATTTGAATTGAGTAGGGTTCGTTATTAGTAATATGAAGCGCTGTGGCGTAAAGCCCATCTGGTGTCCACCATTGTGAAAATGGTACAGCTAGTACATTGTGTCCGGGTATGAGGCGTGTATAGGTAGGTGGTTTTTCAAATGTCTTACTGGAAAGCCTGGTAGATGTATTGAGAAATCGATCAGGGGCGTAGATATCTTGATAAACCGACCTTATTACCTCGGCCATTCCCATCCTTCGACCAGTTGGTGGACTAGGAGAGATAGGGCTTGTAGAAATACCTGTAGGCGCACTCTCGGATGAAGGCGCTTGTTTTAGAATTCGAAGTGCTGTCTTCTCACCACTAGGGCTTGACGTTATGTCGAATATATAATGCTGGTTTGTGTCTATTCCGCGAAAGTGAAACCGTGTTTTTTCAAAATCTGATGTTGAGGTCAGATAAACAGTACCTGAGACTGCCTCGCCTGAAACGATGCCAGTTAATTCCCTAGGAATTGACCATTGAACATCCTCTGAAAATGAAAGTATTTTCTCCTCACCCGTACGAACAGTAAAAGGGATGGGTAAATTCGAATAAACAACAGTGCGATACTGCGTCATCTCCTGGGAATAGGATTCAGCAGAAAGAAACAAAAATGCGGCTATGAATAGAAGACCTTTAGAGAGGATTTTTGTCATTGGTCTTCCTCGAACACTTCTTCCTTATATCCTGGTGAAGTACCGTTTAAGGCCAGTCCCCAGATATTCTTCTCTGGATCAATGGAAATACGAACAACATTAATTGGGTATTTTATTTTTATTCGTTTCGCTTCTACTTCTCCAACCTTTTCTACAACCTGCAGAACCATCTCTACGTTCCAACTACCATCTCGCAAAGCTGTTACAAACTCTGGCTGATAGTCGGTATATCGGGTATCTACAGATGAATAACGTGTTCTCTTAGCCAGTTCCCCGCGTGACATTTTCTCATTCATGGTTCGAATCTGCTGATCACGAAACGTCTGAGTCATGTAAGCCTGGAGATCCTGAATTCTGGCTGGATAGTCTTTTTGTCCATCCTCCTCCCATCGATTCAGACTTTGCGTATACATAGTCGCAAAGGCAAACACCTGAGCAGCTTGATACTCATCTGGACGTGTAATAGCGCCAGCTCGTAGATCGGGTGGAATAAATATCCTCAAATTCTGTGGAGCAGTCTGCCATCCATACCACAAGCCCATTGTAATGAGCATCAGAAATACCACGATCATGTACAACGTCGCGATATGTGCATCCTTCGCAGTAAGTTCGTTTAGAAACCGACTCATAGTGCTAAATCAATCCTATGACTGTTAAAACTTAAAAGATGATTCGATAGCAATTAGCAGAGTCCAAACTGGATCTAGCTATTGATTGCTACCTATCAAGTGTTTGTTTTAGGTGCTTATGAAGTAGAAATATTTGCTTCTTCCTAAAAATACTCATCTGTCCATCGTGAATGACGAACGGGGCTTTAACCATCCCAGCCTTTTTACCAATCAAAAGCATCCAATGATTGAAGTAGCCATCAGGACGTCCGCGTTTCATTTTTTGCATCAGAGTAGCGGTGCCGAATATTGCTCCGAAGTTAGCGGCGAAACCTACGGCCATACAGATCATCATTTTTGAGATTACGGCACCCACAATGAGAAAAACTGGAAGAATCACACTGGTGCAAACAATAGAAGCGCCAATCAACTCACTAGTGGTACAGCCGCGTAAAATAACGGCCTCTTCATTTACGTTGGTTGCGACTACGCCTTTTAGGTGTTCAGAATCCATCAGTGTTCCGATTTCAGACGAAAGCGCGGAGAGGAATATGACATCCGCTCCGCGCCAATAACGTCAGGTATCAGTTAGAAGCTGCTTTACGCACCCCCACCGATTCCTCCGACCAGTTCTGTCGCCTGAGCGAATAGGAAAGTACAGATACCGATTACGATAACTCCAATCGCAACAGGCATGAATACTTCGCCCCACTCGGAACGGCCTTGAAGAGCAGAGATGAACTTAGTCAGAACGCCCCATCCAACCATCAGAAACACAATGACTGAAATTACCTGGATAGCCAGGGTGAGGTAGGTGGTGAATGAGGTGGTGATGGCTTCATCAATACCCGCTGTATCGAAAGCTTCTGCTGAAGCTAGCGAAGGTAATGCTGTTACCGCTACCGCCAAAGCAACTTTAGCGAAAGTAGATGTGCATGCTTTACGAGTAGCAGCGAATAGGGAAGTTAATAGTTTTCTCATGATTTTTCTCTAATAATTTTGATTGAATGATTGAATAAATAGTTAGTTAAATAAATGTGAATAGTGATCCAACAATCGCCGTCAGAATTACAACTCTTATCACCATCATAAATGTGGCTAGAAATGTAAGCTGAGCATCCATGTAGGATCTAAACGTTGCTACCTGTACCCATATGGCGAATACAGAAACCATAGCGATAGTGATAGTTCTAAATAGGTTGCTATATGAGGTTACTGATCCGCTAGCAGCTTCAAATAAATCAAGCGCCTCTTGCAGTATCTCTGCATGAACATAACCGGTTTGTAGAAGTAAAATAATCGTTAAGATTATTCGAGTGTGAATCTTTGCCATTGTGGTGAACTGTTGAGAAGTTGGATATGACTTTCAATTCCTGCAAGTTGTTTGCGAACTTCGCTTAGCAGTACACCGTAGTTAAAAATAACCCCACCAGATGAAGGATCGGGTGAAGCAGTAGATCTGTTCTTTATTTCTAGATCAACGAGCAATTGCTCTATTGCTGAGAATTCCTTATGAATACGTATAAGTGAATCCTTGTCAGTATTGTGTATTCGATCATCTGCAGTCGAAGACGCAGAGAGGAACGTGACACAAATAGACAGTAGGATTGCTCTAATCATCATTGACGCACCAGACCTCTTTGAGTGTCCAACACAAACGGATAATTAGGTATTGAGTGAACGCTTACTAACTCGTCTACATTAGGCATAAGAAAAAGCTTGTTGAAGCCAGTTCTTTCTCTTATTTCCTGAATCTCCATAGGGTAATCAGCACTTATCAGAAACCCTATAGAGTTATTGTTTCTAAAATATTCACTGTTCGCCGTAAGCCACCGTATAGATACATCATCGTTGCCTATGGCAAACATCATGAAAGGTATATGCTGGGGATTTTCTATCTTGTATTCCTCAAATACCCCGAAGGTGAGAGTGAGTGGACGAATCGGATATTCCAGACCGAGGGGATTAACGGGTGAGGAATTTACTGAAGATGCGTAGGCGATATTGATAATTAATAAGGTCAAATATCGAAAGTTTCGGGTTTGATATGGAGTACTGATCACTGTAGCTTCTCCATTTCTCGACGAACCTTGCGTATATATCGGTCGGCGTTCAACTGTTTTCTAGAATGATATCTACCAACTGCACACCACCAATCATCACACTCCTTCTTTTCCGCTACCAGAATCGTGGCAGCCACATCGATATTTGTGTAAGGATTTACGTGATCAGAGTAGCTATCGAAACGATGTCCGTGATAGATCATGTTGACCTGCATAATGCCAACATCTATATTGCGAACTCCCTTTTCCTTTAGATCCTTAATAGCTGCTACGGTCTCAGCATGACTACTGAAACGATGTGGCTTTCCTGATGTATTTAGAGTCCACGGCCACGGCCTAACTTTTCCGTCAGCGATAGTGGTCTGAGACTCAACCATAGCGATCGAATACAGCAAGCCGGGCGGTATTCGATATTTCTTCGATACCTTCTTATAGACTGTAGGTATCGTGTTTAGCGACATGTCATTAGCGTAAGCTGCAACTGGACCAACGAAGAAGCAAGAGCTAAGGAATAGCAGTATGGATATTTTTTTAATTGAAAGCATCGCCCGTTCCAGAGTTAACTAGTAAAGGTAATGACCTACCTGCTACGACCGCACCCCACTGAGAATCCATGCGGTTCAATGTTATGACCTTTGTTTTCAAAAGATCGACATCGATATTTACACCATCAGTCCATGAAATAATCTGGTTGTTGCTGAAATCTGTGGTGAAGACAATATTGATTTTTTGTACTGCACCGTCAATAAGATCCTGTAAGGCTTTTCCATACAGCCTCTGGCAACGGTCACACCCCTTGGGAATAAATAAATGATACTGATCAGTACCTATGCCGCTCTGAGTAGGAGTATCTGAAGCTGGTACAAGGCCGTTATCAACAGTGCCGTTAGATCCATTTTGATAGAGATATCGTGTGATATTTGGATCTTCACGCAAGAAATCAGCGTGATCTTCCATTTTTGAATCCACTTCAGAAACAGTTACGGCCCATGCAATAGTTGATCTTTGATGCTCTGAGCGAGCACGAATATAAGACTTTGCGTATTTAGCGCGTTCAGCTTCTGTCTCTGCTCCCAGGCCAAGTATTTCATAGGGACTCATGACATCTACATCTGCAAAAGGTCTAAATTTCTGTTTAAGACTCTCCAAACGATTCACTTCTGTTTGGCTTAAGTTCCAGTACTGTGCATCGAGTGATTGACCGGTAAAACCGGACGTTGTTGCCCCATTGGAATTTGCGCCAGTGGATGTTTGTTCTTGAGCAGCAGATATCTGTACAAGAAATAGTGAACCTATGAGGATTGACCCTTTAGCTAGAAAGCGCGACATATCACACCTTCTTTGGTTCGATAAACACGAAGATCAGGCCTATAAGGGCGATCAAGATCACGTTCCGCGTAACGCATATTGGGAGGGCAATCTGGTAGTGTTTTTTCTGCAGACTTCTGAGGAATGATCCTGGCGCCCAGATCACTAATCGATATAGTAGAGCAACCTAATTGCGACAATGAGAGAAACAATAAAACTACAAGAGTGGATTTATTCATTGAACTCTCGCATTCAGGCGTTGAGCTCTATTTAATATTCGTCGCTGAGGCGATACATCTAATGTAGTACGTCGAATTCTATGATCAAAAACTACCGTATAACTTGGGCCAGCTATTGTAGTAAGTGCATCGATTACACTTATATTGTCCATATTTAAGTGTATTTTTGGAAGAAGCTGGTACAGAATCTCTGTTGATTCAGGGTCGGTACTCATGCCTTTTGAAATCAACGAATACCCTATTAAATCCAGTATTTTCGCCATAGCACCGCCAACTGTCTCTCTGGCCGTAAATCGCGTGGAAACAATGATGGAGAGGGACTTTGGAAGTTTGCTTGTTTGGCTAAAAGAAGTGTAGGGCAATGAACGATTGGTACTACCAGCTTCTGTAACACTACCGGGGGCACGTGTTGAATATGTAGGAGATGTATAACGACCAGTTACAGCTAAATTACTTGGTTTCTTATTCCCACCATTTTTATTGGGAATTAAATCATCATCCGTTTTAACAACAGATGTTTGGGATTTGTTCATGCGCCTAGTGTGTGGCTTGACTGATTCATCAGCCTTATCTGTATGAACGTAATCTGAATCTACTTCGGTTAGCTCATTCAAGGGTATTGTTTTAACTCGAATAAACGCGGTGTCCAGATCTATGAAAGGTGTATCAATCATTTGCTCAGGATTTTTCTTCTTTTTACTTTCGCTTTGGTTTGATTGAGATTGCGTGGACGTAACTACTAACAGTGTGAGCAGTGCAACTGATGATTTTTTAATTGACAACATCTACGTATTCACACGGTTTCTTTAAGAGATAAAGGGCGCTTTCACTAGAGGTATTAACAAGCGTGAAAACTGTTAGAGAATCGAAAAGAATGAGTCTCTTAACGGATGAAGTGCGTCATGTGGTCGCGTGTGTAGAAGAAGCCAAACGATGACGGAATCATGTTCGACCGACAGAATCATGTTCTGTGAGAAGAGTGCTCCGGAGTTCCTTAGAGCCTCATCTTGGACAAAACAGTAGCAAATCGATTTGGAACAATCAACAGTTAATTATATAAAATATATAATTTAATGGCTTTAAACATGTTGAATAATGCATGTAAACGGGCATAAGTTAGATTAAATCGTGTAAATTACAAAATATATCTAATATTGAAGTACATTGAGAGCACAGTGCTGATTAGCAGCAGATGCCCCCATCCGGAACACCTAAAACAGTCAAATCGTACCTTCCACTGAACCTTTATATCGGGATTGGTATGCGTGGTACCGAGTAAATGACGGATATTCAATAACCAGAGAGAGAGTTATATGTTTTTTAGAAGATCAATTGTAACGGCATTGATTGTATCGATTCTTCATGCTCCTTCTCCTGCCATAGCGTACTCGGGAGAGTCAGACCCCTTAGAATTTTTAGAGGCAGCAAAACTAAGTTTTAGTGAAGCTACCCAGTCTGAAAACGACTACCTTTTGGCTATTGAAGATAAAGACAATCCACTCAGTAGATTCAACTTCACTATGGGTGTAGAGGACTTCATACAATCAGGCGGTGACGTTATCGCCATGGTTACAGATGAGATTATTGCCGACCTAAGAGAGAACATTACAACTCAAACGTCTCTTCTAGAAGTATTCAGGGACAGCCATCCAATAGACTGCTTAAAACTATTCCTTAGAGGAATATGTGTGTACACAGTTCTTAATTGTGGTTTTACAGGATGCAGTGTCGCGATTCGATTCTACCCACAAATTGAGCACTATAACCCGGATTTTATAGTGACTTCATATGGAAGAATGGGGGCGTCTCCAGTGAATGAGATAGATAAACTCTATGATGGTATTCAGACCGAATCTTCCAAAGCTGTACTAGAGCTAATAAGTGGGGAAGATGTGCCCGTATCCTATAGGCAGGAACACATGTTCAGTGGCGCTAACACGCAGCAGAGCAACACAGACGAAGAAGATAACGCGGGGGAGAGCGGAACAATCTTCTCTGAAGTCGAGGTCATTGGCCATCCTGGAAATCTTATTTCTATATCAGCTAAGACGATGACTGGGCAGCTAACAAATGACGCTACTGAGGTATTAGAGGCTCAAGTAGGGTTGCTATCGAATATAGCAACGCAAGGCGTGAACCAAGTAAACGCTGTAGTAAATGAAGTGACGGGTGGGGGGCCAAACAACATAAACGGGGCAGTAGGGAATCCAGGGGCGTGGGCAAATGAACCCGGGTTGGGCGATACAAGTAGATGGCAAGATAATCTGTTTGAACCGGTTGATGCAGCAATAGTGAACATACTAGGTTCCGCAACAGATGCTCTGAATACGATCAACGCAGCAGCAAACTCTGTCAACAATGGTCAGTTAGGAGATCAAGCTCAGGACATATTATCTGATCCAGGAACATTTCTATTAGATCAGGTCGCGGGTTTGGACGCCTATGAAAATATTCAAGGAGAACTTGATGGAATTGCTGAAATAGGTGGATTGGCCAATGAAACAGGTCAAATACTTTTAAACGGTAGTTTCAATGAAGAAAATGCTAACGCGATGATTGCTGGTTTACAGGATGCTAGCGGTATGCCTGGTCTAGATGGTGAATTTGGGGCAGACATAGAAGAATCAATCACCCAGATCCAAAGCAGTTTAGATAGCGGTGCATTAAGTTTTGAGGTAGCTGGGCAGAGCTTTGACCTATCTGCAGGTCTTACGCTGTTTTGCCCATCAGTGACTCAACCACTTATGCCGTACTACCTATCGGGACTGAATGTACTGAGTTGGAGAATGCAATTACCAGAAATGGTCTATCCAAAATCCTATGCACTGCCTATACCCGACAGCGAGTTGTTCCTCGGTAATTTTTCTGCAGGAAGTCTGGCATCGCCACCTACCTCACTACTGCCTGTGACGTTGCCTGACTGGTCGACTTGGAGCAACGTCTATCCTAGATCTGGTTGGGTTGTGCAGAATGATGAACTCAAAGCACGAGCAACAGCGGCCTTTAGAGGCGTACACGTCGTGACTAGAGAAGGGCAAAGCCACCTATATAGACCAGCATTAAACATCGGTGCACCAGGTCTTAGGACTTGGTTCCCAGAACCATTGAACCCGAACGACATTACGACGGGTGCATGGCAAATGGTATTTCCAGAGAAACAGAATGAATGCAGACGATTACCGGAGACAGGTATCGATCCTGGTATTAGTACTCCAAGAGATCCAGCGCTGACATCTGATAGTGGAAGCTATGTTTGGAACGTGTGGAGACAGTATCGTTGCTGCCAAAGACCAACAAGCGGTGCCATATTGGCAAGAACTGTCATACCGTTAACTATCCCGATAATTCCGTAAGGAGGTGTTCGATCTACAGAGTTGTAAAATCGTAGATGCCTTCTGTTGTTGTTGTTTCTGAATATAAAAACAACATTAGTAACACTTAACAACTGTTAGGGGAATATTTGACACTGAATGCATTATCCATTATTCACTAATTATTTCAATGTCTTATGGTGACTATAGAGGTGTCAATAAAAAGCAGAAAGTGAAGTGATCGGGGACCAAAAGGTGAGCGGATCGGGTGACTTTAGGTGAGTTATTCAGGTGGTATAGCTTTTTCAGCTCCCATATCTATCTGTTTTTATTGGGGTTATCTAAAGGTGAGCGGATCGGGTTTCTAATTATTAGGGTGAGTGGATCGGGTATATGTGTAAGTCATTTATGGGTATGACATTGTTATTAAAAGAATTTATGGGTATTGAGGTGAATGGATTAGGCTTTTAAGGTGAGTGGAACGGGTATTAGTATGAGTACAGTAGATTAAGAGGTGAGTGGATCGGGTGAAGGGGGAAAAGGATGTCTAGGCGACCTGGAATACGGAAAAGACAAGCAGGGATTTGGGAAATAGATATATAACTATTTGATATATATGTGTTTTATCTTATTTAAACTGTGGGTAAGGAACAGAAACCGACATTGAAAGGTGAGTGGATCGGGTTTAGA
>JAHDDV010000035.1:0-1429 GCA_020629205.1 Chitinophagales bacterium | reverse complement strand
GGTGAGTTGATAGGGTGAGTTGATGTATTCCCTATAGATCCTTCGTTATAGGCCTGAAATACCTTGGAAAAGAAGGTGGCACCTTAAAAAGCAAAGATGAAAGGTGAGTGAAACGTGTTTGGAAGAGGTTTTTACGTGTTTTGCTGTGCTATTTTTAGATCTATCTATTTGAAATATAAAGATAATATCTAAAGGTGAGTGGATCGGGTGCTGTTTAAAATTAACTAAGGTCTATTTTTTAGTCATAAGGTGATATAAAGTTGCGACAGTTTTATCACCTTTAAGGATGCAGTCTGAATCGGATCGAGGCCATGTCAACACCGTCGAAGATGCCAGTACTCAAGAAGCCAACAGCTTCTATTCAGCTGAAGAACCCGCTTTCCAATAGTGAAAGAAAACTATTGAATACACTGCTATTCAACGCGCAGAACATCCAGGGAGGATACATAGCCAATTCCCGGCAGGAAATCTCCGTCAGGGAAGTCTTCAAATCGATTGGCTGGGACGATAGTAACAATATCCAGAGCTTGAAAACGCACATGGAAAAACTAATGACCACAATCATTAGTTGGAATGAGTTTGGAGAAGACAGATCCAGTAGTTGGGAAGCTTGTACTTTTATCACCTATGGGAAAATAAAAGCCGGCACATTGACCTACGCCATTAACGAGCGGATAGCTGAGGAAATGGTTAGGCCGCGGTTGTTCGGTAAAGTGCAACTTCTCGCACAGGGAAGCTTTTCTAAGCGATATTCTTTGATCATTTACGAATACCTACAAGACATGATAGGTAGACGAAAAAAGACCGATAAGGTTAGCATTGACTACATCAGAACCATTACCAACTTAAGCGGTGATGCTTACAATCAATACAAATACCTGCGTCGAGATGTCCTGTTACCGGCGACAGAAGAGATCACTAAGTATTCTGATCTAGAGGTCACTTTTAGCCCAGTAAGGGAAGGTAGAAGTACCAGATATATTAATTTTACATGTAAGCTTAAAAAGAGTTTTCAAAGCTCGTTTGATTTTGGCGATGATGTGGATTCAGCGGATGAAATCGCCTTGGAAATGGTCAAATACGGAATCAACAGAGAAGTTGCATTAGAGTTAATAGAGCAGCATGGGGCACAAGGTTGTAGAAACGGTTTGGATAACATTGAACTGGCCCTGAAGAAAGGCGATTCAAAAATCAACAATACCGGTGCCTGGCTGAGAAGTGCAATAGTGCAAGGCTGGGAAAGCCCTAAAAATCAGAATGCTATCGCGAAGGAAGCGGCATCTAAGAAAATAGATGCAGAGAAAAAGTCAGCTGCTGCAAAGGATAAAAAAGAGGCGAATGATAAAAAGCGATATGCAGATGCGAAGGCAGTATTTGATTCAAAACCTGAAAAGTTCAAAAACGATACTAAGGATGCATTTCTAGAAAG
>JAHDDV010000417.1 GCA_020629205.1 Chitinophagales bacterium | reverse complement strand
GGATGTCATCCTTTACAGCAAAACTAGCCCGACCAATATAGCGCCAGCTTCCTCTTTCGAAGTGGAGCTTTTTCCCAATCCCAGCTCGACCTCATTGACGATTCTACGCCAAGACTGTACGGGCGCTGCTAGCATCAATATACATAACAGCATTGGTCATGAGATCTACTCAAGAGATGCACATACTCCGGAGGCCTTTTCCCATACAATCGATGTTCAAGATTGGCCATCTGGAATCTATCACTGTACCATCAAGCTGGCCGAGCAATATTTCACTAAACAATTCATGGTGCTCAGGTAGATCCACTTTGTTGGTGCATTTGCGTCTGTTTCTTTCTTGGAGCCCAACAGTTCCACTCATCGCAGCAGATCACTCGCTATCCGCTAAAATGCAGGCCCCCTTCGCTGCTGCCTGTATCCGCTGCCGAGGTCTCTCCTATCGTCGAGCCCCCGCCAGCGGCACAGGGCAGCGCGCTCAGTGCACCTGCATTACCGCTACTATCGAGGCTAGATAGCACCTGCATAGCTTGTGGCCGTACTTGCTGAATGGTGCATGGTTAATTCCAACGAGGAGGCCCAGCGTCACCTCCAGGTGGCGATGAAATCTAAAAAGCTCGCGTGTTCGATTTACCAAACCAGTAGCGGTATGAAAGTTATTATGATTTACGACCTTGGTCCAGCAATAGCTTCATTTTCTCCCCTGAAAAAGGCCTTTTTCAATTGCCCCCTATGCTATGAAACTATTGCTCACCGACACGAGGCCGCAGAGCGGTCAACCAACATTGTTTGTCTGTTCTATTGTTAGCTCACGTGACAAGGCCATTGCCATTCAAAATTGCTGGTATAAACACGCTCAAGATACCGCTGGGCTGTGAGTTTAATTCATCCCCAATTATTGCCAGGGACAACAGTGCATTGCCTGCGTCTTAAGAGGCTAAAACGAGCCACAAATAACAAGGATATTCCAGCGCGGTGACTTCACTTTTGAAGGCCAGTGCATTGTCCCGTAGCGCGACATTGATATGTCGCTGAACCTCTTTTGATTGATTCATCAGTATCTAGCAGTTCGTCTTGAGCAAAAAACAGGAAGCCATGACAAATTTATAGAGACACATTGCCTGCGTCTTAATCGGCAATATCAAGCCTCAAATAGCAAGGACATTCGAGCGCGGTGACTTCACCTTTGATGGCAAGAACCTCGTCCCGTAGCGCGACATTGATATGTCGCTGAACCTCTTTTGATTGATTCGTCAGCATCTAGCAGTTCGTCTTTAGTCCTTAGTCTTGAGTTTTGCGTCTTCAGTCTTGCGTCTTTAGTCCTTAGTCTTGAGTTTTGCGTCTTCAGTCTTGCGTCTTCAGTCCTGCGTCTTCCGATTTTTCCCCGGACAACAGTGATTGTGTATTGTCAACAATACATAATACACAATCAACAATACACAAACCATCTTGCTCCTTGATCCTTGATCCAAAATAGCGGTAACAAATCCACCAGAGTAACATATCTTTATGTATTGCCTGCAGCAATTGAAAATCCCATAAAATCTAGCTCATGAGATACCTGTCGACAACAGTGACTTTGCTGCTTTTGACATGCTCCTATTTGTCATTGGAAGCTCAAATACCCTTACACAATATAATCTACGAACAAGAGAGATACCCAGGATCAGTTCTGGGAAGCGGTGATTTCGATGGGGATGGAAAGCCCGACTACCTGCTGTCGTCCGGATGTCAGCTGATGAATGGCTTAGAGGCCGCTGAACTGAAAAGATGGGATAGCTCGTACTTTCTTGAGGAGGCATTCGTTACAGATCTGGATGAAGATGGGGACCTCGATTTTATCACCAATTCGCAATCGGCTGTGCTATTGTTTAGAAATGATGGGCAGGCAAATTTTAGCATTGAGTTAATTGGTAGCCCGCCTTCACTTCCTCATATTCTCGGCACAGAAGATGTGGATGGGGATGGCGATTTGGATGTGCTGCTTTGGCGATTCGTCCAAAGCATAAACGACCAGGCAGAAATCGTGCTTCTGAAAAACATGGGAGCTGCTGAATCATGGCAGGAAGAGAACCTATACACCCTCACCGAACTGGAAGAAGCAGATCAAGTATTGATGGAGGATATAGACGGAGACGACAAGGCTGACATCCTTCAGTCAAGTCCGGATGGATTGAGGCTGATAAGAGTCCATAACTCTCTGCTGGTACAGGAGTCTTCCTTGCTTGATGAAATCACTGCCCCACAAGGAACAATCAGTACTTTAGATGCCAATGGTGATGGTAGGACAGACTTGCTGATCGAATCCTTTTCTAGCATCAGGCTCCTGGAGCAAGGAGCAAACCTGCAATTCACGGAAGGCTATGTGATAGAAGAATTTTATACCGACGTAGTTGCCAGTGGAGATATCAATGCAGATGGTTATGATGACATTGTCACAAACTCGATTAGTTCTGGCAATGGTCTGCTTCGGCTTTATCTATCTGTTGCGCCGGGGAGCTATGATATGCCGATTGAAGCATCGCTGGAATTTTCAGAAGATGATTTGGCTTCGCCACCTGTGATTGCAGATTTGGATCAAGATGGCTATCCCGACTTGCTAGTTTCCCTTCGCGAAAAAGAAGATGTATTGCTATTGCGCTATGCTTCCGAGAGTCTCGAATCCACCTTACTCTTTGATCAGTTGCTATCTTCGATCTCGAAGCTGGCCCAACACGATGTAAGCGGCAATGGCTTAGCAGATATTATACTCGGATCGATGGAGGAGGGGGCTCTTGCAATGATCAAAAATCTCGGCAATGACAACTTCTCCGATCTCCATATTTTGCGTGAGAAAGCTAGTGCTTATCAGACCTTTCTGGTGAATGATCTTGAGGGAGATGGGATCACCGATTTATTCTATTTGACTGATGAGCTGGTGCAATTGAAGATTAGTCCGGAAGCCGAGGTATTGGAAACGATCACCCATGAAATCCAGCAAGGACAGACATTATTGTGTGAAGATCTGAACGAAGATGGTTTTCTGGATATAGTACTGCATGACAAAAATAAGTTTGGCTTCCATTACTTTCTGCATGATGGAAGTCAGGGACTAATGGAAATGCAAACCATGGCTCTGCCAGACAATCAAGGGAATGTGGATGGCTACAACTTTGGCCCGCTCTTCATCGATTATGACTTCGATAATGACCTGGACTTCCTCTATTATAGTGTCACAAATCCAGTCAGCCAGTTTATGTGGGCAAGAGGACAGGCACCGATGGTTTTTGCCAGCGCCTCGTCAATGGGTACTTGTGAAGAAAGCCCAAACGCATTTGGTAGTTTGCAGGCAATGCCAGGCCCCAATTCTCAGCAGTGGACATTGATATTGAGCTCCGGAAGTGCACTTCGTCTGTATACAGAAAGCGGAACTGAATTTGACATGGAGGATTACCACCATCTCTTTGTTCCAAACACGCAAGGCAACACACCCATCGTGGACTTGAATGAGGATGGACAGATGGATCTAATGGTGGTAGACGGAGTACTACAATACAGCAGCAACCTAAACTCGGAAGAGCTGATCACTTTTGAACCAGTCTTTGCCTTTGGTAGCGCCAGACTATGCGGAGAATTTGATGGCGACGGAGAAACGGACTTCATCTTAAGCACGGAAGATAATAGACTGCTTCGATACTCGACTGCTGACCCCGATCCCTTTCCTCTTCCCATCCCAAATCCCCCGGAGCAGAGCCTTTCCGTCAAAATCTATCCCAATCCAAGCAAAGAACAGTTGTGGTTGGACATCTCTCATCAGGAACATGCTCAGTGGACAATCTACAATGCCCAAGGCCAACATGTGCAGTCAGGAATTCTTAAAGACCAAACTGGTCCCTCCAGCATAGCATTGGGAGAATTACCTGGTGGTATCTATTACTGTGTTGTGACTATCGAAGATCTTAGAAGCTCGCACAAGTTCCTCGTACTAGACTGACCTGCAATTTCGATCTCTGGCACCAAGTCACCAACAGTCAGTCACCAGTCATCAGTCATCACGAGGTTTAGCGACATATCAATGTCGCAGCGCGGAGCTGGCAATTCAAATCTCATATACTGCCAGCGCGGCCGGTTTTGGTCCTATCGCAGGCTTGACAAGTGATTGATCGATTGTAGGCGATGGGAAGACGTTCGAGCGCGGTAGCTGATTTCGGGTAGTGGAGCGGCTTGAGACGTTGCTTGCGACATTGATATGTCGCCGAACCTCAGGGCAACCTAATGCATTTCCGTCATCAGTCACCAGTCATCAGTCACCAGTCATCAGTCATCAGTCACCAGTAATC